>NZ_JBKGGW010000055.1:0-25121 GCF_052041945.1 Pseudomonas sp. SMN11 | reverse complement strand
GCGGCCCCAGGATCTCAGCATCGCAAGAGAAATTGCTGGGGCCGCTGCGCGGCCCTTTCGCGACACAAGGCCGCTCCTACACAGACCGCGTAGCCTTTCATGCTGCGGGTTGCCGGGCCAGCCGCAACCCCGCCAGCACCACCACGAACACCGCGATGCTGGCGGTGTACAGCACCAGCGCCGGGATACCGAAGACCAGCGCCAACACCGCCAGCCACCAACCTCCACGACCGGCAATGACCTGGGCAAGCAACGCCAGCGCCAACCCGGCCCAGGCCATCACCTGAAAGTGAATACCCAACCCCAACCATGCGCGTATTTGGCACTGCCAGTGGTCGCCTGGCTCCACGCACAGCCCGACCCACTGTCCGTCTTCCATCAAGCCATAGCGCACGCCATAACTGGCCGCCAGCCATAGGGCCAGAAACATCAGCAACAGAGCGGTCGGCAGCGATCGAGACATCCCATTCTCCAATAGCGGTAATCGAAATCATCCATGATCGCCCAAGCCTTGTTGTAAGGCAAAATGACAACCCTGCAGCTATGTTGCAGATAACAAGCACACCAAAGGCCACCGCACTCGGCAACTTTGCCCAGGCAACCGTGGTCCTAGCCTGCGTACTGCTCGACCTTGATCTTTCTGGGGGAATACATGCTTCGATCTTGGCGCCTCGCCGCCCTTCTTGGCGGCCTGCTCATGGCTGCGGCCGCATCTGCGCGGGATATCGACGCCGCAAGCTACGGCTACCCCTTGACCAACCCGTTCGAGGCGACCATCGCCACCACGCCGCCAGAGCAGCGCCCGACGCTGCCCAGCGACGATGAGATCAACCAGTCCGACTACAGCCTGAACCTGCGCCCCGAGCGCGAGTTCACCCTGCCCGACAACTTCTGGGCAGTAAAAAAGCTCAAGTACCGCCTGGCACGCCAGGACCACGAAGCGCCGCTGATCTTCCTCATCGCGGGTACCGGTGCGCCCTACTCCAGCAGCATCAACGAATACCTCAAGAAGCTGTTCTACCAGGCCGGTTTCCACGTGGTGCAGCTGTCGTCACCGACCAGCTACGACTTCATGAGCGCCGCCTCGCGCTTCGCCACTCCCGGGGTCAGCCAGGAAGACGCCGAAGACATGTACCGGGTGATGCAGGCCGTGCGTGCCCAGCACCCACGCCTGCCGGTCAGCGAGTACTACCTCACCGGCTACAGCCTGGGCGCGCTGGACGCCGCCTTCGTCAGCCACCTCGACGAAACCCGTCGCAGCTTCAACTTCAAGCGCGTACTGCTGCTCAATCCGCCGGTCAACCTGTACACCTCGATCAACAACCTCGACAAGCTGGTGCAGACTCAGGTCAAGGGCATCGACCGCAGCACCACCTTCTATGAGCTGATGCTCGAGAAGCTCACCCGCTACTTCCAGGACAAGGGCTACATCGACCTCAACGACGCGTTGCTGTACGACTTCCAGCAGTCGAAACAGCACCTGTCCAACGAACAGATGGCCATGCTCATCGGCACCTCGTTCCGCTTCTCGGCGGCCGACATCGCCTTCACCTCCGACCTGATCAACCGCCGCGGCCTGATCATTCCGCCGAAGTTCCCGATCACCGAGGGCAGCAGCCTGACGCCGTTCTTCAAGCGGGCCCTGCAGTGCGACTTCGACTGCTACATGACCGAGCAGGTGATCCCGATGTGGCGCGCCCGCACCGATGGCAACAGCATCCTGCAACTGGTCAACCAGGTCAGCCTGTATGCCCTGGAGGACTACCTGCACAAGAGCGACAAGATCGCCGTGATGCACAACGCTGACGACGTCATCCTCGGCCCTGGCGATATTGGTTTCCTTCGCAAGGTGTTCGGCGACCGGCTGACCCTTTACCCCCATGGCGGCCATTGCGGCAACCTCAATTACCGCGTCAACAGCGACGCCATGCTGGAGTTCTTCCGTGGCTAACCAACTCCTCCTCGCCACCGCGCTGCTCGTCGTCGCCGGCAATGCCCTGGCTGCAGAAACCGCGCCACGGGCCAGCGTGGTCGAAGCCGACCCGCAAGTCACCCAGGCGCCGCTGACACCGGAGGCCGACGGCTTCATCGACCCGCTGCGCGAACTGAAATTCAACCCCGGGCTCGACCAACGCGAGTTCGAACGCTCGACCCTGGAAGCACTGAACGTGTACGACCCGCTGGAATCGATGAACCGGCGCATCTACCACTTCAACTACCGCCTGGACCAATGGGTGCTGCTGCCACTGGTCAGCGGCTACCAGTACGTCACGCCAAGCTTCGTGCGCACCGGGGTGAGCAACTTCTTCAACAACCTGGGTGACGTGCCGAACCTGTTCAACAGCGTGCTGCAGCTCAAGGCCAAGCGGTCGGCGGAGATCACCGCGCGGCTGATGTTCAACACCATCATCGGCGTGGGGGGCTTGTGGGACCCGGCCACCAGCATGGGGCTGCCGCGCCAGAGCGAGGACTTTGGCCAGACCCTGGGCTTCTATGGCGTGCCGGAAGGACCGTACCTGATGCTGCCGGTGCTCGGCCCGTCGAACCTGCGTGACACCACCGGGCTGGTGGTGGACTATGCCGGCGAGCAGGCGGTCAACTACCTGAACGTGGCCGAGGCCAGCGAAAATCACCCGGAGATCTTCGCCTTGCGTGTGGTGGACAAGCGCTACACCACCAAATTCCGCTATGGGCAGCTCAACTCGCCGTTCGAGTATGAAAAGGTGCGGTACGTGTATACCCAGGCGCGCAAGTTGCAGATAGCCGAGTAAGCAGGCCTGGCCTCTTCGCGGCTGAAGCCGCTCCCACAGGGATCACCTCAGGCCTGAGACCTGCACAGTACCTGTGGGAGCGGCTTTAGCCGCGAAGAGGCCAGTACAGGCAACATCAAATCCCCAGGAACTGGCACAGCTCGCGCTTCTTGGCCAGGGCATCGCGCCGCCCCAGTTCGATCAGCTCGCTGCAGTAGCTGGCCTCGAACAGCAGATAGCTCAACACCCCTGCCCCGCTGGTCCGGGTTGCCCCCGGACCGCGCAGGAACAGGCGCAATGCCGCCGGCAACTCGCGCCGGTGCCGCGCCGCAATCTCGTCCAGCGGTTGGCTGGGCGCTACCACCAGCACCTCGATCGGCGCCAGCCCCAGGCGCCGTGCATCCAGGTGCGCCGGCAACAGCCGGCTGAGGTGGTTGAGCCGCTGCAGCAACTCGATATCGTCCTCGAGGCTGTCGATGAAGGTGCTGTTGAGCATGTGACCGCCGATCTGCGCCAGGCTCGGCTGCTGGCCGCTGAACACACGTTGGGTCGGCAGTGGCGCCGCCGGGCGCTGCGGGTTGCCACTGACCCCGACCACCAGCACGCGGCTGGCCCCCAGGTGCAGGGCCGGGCTGATCGGCGCCGACTGGCGCACCGCCCCGTCACCGTAGTACTCGTCGCCCAGGCGCACCGGGGCGAACAGCAGCGGGATAGCGGCGCTGGCCAGCAGGTGATCGATTGTCAACGGCGTCGGCACACCGATGCGGCGGTGGCGCAGCCAGGCATCAATGGTGCCGCGGCCTTGGTAGAAGGTCACTGCCTGGCCGCTTTCATAGCCGAATGCGGTCACGGCAACTGCTCGCAGTTGCTCGGCGGCGATGGAATGGCCAATGCCATCCAGGTCCAGGTGCGACTGCAACAGGCCACGCAAGGGGCTGCTGTCGAGCAAGGCAACTGGCACCTGGCCGCCCAGGCCCAGCAGGTTGTGGCCGACGAAGCGGCTGGCCTGGCGAACCACGCCGGGCCAGTCGCTGCGGATGACCAGGCGGCTGCGGAAGTTCTGCCAGAACGTGGTGAGGCGCTGCACGGCGTCGTTGAAGCGAGTGGCGCCACTGGCCAGGGTTACAGCGTTGATGGCACCGGCCGAGGTGCCGACGATGACCGGGAACGGGTTGTGCGCGCCGGGCGGCAGCAGTTCGGCGATGCCGGCGAGGACGCCGACCTGATAGGCGGCGCGGGCGCCGCCGCCAGAAAGGATGAGACCGGTTACCGGGGGTGGCGCCATGGATTCCTTCCTGGATCAGCGTTTTTTCTTATCGTACAGCCGTGGCGCACCCTCAGGCCGCGACTTGAAGCGCCGGTGCGCCCACAGGTACTGTTCCGGGCACTCGCGCAGTACACCCTCGACCCACTGGTTGATACGCAGGCAATCCGCTTCTTCGCTCTCACCTGGGAAGTTCTCCAGCGGCGGGTGAATCACCAGACGATAGCCGCTGCCGTCCTCCAGGCGCTTCTGGGTGAACGGAATCACCTGCGCCTTGCCCAGGCGGGCGAACTTGGTGGTCGCGGTGACCGTGGCCGCCGGAATACCGAACAACGGCACGAAGATGCTCTGCTTGGCACCGTAGTCCTGGTCCGGTGCGTACCAGATCGCCCGGCCCGAGCGCAGCAGCTTGAGCATGCCACGCACGTCATCACGCTCCACGGCCAGCGAATCGAGGTTGTGCCGCTCACGACCACTGCGCTGGATGAAATCGAACAGCGGGTTGCCGTGCTCGCGGTACATACCGTCGATGGTATGTGCCTGGCCAAGCAACGCGGCGCCGATTTCCAGGGTGGTGAAGTGCACCGCCATCAGAATGGCGCCCTGCCCGGCCTGCTGCGCCGCCTGCAGGTGCTCGAGGCCTTCGATGTGGGCCAGGCGCGCCAGACGGGCCTTGGGCCACCACCAGCTCATGGCCATTTCAAAGAAGGCGATGCCGGTGGAGGCGAAGTTGGCCTTGAGCAGACGCCGCCGTTCGTCGTCGGACAGTTCCGGGAAGCACAGCTCGAGGTTGCGCGCAGCAATGCGCCGGCGCTCACCGGCCACGTGGTACATCAGCACGCCCAGGGCACCGCCGAGCCACAGCAGGGCACGGTAGGGCAACTGCACCACCAGCCACAGCAGGCCCAGGCCCAGCCAAAGGCCCCAGAATCGCGGGTGGAGGAAATAGGGTCGAAAACGCGGGCGTTCCATTGAAGCTTCCGGCAAGACAAAGGCCGAGCATTCTACAACGGATCGGCACCGGTTGCGGCCAACCGGTCTTATCGCTATAAGTCAGGGCACTTTTTTCGCAACAAGCCGTCTATGCAGACCATGAGCCCAAACCACACACCCGACACCGCCTCCGTGTTCCAGCTCAAGGGCAGCATGCTCGCCATCACTGTGCTGGAACTGGGGCGTAACGACCTGGAAGCCCTCGACCGCCAACTGGCGGCGAAAGTGGCCCAGGCTCCGAATTTCTTCAGCAACACGCCGCTGGTGCTGGCGCTGGACAAGCTGCCGGCCGACGAAGGGGCGATCGACCTGCCTGGGCTGATGCGTATTTGCCGCCACCATGGCCTGCGAACCCTGGCGATCCGTGCCAACCGCATCGAGGACATCGCCGCGGCGATCGCCATCGACCTGCCGGTGCTGCCGCCGTCCGGCGCCCGCGAGCGGCCGCTGGAGCCCGAACCCGAGGTGAAGAAGGTCGAGCCCGTGCCTGAGCCGGCCCCGGTTCCAGCGCCAGCCGAGCCAGAGGTGCGCCCTACCCGCATCATCACCTCCCCCGTGCGCGGCGGCCAGCAGATCTATGCCCAGGGTGGCGACCTGATCGTTACCGCTTCAGTCAGCCCGGGTGCGGAACTTCTCGCCGATGGCAACATCCATGTGTACGGCGCCATGCGCGGCCGCGCCCTGGCCGGGATCAAAGGCAATACCAAGGCACGTATCTTCTGCCAGCAGATGACCGCCGAAATGGTCTCGATCGCCGGCCAGTACAAGGTGTGCGAAGACCTGCGCCGCGACCCGCTATGGGGGGCCGGCGTGCAAGTCAGCCTGTCCGGTGACGTGTTGAACATCACCCGTCTTTAACGGATACTTGCCGTCATTTTTAGAGCAACTTTTTTATCTGTTGCCGTTTTTTTGCATTTTGCTGGGACACGAGTCCCGACTTATTTAGGGGTGAAACACCTTGGCCAAGATTCTCGTCGTTACTTCCGGCAAGGGGGGTGTGGGCAAGACCACCACCAGCGCCGCCATCGGCACCGGCCTCGCACTGCGCGGCCACAAGACTGTCATCGTCGACTTCGACGTGGGCCTGCGTAACCTCGACCTGATCATGGGCTGCGAACGCCGCGTGGTGTACGACTTCGTCAACGTGGTCAACGGCGAAGCCAACCTGCAGCAGGCCCTGATCAAGGACAAGCGCCTCGAGAACCTGTTCGTGCTGGCCGCCAGCCAGACCCGCGACAAGGACGCGCTGACCCAGGAAGGCGTGGAAAAGGTGCTGATGGACTTGAAAGAACAGTTCGAGTACGTCATCTGTGATTCCCCGGCGGGTATCGAGAAAGGCGCGCACCTGGCGATGTACTTTGCCGACGAAGCCATCGTCGTGACCAACCCTGAAGTGTCCTCGGTTCGTGACTCGGACCGCATGCTGGGCATCCTGTCGAGCAAGTCGCGCCGCTCCGAGAACGGCGAAGAGCCGATCAAGGAACACCTGCTGATCACCCGCTACCATCCCGAGCGCGTGGTGAAGGGCGAAATGCTCAGCGTCGCCGACGTCGAAGAAATCCTGTCGATCAAGCTCAAAGGCGTGATCCCTGAGTCGCAAGCCGTGCTCAAGGCCTCCAACCAGGGTATCCCGGTCATCCTCGACGACCAGAGCGATGCCGGCCAGGCCTACAGCGACGCGGTCGACCGCCTGCTGGGCAAAGAGAAGCCGATGCGCTTCATCGATGTACAGAAGAAGGGATTCTTCGAGCGCATTTTCGGGAGCAAATAAACCATGAACCTTTTTGACTTCTTTCGTGGCAGGCAGAAACAGACCAGTGCGTCGGTAGCGAAAGAGCGTCTACAGATCATCGTGGCGCATGAGCGCGGCCAGCGCAGCGAGCCGGACTACCTGCCGGAACTGCAGAAAGAACTGCTGGAAGTGATCCGCAAGTATGTGAACATCGGCAACGATGATGTGCATATCGAGCTGGAAAACCAGGGCAGCTGCTCGATTCTGGAACTGAACATCACCTTGCCTGATCGCTGATCTGGCTAAAAGCTGGGGCTGCTTTGCAGCCCATTCGCGACACAAGGCCGCTCCTACAGGGTTACGCGATTCCTGTAGGAGCGGCCTTGTGTCGCGAATGGGCCGCAAAGCGGCCCCAGCAGTTTGCACCGATTACGAATGAGACCTGCAATGCCGCTGTCGAACATCCAGATCCTCCATGAAGACGCCGCCATCCTGGTGATCAACAAACCGACCCTGCTGCTGTCGGTGCCCGGCCGTGCCGAGGACAACAAGGACTGCCTGATCACCCGCCTGCAGGAAAACGGCTATCCGGACGCGCTGATCGTGCACCGCCTGGACTGGGAAACCTCCGGCATCATCCTGCTGGCTCGCGATGCCGATAGCCACCGCGAACTGTCGCGCCAGTTCCACGACCGCGAGACCGAAAAGGCCTACACCGCGTTGTGCTGGGGCCAACCGGCGCTGGACAGCGGCAGCATCGACCTGCCCTTGCGCTACGATCCACCGACCAAGCCTCGGCACGTGGTGGACCATGAGCAGGGCAAGCATGCGCTGACCTTCTGGCGCATCGTCGAGCGTTGCGGGGACCACTGCCGGGTCGAGCTGACACCGATCACCGGGCGCTCGCACCAGTTGCGCGTGCACATGCTGTCGATCGGCCATCCGTTGCTGGGCGACCGCCTGTATGCCAACCCTGAGGCGCTGGCGGCCCATGAGCGGCTGTGCCTGCATGCCTCTATGCTGAGCTTCACCCACCCGGTTTCCGGGGAGCGCTTGAAGTTCGAGTGCCCTGCCCCCTTCTGAAGGTATCTGCGCTAAACTCGCGCCACTGCTGTCTGGAGTGAGTTATGCGCGAAGCACTGAATACCGGCCTGATCGAATTCCTCAAGGCCTCCCCGACGCCCTTCCATGCCACCGCCAGCCTGGCCCAGCGCCTGGAGGCGGCCGGCTACCAGCGCCTGGACGAGCGTGACAGCTGGGCCACGGTGCCCGGTGGCCGCTACTACGTTACCCGCAACGACTCCTCGATCATCGCCATCAAGCTGGGCAAGCAGCCGCCGCTGCTGAACGGCATCCGCATGGTCGGCGCCCACACCGACAGCCCGTGCCTACGGGTCAAGCCGCAGCCCGAGCTGCAGCGCCAGGGCTTCCTGCAACTGGGTGTGGAAGTGTACGGCGGCGCGCTGCTGGCGCCGTGGTTCGACCGCGACCTGTCGCTGGCCGGGCGCGTCACCTTCCGCCGTGACGGCAAGGTAGAAAGCCAACTGATCGATTTCAAGCTGCCGATCGCGATCATCCCCAACCTGGCGATCCACCTGAACCGCACCGCCAACGAAGGCTGGCAGATCAACCCGCAGAACGAGCTGCCGCCGGTGCTGGCCCAGGTGGCCGGTGACGAGCGCATCGACTTCCGTGCCGTGCTCACCGAGCAGCTGGCCCGCGAGCACGACCTCAACGCCGACGTGGTGTTGGATTACGAGCTGAGTTTCTACGACACCCAGGACGCTGCGCTGATCGGCCTGAACGGCGACTTCATCGCCGGCGCCCGCCTGGACAACCTGCTGTCGTGCTATGCCGGCCTGCAGGCGCTGCTGAGCGCCGACAGCGACGAGACCTGCGTGCTGGTGTGCAACGACCATGAGGAAGTCGGCAGCTGCTCAGCCTGCGGCGCCGACGGCCCGATGCTCGAACAGACCCTGCAACGCCTGCTGCCGGACGGCGACGCCTACGTGCGCACCATCCAGCGTTCGCTGATGGTCTCGGCCGACAACGCCCACGGCGTACACCCCAACTACGCCGACAAACACGACGGCAACCACGGGCCCAAGCTCAACGCCGGGCCGGTGATCAAGGTCAACAACAACCAGCGCTACGCCACCAACAGCGAAACCGCCGGATTCTTCCGCCACCTGTGCATGGCCGAGGAAGTGCCGGTGCAGAGCTTCGTGGTGCGCAGCGACATGGGCTGTGGTTCGACCATCGGGCCGATTGCGGCCAGCAACCTGGGGGTGCGCACGGTGGATATCGGCTTGCCGACCTTTGCCATGCATTCGATCCGCGAGCTGTGCGGCAGCCATGACCTGGCGCACCTGGTGAAGGTGCTGAGCGCCTTCTACCGCAGCCGCGAACTGCCCTGACATCCTGGGGGCGCTGCGCACCCCATTCCGACCGGTCCGGCGCCCCGGCAAGGCCGCTCCTACAGGAATCGCATACCCCCTGTAGGAGCGGCCTTGTGTCGCGAAAGGGCTGCACAGCAGCCCCAGAATTCCTCAGGCCAAATCCTGCCTGAGATCAATCCCCCTTCTGCCCAACCCGCTATGCTTGTTGTATGGCCCCTAATGCAGAAGGACCGCTGCCCATGTCCCCCTTCCTCTCACTGTTCGTGCCGGTGTTCCTGTTCCTGATGCTGCTGACCATCGGCTTCAGCCTGCGCGAGCGCAACATCGGCGTGGTAATGATGTGGGTTGGCACGCTGGGCATCTTTGGCCTCACCTGCTGGACGATCCTGGAGAAACTGCCGACATAAACCTCTACACTCGGTCAATCGTTTGACCTGAGGTAGATTTCCCGGTGCCAGCCTTTCTGCGTTGCCTAGCCCTGCTGCTGTTCATCTTCATTTCCCCAGTCCAGGCGGCGGGCTTGCCCAGCCTGCTGGGCTCCAGCGCCCCCGCCCAGCCCGAAGCCACCGAACCACTGGGCAAATCCCTGGACGAGGTGATCAAGAACCTCGAAAACGACCAGCAACGCGCCAAGCTGCTGGCCGACCTGAAGAAGCTGCGCGACGCCACCAAGCAATCGCAACCCACCGTCGAACAGGGAGTCCTGGGCCTGATCGGCGGCGCCCTCAACGACTTCGAAAAGCAGTTCAGCGGTGACTCCAGCCCGTTCTACCGCTGGTCGCAGGAAATCGAACAGGCCCAGGCCGAACTCACCGAGCTGATCGTGCCGGTACATCAGTGGCCGGCCATCCTCTTCGGCTTTGCCGCGGTCATCGCGGTGTGGAGCCTGCTGGCCTATGCCTTCAACTGGGTCGGCCACCGCGTGCGGGTGCGTTTCGGCCTGACCGAGGAACTGCCGCAACACCCCCGTACCTGGGACCTGGTGCGCTTTGCCCTGCGCAAGCTGGGGCCGTGGCTGGTGGCACTGATCTTCACCGTGTACCTGAGCTTCGCCCTGCCCCCGTCGCTGGGCAAATCACTGGCCATGGTGCTGGCCTATGCACTGGTGGTCGGCACCTGCTTCTCGGCCATCTGCGTGATCGCTTTCTCGCTGCTCGACGGCCCCCATCGCCACCGAGCCCTGCATATCCTGCGCCACCAGGCCTTCCGCCCGCTGTGGCTGATCGGCAGCTTCGCCGCCTTTGGCGAGGCCATGAGCGACCCTCGCATGCTGGTCGCCCTGGGCACCCACTTGGCCCATGCCCTGGCGACCCTGGCCAATGTCATCGCGGCGCTGTCGTCTGGCCTGTTCATCCTGCGCTTCCGTCGGCCGATCGCCCACCTGATCCGCAACCAGCCCCTGGCCCGGCGCCTGACCCGGCGCACCCTGAGCGACACCATCGAGATCCTCGGCAGCTTCTGGTTCGTGCCGGCGCTGATCCTGGTGGCGGTCTCGCTGTTCGCCACCTTCATTTCCGCCGGTGACACCAGCACCGCTCTGCGCCAGTCACTGATGTGCACCGTGCTGGTGGTGGTGTGCATGGTGCTCAACGGCCTGGTGCGCCGCCACGCCGCCAACCCCAAACGCGCCAGCAAGCGCCAGGCGGTGTACGCCGAGCGCCTGCGCAACTTCGGCTACCTGCTGGTACACCTGTTCATCTGGCTGGTGTTCATCGAGCTGGGGCTGCGCGTGTGGGGCCTGTCGATGATCGGCTTCGCCGAGGGCGACGGCCATGAAGTGAGCGTGCGCCTGCTGGGCCTGGCCGGCACGCTGATTGTCGCCTGGCTGGTGTGGATCCTCGCCGACACGGCGGTGCACCATGCCCTGGTGCGGTCGCGCCGGGGCCTGGCCAACGCCCGCGCGCAGACCATGATGCCGCTGATCCGCAACGTGCTGTTCGTGGTGATCTTCATCATTGCGGTGATCGTCGCCCTGGCCAACATGGGCATGAACGTCACGCCGCTGCTGGCCGGTGCCGGTGTGATCGGCCTGGCCATCGGTTTTGGCGCACAGTCGCTGGTGGCCGACCTGATCACCGGCCTGTTCATCATCATCGAAGACTCGCTGGCGATCGACGACTACGTCGATGTCGGCGGCCACCTGGGCACGGTCGAAGGCCTGACCATCCGTACCGTGCGCCTGCGTGACATCGACGGCATCGTGCACACCATCCCGTTCAGCGAGATCAAGAGCATCAAGAACTACTCCCGTGAGTTCGGCTACGCGATCTTCCGTGTGGCCATCCCACACAGCATGAACATCGACCAGGCGATCACGCTGATCCGCGAAGTGGGGCAAAAGCTGCGCAATGACCCGCTGATGCGCCGCAACATCTGGTCGCCGCTGGAATTGCAGGGGGTGGAGAGTTTCGAGTCAGGCTCGGCGATCCTGCGGGCACGGTTCAAGACCGCACCCATCAAGCAGTGGGAAGTGTCGCGGGCATTCAACCTGGCATTGAAGCGCCAGCTTGATGAAGCCGGGCTGGACTTGGCCACGCCGCGGCTGTCGGTGCAGGTGGTGACTGCCGGCGGCGGTGGCGCGACAGAGAGCGGGGCTTCCAGATAGGGTGCTAGCCCGCCTGCGCGCGGATGCGAATGGCATCGTGCCGCCAATATTCCAGGTCACAGTCGATCAGATGCCCATGCTGGTCGCTGTTGACCCGGGTGATATGCAGGCCTGGGCTGCCGGCCGAGACCTTCAGCGCACCCGCCGCTTCCACCGGCAAGGCGGTCGGCAGGATCTCGAAGCACACCTGCCCGTACTCGATGCCATACACCCGCCCGTAGATCTCGGTCAGCGACTGCGCCAGGTCCTGTTCAAGGATGCCGGGAAAATACTTCGGGTTGAGGTAGTGCTCGGCATACAGCACCGCCCGCCCATCGATGCGCCGCAACCGGCAGATCCGCACCACGCTGGACAGCGCCGGTAGTTGCAGCCGTGCACAGATGGCTGCCGACGCCGGCTGCAGGCGCGCCGAGAGCAGCTCGGTGCTGGCCTCCCGCCCCTGGTCCCGCACCATCGCATGAAAGTGGCTACGCTCGATCAGGTCGTAGGTCAGGCGCTGCGGTGCGACGAACCAGCCGCGCCGTTCTTCGCGGTAGATCAGCCCTTGGGCTTCCAGCTGCACCAGTGCTTCGCGCAGGGTGATGCGCGTGGTGGCAAACACCTCGCTGAGCTTGCGTTCGGCCGGCAATTTTCCGCCCGGCGCCAGCAAGCCGTGCTCGATCTGCTCCTGCAGGGCATGGCAGATGGCTGTTACCGCGCGCGGTGGCGTCGACTGCATCAAAAGGTTACCTATCTGGACTAGTCCAGCCCCATGACAGGGCCTCTGGAGAATAGTGCAAGCCTAGGGAGGGCTGATGAACATCCTGTGACAAAGGCTTTGGTCAATCACTGCCAGAAACGCGCCAAGCCAGCAGAGCCGGGGTGATCGGGTGGTCTACGCTGTAGCTTCAAGGCCTTTGCAAGCCCTTCCCTACATCAAACTGTCACGCAAGCGGCCTACCTTGGCTCAAGCTTTGCTGACCTAGACCAACGTTCAGCAAAACAGCTTCATTCATAACAACGATCGCTAAAGGCACCCACCCAAGGAGCTTCGGATGAAAAAGTTGTTCATGGCGTCACTGCTCGGCTCGGCCATTACCCTGTGCACCTCGGCGATGGCCGCCGGCCCCGACCTCAAGGCCCTGGAAGACGCCGCCCGCAAGGAAGGCAACGTCAACAGCGTGGGCATGCCCGATGCCTGGGCCAACTGGAAAGGCACGTGGGAGGATCTGGCGAGCAAATACGGCCTCAAGCACAGCGACACCGACATGAGTTCGGCCCAGGAAGTCGCCAAGTTCGAAGCCGAGAAGGACAACGCCAGTGCCGACATCGGCGACGTTGGTGCCGCCTTCGGCCCGATCGCTGCCAACAAGGGCGTGACCCAGCCGTACAAGCCAAGCACCTGGGACCAGGTACCTGAGTGGGCCAAGGACCAGGACGGCCACTGGGCGCTGGCCTATACCGGCACCATTGCCTTCATCATCAACAAGGACCTGGTCAAGGAAGGCGATCGCCCGAAAACCTGGCATGACCTGGAAAAAGGCAAGTACAAGGTCGCCATTGGTGACGTCAGTACCGCCGCCCAGGCTGCCAATGGCGTGCTGGCCGCAGCCATCGCCTACAAAGGTGACGAGAAGAACATCGAGCCTGGCCTGCAACTGTTCACCAAGCTGGCCCAGCAGAAGCGCCTGTCGCTGGCCAACCCGACCATCCAGACCATCGAGAAGGGCGAGGTCGAGGTCGGTGTGGTGTGGGACTTCAATGGCCTGAGCTACCGCGAGCAGATCGACCCCAAGCGCTTCGAAGTGCTGATCCCGTCGGACGGTACGGTGATCTCCGGCTATACCACCATCATCAACAAGTACGCCAAGCACCCGAACGCGGCCAAATTGACGCGTGAGTACATCTTCAGTGACGCCGGGCAGATCAACCTGGCCAAGGGGCATGCGCGGCCGATCCGTGCCGAGCACCTGAAGCTGCCGGAGGATGTGCAGGCCAAGCTGCTGCCGAACGAGCAGTACAAGGCGGCACAACCGATCAAGGATGCCGCGGCCTGGGAAGCGACCTCCAAGGCACTCCCGCAGAAGTGGCAGGAGCAAGTGATCATCGAGATGGAATAAAGGACTAGCTTTTGTAGTGCCTGATCCGGCCCTTTCGCGGGCACGCCCGCTCCTACAGGTACGGCGCACACCTCACGGCTCGCGCAGCCCTTGTGGGAGCGGGCTTGCCTGCGAAGAAGCCAACGCGGTTAAAGACTGGAGCAATCATGCAACACAACGTCATCCTGGTCCTGCTCGACGGCCTCAACTACCAGGTCGCCCACCACGCCATGGGCCACTTGCACGCCTACGTCGAGGCCGACCGCGCCGCGCTGTACCGTATGGAATGCGAACTGCCGTCGCTGTCGCGGCCGCTGTACGAGTGCATCCTCACCGGCGTGGCGCCGATCGATAGCGGCATCGTGCACAACAACGTCAACCGCCTGTCCAACCAGCGCAGCGTGTTCCACTACGCCCGCGAGGCCAACCTGGGCACCGCGGCGGCGGCCTATCACTGGATGAGCGAACTGTACAACCGCTCACCCTTCGACCCACAGCGCGACCGCCACACCCACGCGCCAAAGCTGCCGATCCAGCACGGACTGTTCTACTGGGATGATCGCTACCCTGATTCGCACTTGCTCGCCGACGGCGAATACCTGCGTCGCCGCCATGCGCCGAATTTCCTTCTGGTGCACCCGATGAGCATCGACGATATAGGCCACCGCCATGGCCTGGACAGCAGCCAGTACCGCAATGCCGCTCGCAGTGCCGACATCCTGTTGTCCGACTACCTGCCGGGCTGGCTGGAAGAGGGCTATCAGGTGCTGGTCACCGCCGACCACGGCATGAACAACGACCGCTCGCACAACGGCTTGCTGGCCGAAGAGCGCGAGGTGCCGCTGTTCGTGTTCGGCGACGCCTTCAGCCTCGACCCGGCCGCCAAACCGCTGCAGACCGAACTGTGCGGAACTATCTGCGAGCTGCTCGGCGCCGCGCATGACAAGACCGTGTGCCGGGAGCTGCTCAAGTGAAGGCCGGCAACCGTGGCCGCTACCTGGCCCTGCTCTGCCTGCTGCCGTTCGCCGTGTTCTTCGTGATCTTCCAGATTGCTCCGCTGGCCTGGGTGACCATCAACAGCCTGCAATCGGAAGCCGGCTGGGGCTTGGACAACTTCAGCAAGGTGTTCGCCTCCAAGTTCTACCTGCAGGCGCTGCAACGCAGCCTGGAGATCAGCTTCTGGTCGAGCCTGTTCGGCATCGTCATCGCCACCCTCGGCGCCTATTCGCTGCGCCAGGTCGACTCGAAGCTGCGCGACTTCGTCAGCGCCTTCGCCAACATGACCAGCAACTTCGCCGGGGTGCCGCTGGCCTTCGCCTTCATCATCCTGCTCGGTTTCAACGGCGCGCTGACCCTGCTGCTGAAACAGATCGGCCTGCTGGAGGACTTCAGCATCTACTCCAAGAGCGGCCTGATCCTGGTTTACACCTACTTCCAGATCCCGCTCGGCGTGCTGCTGCTCTACCCCGCCTTCGACGCCCTGCGCGAAGACTGGCGCGAGTCGGCCGCCCTGCTTGGCGCCAGCCAGTGGCAGTTCTGGCGGCATATCGGCCTGCCGGTGCTGACCCCGGCGCTGCTCGGCACCTTCGTCATCCTGCTGGCCAACGCCCTCGGCGCCTATGCCACCGTGTATGCGCTGACCACCGGCAACTTCAACGTGCTGCCGATTCGCATCGCTGGGCTGGTGGCCGGCGACATCAGCCTCGACCCAAACCTGGCCAGCGCCCTGGCGATGGTGCTGGTGGGGCTGATGACACTGGTCACGGTGGTCCATCAATGGCTGCTCAAGAGGAGCTACCATGCGCGCTGAAAAAACCTCCGCCGGGCTCTACCATCGGCTGGTGGTGTACCTGCTGTTCCTGATCCTGCTGCTGCCACTGGCCGGGACCCTGCTCTACTCGCTGGCCACCAGCTGGTCGGCGAGCCTGCTGCCCAGCGGCCTGACCTTCAAGTGGTACATCGAGCTGTGGAGCGAACCACGCTTTCTGGCCGCGTTCGGCCAATCGCTGCTGGTGTGCGTGGGCGCGCTGCTGCTGTCGGTGGTGCTGATCCTGCCGCTGCTGTTCGTGGTGCACTACCACTTCCCGAAACTCGACGCCCTGATGAACATTCTCATCCTGCTGCCGTTCGCGGTACCGCCGGTAGTGTCGTCCGTGGGCCTGCTGCAGCTCTATGGCAGCGGCCCGATGGCGATGGTCGGCACGCCGTGGATCCTGATCGGCTGCTACTTCACCATCGCCTTGCCGTTCATGTACCGGGCGATCACCAACAACCTCCAGGCGATCAACCTGCGCGACCTGATGGACGCCGCCCAGCTGCTCGGTGCCAGCACCTGGCAGGCCGCCCTGCTGGTGGTGCTACCGAACCTGCGCAAGGGCCTGATGGTGGCGCTGCTGCTGTCGTTCTCGTTCCTGTTTGGTGAGTTCGTGTTCGCCAACCTGCTGGTCGGCACCCGCTACGAGACCCTCCAGGTTTACCTGAACAACATGCGCAACAGCAGTGGCCACTTCAACAGCGCGCTGGTGATCTCGTATTTCGCCTTCGTGCTGGTGATGACCTGGGTCGCCAACCGCCTGAACAAGGACAAAACCTGACATGAGCTTCGTCAGCGTACAGAACCTGCAAAAAAGCTATGCCGGCAGCCCGGTGTTCGAGCACATCGACTGCCAGATCGAACGCGGCGAGTTCGTCACCCTGCTCGGCCCGTCCGGTTGCGGCAAGTCCACCCTGCTGCGCTGCATCGCCGGCCTGACCCCGGTGGACGGTGGCAAGATCTTTCTCGACGGCCACGACATCGTGCCGGTAAGCCCGCAGAAGCGTGGCATCGGCATGGTTTTCCAGAGCTATGCGCTGTTCCCCAACATGACCGTGGAGCAGAACGTTGCCTTCGGCCTGCGCATGCAGAAGGTCAAGGCCGATGAAAGCCAGCAGCGTGTGCGTGAAGCATTGGACCTGGTGGAGCTGGGCAACTTCGCCGGGCGCTACCCGCACCAGCTGTCCGGCGGCCAGTGCCAGCGCGTGGCGCTGGCCCGTTCGCTGGTCACCCGCCCGCGCCTGCTGCTGCTCGACGAGCCGCTGTCGGCGCTGGATGCGCGCATTCGCAAGCACCTGCGTGAGCAGATCCGCGCTATTCAGCGCGAACTGGGGCTGACCACCATTTTCGTCACCCACGACCAGGAGGAGGCGCTGACGATGTCCGACCGCATCTTCCTGATGAACCAGGGGCGCATCGTCCAGAGCGGCGATGCCGAAACCCTCTACACAGAGCCGGTGGACCTGTTCGCCGCCGGTTTCATCGGCAACTACAACCTGCTCGACGCCGACAGCGCCAGCCGCCTGCTGCAACGCCCGGTGACCGGCCGCCTGGCGATCCGCCCAGAGTCGATCACCCTGGGCGTCAACGGTGAACTGGACGCCGAGGTGCGCAGTCACAGCCTGCTTGGCAACGTCATCCGCTACCGCGTAAAAGTGCGTGAGGTGGAACTGGTGGTCGATGTGCTCAACCGTTCGCCCGAAGACCTGCATGCCGACGGCCAGCGGGTTTCCCTGTCGATCGACCCCACGGCGCTGCGCGAAGTAGCCTAAGGAGAATCAGCAAGATGGCACTGGCAATTTTCGATCTGGACGAAACCCTGATCCACGGCGACTGCGCGTCGCTGTGGAGTGAACAGATGGCCCGGCTGGGCTGGGTCGATGGCAAGGAGTTCCTGCGCCGCGACCATGAACTGATGGAGGCCTACGGCAAGGGCCATCTGCAGATGGAGGATTACATGGCCTTCAGCCTGGAGCCGATTGCCGGGCGCACGCTGGAGGAAGTCGAGCATCTGGTGGAGCCGTGGGTCGAGGAGGTGATCGAGCCGATCATCTACGGCGACGCCTGCCGCTGCATTGCCGAGCATCGCCAGCGCGGTGACCGGATCCTGATCATTTCCGCCTCCGGCACGCACCTGGTGGGGCCGATTGCGGCGCGACTGGGGGTGGATGAGTACCTGGCGATCGAGCTGGAAGCGGTGAACGGGGTCTATACCGGCAAGACCCATGGGGTGCTGACCTACCGCGAGGGCAAGATCACCCGGTTGCTGGAATGGCTGGACCAGGAGCAGGAGAATCTGGAGGGGGCGAGTTTCTATTCAGATTCGCGCAATGACCTGCCGCTGCTGTTGAAGGTGGATCATCCGCATGTGGTGAACCCGGATGCGGTGCTGCGCGAGCATGCCGAGATCAATGGCTGGCCGATCCTGAACTGGAGCTGAAGCTCTCCGTGGGCTGTACCGGCCTCTTCGCGGGTGAACCCGCTCCCACAGGGATCGCACGGTTTTCAAAGCTGTGATGATCCTTGTGGGAGCGGGTTTACCCGCGAAATGGCCAGGCCTGCTTACGCCAGGCTCGGGTCGATGACCATCACCAGCTTGCCGGACACCTGGTTGCTCTCAAGCTCGGCATACGCCGCCTGGGCAAACTCCACCGGGTAGGTATCGACCAGTTGCGGCGACAGCCGCCCTTCGCCAAACAGCGGCCACACCTGCTGCTGCAGCTCGCGCAGCAACTCAGCCTTGAAGCCATCATCGCGGTTGCGCAGGGTCGAGCCGGTGATCTCCAGACGCTTGCCCAGCACCTGCGCCAGGTCCAGCTCGAACTTGCGCCCGCCCATCAGGCCGATGATCACCCAACGCCCGTCACGGGCCAGCAGCTTGAGGTTCAGCTCGCCGTAGCTGGCACCCACCGGGTCCAGGATCACGTCGAACGGCCCAAGGCCTTCCAACGCGTCGAGGTTCTGGTTACGCACCACACCACCCGCAGCGCCCAGCGCCTCACAGTAGTCCAGGCGGTCCTGGGAACCGACACTGACCCATACCGGGCTGCCAAACGCCTTGCACAGCTGGATCGCCGCCGAGCCCACGCCACTGGCGCCAGCATGCACCAGCACCTTTTCACCGGCCTTCACCTTGCCCAGCTGGAAGATGTTCAGCCACGCCGTGGCATACACCTCTGGCAGCGCCGCCGCTTCGTGCAGGCTCAGGCCCTCAGGCACCGGCAACACATGGCGGGCATCGACCACCACTTCCTCGGCCATGGCACCGCTGGCCAGCAGTGCGCAGACGCGGTCACCCACGCGCCAGTCAGCGCCGGCACCGACTTCCTCGATGACCCCGGCGCACTCCAGGCCCATGTACGGGCTGGCGCCTGGCGGCGGTGGATACAGGCCCTTCATCTGCAGCAGATCGGCGCGGTTCAGCCCCGCAGCGGCCACTCGAATGCGCACTTGCCCCGCGTCACAGGCGGGGCGTTCGGCCTCGACCCAGGCCACATGTCCGTCAACGCCTTGCAATGCCTTCACAGTGCCTCCATAGTTGAATCACAGACTGAGCCTGAGGAGCGCGCTCCCCAGGCTTTTTGCAGTATTTGTCCGGCTCCGATGGAACCGGCGAACGGAAAAGACGGCCTACTATGCGTGATCAATTGCCTCCACGTCGAATCAGCATGAAGCATTTCCTCCCAAGCACCGCCCTGGCCCTCATGGTTGGCCTGGGTAGCCTCACGCTCGGCGGCAATGCGGCGGCCGCCAACAAGTGGGACAGCCTGCAGCCGGACCGCGACGAAATCGTCGCCAGCCTCAACGTGGTGGAGCTGCTCAAGCGTCACCATTACAGCAAGCCTCCGCTCGATGACGCCCGCTCGGTGATCATCTACGACAGCTACATCAAGCTGCTCGACCCGGCCCGCAGCTACTTCACCGCAGCCGACATCGCCGAATTCGACAAGTGGAAGACGCAGTTCGACGATTTCCTCAAGAGCGGCAACCTCGACCCCGGCTTCACCATCTACAAGCGCTACCTCGACCGCGTCAAGCAGCGCCTGGACTTCGCCCTGGCCGAACTGGCCAAGGGTGTCGACAAGATGGACTTCACCACCCACGAAACTTTGCTGATCGACCGCAAGGATGCTCCGTGGGAGAAGGACCAGGCCGCGCTTGACGACCTGTGGCGCAAGCGCGTCAAGGACGAGGTGCTGCGCCAGAAAATCGCCGGCAAAGAGCCGAAGCAGATCCAGGAAACCTTGACCAAGCGCTACAAGAACCAGCTGGCGCGCCTGGACCAGACCCGTGCCGAGGACATCTTCCAGGCCTACATCAATACCTTCGCCCAGTCCTACGACCCGCACACCAACTACCTGTCGCCGGACAACGCCGAGAACTTCGACATCAACATGAGCCTGTCGCTCGAAGGCATCGGTGCGGTGCTGCAGAGCGACAACGACCAGGTCAAGATCGTGCGCCTGGTACCGGCAGGCCCGGCCGCCAAAACCAAGCAGGTGGCACCGGCGGACAAGATCATCGGCGTCGCCCAGGGCAACAAGGAAATGGTCGACGTGGTTGGCTGGCGCCTGGACGAAGTGGTCAAGCTGATCCGTGGCCCGAAAGGCTCGGTGGTGCGCCTGGAGGTCATCCCGGCCACCAATGCACCAAGCGACCAGACCAGCAAGATCGTCTCGATCACCCGCGAAGCCGTGAAGCTCGAAGAGCAGGCAGCGAAGAAATCGGTGCTCAAGCTCAAGCAGGACGGGCGTGACTACAAGCTCGGCATCATCGAGATCCCGGCCTTCTACCTGGACTTCAAGGCCTACCGTGCCGGTGACCCAGACTACAAGAGCACCACGCGCGACGTGAAGAAACTGCTCACCGAACTGCAGAAGGAAAAAGTCGACGGCGTGGTCATCGACCTGCGCAACAACGGCGGCGGCTCGCTGCAGGAAGCTACCGAGCTGACCAGCCTGTTCATCGAGAAAGGCCCGACCGTGCTGGTACGCAACAGCGACGGGCGTGTCGACGTGCTCGAAGACGAAAACCCGGGCGCCTTCTACAAAGGCCCGATGGCGCTGCTGGTCAACCGCCTCTCGGCCTCGGCCTCGGAGATCTTCGCTGGTGCCATGCAGGACTATCACCGTGCCCTGATCATCGGTGGCCAGACCTTCGGCAAAGGCACCGTGCAGACTATCCAGCCCCTCAACCATGGCGAGCTGAAGCTGACCCTGGCGAAGTTCTACCGGGTTTCCGGGCAGAGCACCCAGCACCAGGGCGTGTTGCCAGACATCGACTACCCGTCGATCATCGACACCAAGGAAATCGGCGAAAGCGCCCTGCCTGAGGCCATGCCGTGGGACACCATCCGCCCGGTGGTGAAGCCGGCAGTCGACCCGTTCAAGCCGTTCCTGGCCGACCTCAAGGCCAAGCATGACGCACGCAGCGCCAAGGATGCCGAGTTCACCTACATCCGTGATCGCCTGGCCCTGACCCAGAAGTTGATGGACGAGAAGACCGTCAGCCTCAACGAGCAGGAGCGCCGTGCCCGCCACGATGACGTCGAAGCCAAGCAACTGGCGATGGAGAATATCCGTCGCAAGGCCAAGGGCGAGGAGCCACTCAAGGAGCTGAAGAAAGTCGACGAGGACGCCCTGCCGGACGAGGATGACAAGACCAAGCCGGAAGACGACGCCTACCTGGCCGAGACCGGTCGCATTCTGATCGACTATCTCCGGGAAAGCAGCACGGTGGCCAAGAAGTAACCCGACCGATGATGGCAAATTAATGTGACCCGTCATCAAACAGTCATCGCACTGTCGTGAAATAGAGGGGCCGGACATGCAAATGCCCGGCCCTTTCATTTTCAGGATACCGTCATGACCGTCGCCGAACAGCTCACTGCCTTGAGCGCAATTCTGGCTCAGCGCAGCATTCACAGCCTGTTCCAGCCGATCGTCTGCCTCAGCGAACGGCGTGTCTTCGGCCATGAAGCCTTGAGCCGCGGCCCGTCCAACAGCCCGCTGCATTCGCCATTGAACCTGTTCACCATCGCCCGTCAGTCCGGTCACCTGACCGAGCTGGAAGCCGCGTGCCGGGAAAGTGCGTGCCGGCGCTTCAGCGAGCAGGGGCTCGACGGCAAACTGTTTCTCAACATCTCACCTGAATCGCTGCTGGAACCGCACTACCCTTCCGGGCGCACTCTCAAGTTGCTCGAGCAAGTGGGGCTGGCACCCAGCCGGGTAGTGATCGAACTGACCGAACACACGCCTACCGACGATTTCCAGCTGCTGTCCAATGCCTTGCACCACTATCGCGACATGGGCTTTTCCATCGCCTTGGACGATCTCGGCGCGGGCTATTCGAGCCTGCGCCTATGGTCGGAGCTGCGTCCCGAGTACGTGAAGATCGACCGCCACTTCATCGATGGCATCCACCGCGACCCGCTCAAGCGCGAGTTCGTCGGCTCCATCCTGCAGATAGCCCGGGCGTCGAAGGCGCAGGTGATAGCCGAAGGCATCGAGCTGGCGGAAGAGCTGGCGGTATTGACCGAGATGGGCGTGGACCTGGTGCAGGGATACTTGCTGGGGCGGCCGCAGGAGCTGGGGGTTCGGGAGAGTCGGCAGTTGCCAGCGCTGACAAGCGTACCGTTGGCTGAACAACCAACGGTACGGCTCGATGCCACGCTTGGCCAGCTATTGGAACTATTTGAGCGGGACCAGCACCTCCACACATTGGAAGTGATAGACGCCAACGGCAGGCCTTGTGGATCGATTCACAGGAATGCGCTGCCTGTAGGAGCGGCCTTAAGTCGCGAAAAGGCTGCGCAGCAGCCCCAGGGTTTCAGCGTCAATGCGCCTACTGCTGGGGCTGCTGCGCAGCCCTTTCGCGACACAAGGCCGCTCCTACAAGAATCGCATCAGGCTGTTTCGGGATAGCTGTACTCGAACACCCTGACAACCTCGGAGGCATGCCAGGAAGCCGCCTCCATGCCATCCACCGGCCCGGAGAAGCGCCCCAGGCGCTCCACGCATTCGAAAAAGCCGGTGCGCGGCAAACGGCTGGCCCCCTGGCTGATGACCAGCGAACTGCGCAGCGGCTGCTCGGCACGGGCGTCGAGCACCGCCAGGTACTCCAGCGCAGCGGTGAGGGTCTGCATGGCCGGGCTGGGCAGCTGCAGGCGCTCGATCAGCGCACGGTAGGTGAGCAGGTGGCGTTGACGACGGGCCAGGTCAAGCTCGTCCAGCAGGTTTTGCCAATGCTGTCGGCTGATCCTGACCTGGCTCATGACGGTTCGCTCCAGCCGGCCACCCCCAGGTGCCATGCCAGGGCACGGCGGATCGCAGCATCCGGCTGGCGCTCGCCCGATTCGATCATGGCCAGGTAAGCCGGGCTCACCCCGACATTACGCGCCAACTGGTCAGGAGCGATGCCTTTGGCCTGGCGCAGCTGTGCCACTTCACTGAACGCGGGCAGACTGGCTGCAGGAGCATCCTGTTGCGCTGATTCGGCAACCACCTCGGCCGGTGCCTGCCCGGCTGCCTTGAGCAGCGCCTGATACTGCTCCCAGGGCACGACGGCGTACTCGGGCTGACCGTCCCGGCTAATGACCTGAATACCCATTACAACCCCCTTACGTAAGGATTACCGCATGTAATCCGTAGGCATAACGCTTATGCCAATTATATTACCAAGCGCGGGAGTCTGTGGGGACTTGCTCGATTTCAGTGCGTATTGCGCTCCAGGCGCAGCGCTTCGGGGGTATCGGGCAGGCGTTCGACCACCCGCAGGCGCTCAGGCGCCTGGCTGTCGCGCCAGGCCTTGAAACGCGCCAGCTCATCGGCCACGGTCTTCAGCACCCAGCCGAGCACGGCGATGTCATCGAGAAAACCGACGCCCAGAATCCAGTCGGGGATGGCGTCGATGGGGCTGACGAAGTACAGCAAGCCGGCGACGATGGTCACCAGTGCCTTTGGGCTGATGGCACGGTACTCACCGCGCCACCAGGCCAGACACAGCGACTGCAGCAGCTTGACGTCGTCGCGCAACTGACCGATGCGCGGGCCTTTGCGGGCCACTGCGAACAGCAAGGCCGGCAACCGGCCACGGCTGAGCAGGCGCTCGGCCAGGGGCAGGAAACGGGCGAAATTCCAAGGTGCGCTCATGGAGCCTCCAGCGGGGAAAGGTTATCCACAATTATTGTGGATAACCTTGTGAACAGGGCGAAGTTTGTGACGGCAGGCGCCCACAAGGCAAGGGCCCCGGTCAGATCGGGCGTTTTTTACACAGTCGTTTCAGTTGCGCAAACGATTTGCGTCAGGACGCTTGCAGCTTCTTCACACTGCTCTTGCTCGGACAGTGACAGCCGCATGAGGTTCGCCGAATCATTCCCCACAAACGACAACGCCCCGTCAGGACGGGGCGTTGTGCAGGTACCAGCCGTTATTATTTGGCAGGTGCTTCGGCCGGGGCTTCAGCTTCCGGCGCTTCGCCACCCTGCAGCTGGGCCGGGTCCTTGATGGCGATCAGTTCCAGGTCGAACACCAGAACCGAGTTGGCCGGGATCAGCGGGCTCGGGCTCTGGGCGCCGTAGGCCAGCTCAGCCGGGATGAACAGCTTGTACTTCTCGCCAACGTGCATCAGCTGCAGGCCTTCGACCCAGCCCGGGATCACACCGCTGACTGGCAGGTCGATCGGGCTGCCGCGCTCGACCGAGCTGTCGAACACCTTGCCATCGATCAGCTTGCCTTCGTAGTGAACGGTGACTACGTCGGTCGGCTTCGGCTGCGGGCCGTCGGCCTTCTTCACGACTTCGTACTGCAGTCCCGAGGCGGTGGTGACCACGCCAGGCTTCTTGGCGTTTTCTTCGAGGAATTTCTTGCCGGCGCTGGCGGCTTCTTCGCTAGCCTTGGCCAGGCGCTCTTCGGCGCGCTTCTGCAGCGCGGTGAAGGCTTCTACCAGCTCTTCGTCCTTGATGCGTTGCTCCTTCTTGCCGACAGCGTCTTCGATGCCGAGGGCGACCGCTTTCGAATCAAGGTCTTCCATGCCTTCCTGAGCCAGGCTCTTGCCCATGTTCAGGCCGATACCGTAGGAGGCTTTCTGTGCCGGAGTCTTCAGCTCGGGGCTGCTGGCTTGTTGATCACAGCCAGCCAGTACCAGGCCTACCAGGGCAACCGCAGCCGCCAGACGATGCTGTTTCATGCTATTTCCTTGTTCATGCGCCATAAGGGCAATCAGGGTAAAGCCGCGAGCTTATCAGGCGGCCATCACCAATGGCTACCGGCATAAGAGCGGGTTTTCGTAAGGAAGTTCAGTAGGTAAAGGCTTCTTCATGGAAGCTTTACAGCCATTGGCCAGTATTGACCCTTTGTGCCGGGTTTTCCTGGTTTTTGTGGCTTTTTATTTCGGGGGGTTCTGAGTGTCTGCCGCAAGATTTTCAGCGCCTGTGAGATCGAGCGCCGCGCGGGCGGCGCTCGATCTCCCAGGCGCTTAAAACCTGCGG
>NZ_JBKGGW010000054.1:0-25133 GCF_052041945.1 Pseudomonas sp. SMN11 | reverse complement strand
AGGCCCTTACAGGCCTACCAGTAATTCCCGGTAATCCTCGACCGCCGCAAACTCCTCGGTATCGCGTGGCTGCGCCATGCTGTCCGGCTGGCGCACTGCCAGCAGATGCCCCACGCCAAATCGCCGCGCACTGCGCAGGATGGCCAGGGTGTCATCGATGAACAGGCTGCGTTGCGGATCAAAGCCGATATCCGCCTTCAAGGCGTTCCAGAACTGCGGGTTTTCCTTCGGGTAGCCGTAATCGTGCGAACTGATCAGCCGCTCGAAATACGGAGCCAGTTCGACCCGCTCCAGCTTCAGTGACAGTGAATCGCGGTGGGCATTGGTGATCATCACCACGCGCTTGCCCGCCTTGCGGATGGCGGCGAGGAACGTATCGGCATCGGGCCGCAAGGCGATCAGGTCGGCGATTTCGCGCTTGAGTTCGCGAATCGGCAGTTTCAGCTCGCGGCTCCAGAAGTCCAGGCAGTACCAGTTGAGGGTGCCGGCGTTGCGTTCGAACAGCGGCTGCAGCTCCATTTCCGCCATGGCTCGGCTGACCCCGTGCAGCTCCGCGTAGCGCTGGGGCAGGTGGTCGAGCCAGAAGCGGTTGTCGTAGTGCAGGTCGAGCAGGGTGCCGTCCATGTCCAGCAGGACGGTATCGATGGCAGACCAGGGAAGAACAGGCATGGGAAACTCTCGATCAGTCGGCTAGCCACGGTATAGTAACCCGTTCACGCCAAGGAGCCGCCCCATGCGCCAGAAACCCACCGTCCTCAGTCGCGAGATCGTCGCCAGCAGCCGCCTGTTCCGGGTCGAGGCCGTGCAGTTGCGCTTCAGCAATGGCGCCGAGCGCACCTATGAGCGCCTGGTCGGCCGTGGCAACGGCTACGGCGCAGTGATGATCGTGGCCATGCTCGATGCCGAGCACGCTGTGCTGGTGGAGGAATACTGCGGCGGCACCGACGAATACGAGCTGTCGTTGCCCAAGGGCCTGATCGAGCCGGGTGAGGACGTGCTGGCCGCCGCCGACCGCGAGCTCAAGGAAGAAGCCGGCTTTGGCGCTCGCCAGCTGGAGCACCTGACCGAGCTGTCGCTGTCGCCTGGCTACATGAGCCAGAAGATCCAGGTGGTACTGGCCAGTGACCTTTACGAGGAGCGCCTGGAGGGTGACGAGCCGGAGCCGATGCGGGTCGACAAGGTCAACCTGCGCGAGCTTTCGGCCCTGGCCATGCACCCGCAGTTCACCGAGGGACGCGCATTGGCGGCGCTATATCTGGCCCGTGACCTGTTGATCCAGCGGGGGCTGCTCGAAGCATGAACGACCAGCAACTGATGCACGAAGTGGTCAAGCTCGCCCAGCTGGCCGGCGACGCCATCCTGCCGTTCTGGCGCGCCGACGTGGCGGTGATGAACAAGGCCGACGATTCACCGGTAACGGCCGCCGACCTGGCGGCGCATCGGGTCATTGCCGATGGCTTGCTGGCGCTGGCGCCGCAGATCCCGGTGCTTTCTGAAGAAGACTGCAATATCCCGCTGGCCGAGCGCCAGGGCTGGAGCCGCTGGTGGCTGGTCGATCCGCTCGACGGGACCAAGGAGTTTATCGCTGGCAGCGAGGAATTCACCGTCAACATTGCGCTGGTCGAGAACGGCGAGGTGGTGTTTGGTGTGGTGTCGATGCCGACCAACGGGCGCTGCTATTTCGGTGGCCGCGGCCTGGGCGCCTGGCGCTCTGAAGGGGCTGCCGAGGCACTGCCCGTTCAGGTACGCAATGCGCCGCCTGCCGGTGGCCGGTTCACCGTGGTGGCCAGCCGTCGCCATTCCAGCCCGCAACAGGAGGCACTGCTGGCAAGCCTGAGTGCTGCTGTGGGTGAGCTTGAATTGGCGAATATCGGCAGCTCGCTGAAATTCTGCCTGCTGGCCGAGGGCAGCGCCGACTGCTACCCGCGCCTGGCGCCGACTTCGCAATGGGACACGGCGGCGGCGCAGGGTGTACTGGAAGGTGCAGGGGGCGAGGTAATTGAGGTGGATGGCCAACCGTTCCGCTACCCGGCGCGTGAATCGCTGCTCAATCCGTTCTTCCTGGCGTTGCCTGCCAAAGCTGCCTGGCGCCAGGCATTTCTGGACCTGATCTGACTCAAGCGCTAGCGCGCGCTTTTGTAGGAGCGGCCTTGTGTCGCGAAAGGGGCGCGTAGCGGCCCTAGGATTTCAGCCACGCCGCATGGATCGCCGGGGCCGCTTTGCGGCCCTTTCGCGACACAAGGCCGCTCCTACAGAGGGATCGTGCCAGCCTTGTTAGCGGTGCAGGACGTACTGCCCGCTGAAGCTGACGGCGGGCTCATCACTGCCGACGTTGCTGACGGTGGTCGCCAGCGTCAGCCGTGCCCGGCCATGGCGCTGGTACATCGTCAGGAACCGTTCCCAGGCCTTTTCGTCCGGCGCCGTGCAACGCGCCACCGCCGCGCCGGTCACCGGCAGCGGGTAGTTGATCTGGCCCTCCTGGATGACGATATGCCCATCATCGATGCCCAGTTCGCGCAGGCGCAGGTGCAGCCAGCCCCATCCCACCAGCACTGCGGCGCAGTACAGGCTGCCGCCGAACATGGTGCTCTTGTGGTTGACGTTGGCGGCCAGCGGCAGTTGCAGGCGCAGGGTCTGGGCTTGCCAATCGACAACTTCCAGGCCCATTTCACGGGTCAGCGGAATGTCGCCGTGCAGCACGGACTGCAGGTATTGGCTATCGGAACTCATGGGCGGTTTTCCTCGTGGTCGTCGCTGCCGCTGCTACCGCCTTCGAAATGCAGGCCGTGCTTGCGCAGTTTGTCGTGCAGAGTCTTGCGCGGGATGCCGAGGGCTTCGGCGAGGCTGCGCATGGAGCTGTGGGGCTGGGCCAGTTCGGCGGCGATCAGTGAGCGCTCGAACTGCTCGACCTGGTCGCTGAGATTGCCCAGCAAGATCGGCGTCGCGGCTTGAGCAGCAGGTGGTGCCTGGCCATCGAGGGCCAGCTCCAGGCCCAGGGCAAAGCGTTCGGCAGCGTTCTGCAGTTCGCGCACGTTGCCCGGCCAGTCATGGCGCAACAGCATGGCCCGCTGGGCCGGTTGCAGGCTGTGAGGTGGCAGGCCATGGCGCTGGCTGGCGGCATCGGCGAAGTGCTGGAACAGCACCAGGATGTCGTCCCCGCGTTCGCGCAATGGAGGGATGCGCAGCGGCGCCACGTTCAGGCGGTAGTAGAGGTCGGCGCGGAAGCGGCCCTGGTCGGCGGAGGTACGCAGGTCTTCCTTGGTGGCCGCGATGATGCGGATATCCAGCGGGATGAGCTGATTGCCACCGAGGCGCTCGACCACCCGCTCCTGCAGCAGGCGCAGCAGCTTCACCTGCACGTCCAGGCTCATGCTCTCGATCTCGTCGAGGAACAGCGTGCCGCCGTTGGCAAACTCGAACTTGCCGATGCGGCGCTTCTGCGCACCGGTGAAAGCGCCCGGTTCGTGGCCGAACAGCTCGCTTTCGACTACCGACTCGGCCAGGGCTCCGGCGTTGATTGCCACGAACGGCCCCTCGCGGCGGCTGGACAGGTCGTGCAGGGCGCGGGCGACCACCTCTTTGCCGGCACCGGTTTCACCGAGGATCAGGACATCAGCACGGGTGCCTGCCAGGGCGCCGATCTGCTCACGCAGGCGTTGCATCGACGGTGAGTGACCAACCAGCCGGGTGGCCAGTTGCTGACGGTCGCTCAGGGCCAGGCGCAGGCTGCGGTTGTCCAGCACCAGGCGGCGCAGGGCCAGGGCGCGGCGCACGCTGTCGAGCAGGGCGTCGCTGGCGAAGGGTTTTTCCAGGAAGTCGTAGGCGCCCGCGCGCATGGCCTGCACCGCCAGCGGTACATCGCCGTGGCCGGTAATCAGCAGCACCGGCAGTTCGCTGTCGCGGCCGTGCAACTGCTCCAGCAATTGCAGGCCGTCGATGCCAGGCATGCGGATATCGCTGACCACCACGCCGGGCCAGTCGGGCTCGATGCGCTCGGCCAGGCCTTGGGCGTCAGCCAGGGCAACGACCTTGAGCCCGGCCAGGTCGAGGGTCTGGCTCAGGGCCTGGCGCAGGTGCGGGTCGTCGTCGACCAGAATCACCTGGGCCTGGCTGTCGATGTAAGGCTCGGTCGTCATGCCGAGGAGTCCTCCGAAGTGGGCAAGGTAGCACCGGGTGCAGCCACACGCAGTTGCAGGGTGAGCAGGGCGCCACCTTCTGGGTGGTTGGCCAGCAGCAGTTCACCGCCCAGCGTGCGCATCAGGCTTTCGCAGATGGCCAGGCCCAAGCCCAGGCCCTGAGTGCGGGTCTTGGTGGTGAAGAACGGCTCCTTGGCGTGCTCCAGGGCCTGGCGGCTGAAACCCGGGCCATTGTCGCGAATGTACAGGTAGACGTATTCATCGTGCTTTTCGGCACTCAGCCACAGGCGCCGCGGGTTGGCCTTTTCCGTCAGAGCGTCGAGGGCGTTGGCCAGCAGGTTGCCAAGCACCTGGCGCAGACGGGTTTCGCCGGCCTGCACCCACAGGGTGGCCTCGGGCAGGTCGCGGATCAGCTCCACGGCCATCGCTCGACGGCGCTTGGCCAACAGCGCCAGGGCATCATCCAGTGCCGGTTGCAGGGCCACGCTTTCCGGGGCGTGGCGGTCGCGACGGGCAAAGGCGCGCAGGTGGGCGATGATCGAGGCCATGCGTCCGGTCAGTTCGCCAATCAGCTTGAGGTTGCCGCGGGCGTCCTCGGTGCGCTGGTGGTCGAGCAGGATTTCAGCGTTCTCGGCGTAGCTGCGGATCGCCGCCAAGGGTTGGTTGAGTTCGTGGCTGATGCTCGCCGACATGGTGCCGAGCACCGACAGCTTGCCGGCCTGGACCAGTTCATCCTGGGCGCGCACCAGCTCCTGCTGGGCGTTCTCGCGTTCGAGCACGGCGCTTTTCAGCCGGTTGTTGAGGCCTTCGAGGGCGGCGGTACGCTCGGCCACGCGGGTTTCCAGCTCTTGGCGACCACGGGCCTCGAAGTCGATGCGATCGATGTAGTGGCGGCGCCGCTGCATCACCAGACCGGTGAACAGCATCAGCACCAGCAGTGCGCCGGCGCCGATGGCCATTACCGTCTGCACCGAGCGATCGACCAGCAGGCGCGGTGCGAGGATGCTGACCTGCCAGCCGGTTTCCTTTATGTCGCGAGTCTGGGTGAGCCAGGCATCCTGGTTCAGCACCAGCGGTTGCGGGGCCTGGGTCGGGTAGGGCTGGATGGCGACGATCGCCTGGCGCTCGGCGTCGGTCAGCTCGCGGGTGGCGCGAAAACGCCAGTCAGGGCGAGAAGTGAGGATCACCACGCCGTTGTGGTCGGTCAGCAGCAGTTGCTCCGGGGTTCGGCCCCAGAGGGTCTCGGTGTGGTCCAGATCCACCTTCACCACCAGCACGCCAACGATGCGCTCGCGGTCGCGCACGGCGGCCGCGAAGAAGTAGCCGCGTTTGGCCGAGGTGGTGCCCTGGCCGAAGAAGCGACCCAGGTGGCCGGCCATGGCCTCGTTGAAGTAAGGGCGGAATGAGAAGTTGCGGCCGACGAAGCTGTCCTGCTTGTCCCAGTTGGAGGCGGCCAAGGTGTTGCCGCTGACGTCCATCAGGTACATCACCTCGGCGCCGGTCTGCTGGACGATATCCTTGAGCAGGCGATTGGCGTTGGTGACCGCCTCGAGGCGGAACGGGTCGGCCAGCACGCCGCGCAGTGCCGGCAGGTCGCCGAGGATCTGTGGCAGGGTTTCGTAGCGATGCAGGGTGCCGAGCAGGTTGGCGACGTACAGGTCGAGGGTCTGGCGGTTCTGCGAGGCCAGTTCGTCTTGGTAGTAGCGTTCGGCCAGATGGTGCAGTGGCCACAGCAGTGGCGCCAGGCACAGGGCCAGCAGGGCCAGGCTGCGCCAGCGGGGACGGCGAGGGGACGTGGGTTTTGCAATCATCGCGTAAGTGCGCCAGATGGGTCTGGCGCAATTATGCGCTACTTGAGGCAGTCGATCAGCGCTTGCTGCCAGTGCGGCAGGTGTACGTCCCACTCACGGGCCAGGCGCGAGCAGTCCAGGCGTGAGTTGGCCGGGCGACGCGCCGGGGTCGGGTATTCGCTGGATGGGATCGGCAGCAGCTCGGCAGAGGGCAGGCCACGTGCCTTGAGTTGTTCGCCGATGGCCTGGGCGAAGCCAAACCAGGAGGTTTCGCCCTGGGCGGTCAGGTGATAGGTGCCCCAGGCGCCGCGCTGCCCGGCTTGCCAGCGCTCGATCAGTGCCCGGGTGGCGACGGCGATGGTCGTGGCCCAGGTGGGGGCGCCGATCTGGTCGTTGACCACGCGCAGCTGCGGTTTTTCCTGCAGCAGGCGTTGCATGGTCAGCAGGAAATTGCGCCCGTATAGCGAGTACACCCAGCTGGTGCGCAGAATCAGGTGCTCACCGTCCACTGCGGCGATGGCTTGCTCCCCGGCCAGTTTGCTGCGGCCGTAGACACCCAGCGGGTTGGGGCGGTCGAGCTCGGTATAGGGCAGGGCCTTTTCGCCATCGAACACGTAGTCGGTGGAGTAGTGGATCAGCGGCGCACCCAGGCGCACCGCCTCTTCGGCTAGAACCCGCGGGCTTTCTGCGTTGATCGCGAAGGCCAGGTCCGGTTCGGTTTCGGCCTGGTCCACCGCGGTATGGGCGGCGGCGTTGATGATCAGCTGCGGGGCCAGCTGGCGCAGCGGTTCGCGCAGCGCTTCGGGGCGGGCCAGGTCGAGCTGGTCGCGGCCCAGTACATGCAACTCGCCGAGGCCGGCCAGTTGCGCCTGAAGGGCCTGGGCGACCTGGCCGTTGTGCCCGCAGACGAGGATCTTCATGGGAACAGGTCCGCATCTTTGAGCCAGACGGCGGCCTGGTCCTTTGCCGACAGCTGTGGAGGCTCTTTCAGGCCCCAGTCGATGGCCAACTGCGGGTCATCCCAGCGGATCGAACGTTCGGCGTTGGGGTTGTAGTAGTCGGTGGTCTTGTACAGGAAGTCGGCCGTTTCACTCAGCACCAGGAAACCGTGGGCGAACCCCGGCGGGATCCAGAACTGCATGTGGTCGGTGGCGGTAAGGTGCCGGGCCACCCAGCGGCCGAAGTACGGAGAGCTGCGGCGGATGTCCACGGCCACGTCCAGCACTTCGCCCTGCACCACGCGCACCAGTTTACCCTGAGGGTTGTCGATCTGGTAATGCAGGCCGCGCAGCACGCCGCGCTGGGAGCGAGAATGGTTGTCCTGGACAAAGTGGCCGTCGAACCCGGTCTGTTTCTTGAATTCGCGGGCATTGAAGCTTTCAAAGAAGAAGCCACGGCTGTCGCCGAAGACCTTCGGTTCGATGATGACTACGTCGGGTATCTCGGTCGCTATGATGTTCATGGAGATTCTTCGGTCAGTGTGCTGAAGGTCCGACCTTGAAAGGTCCGCTCTACGTCCGCCGTCTTGGCAACCTGAGCCTAGATCGGCTGGCGGTGAGCCAGCACGCGCCCACCTGTCGATTTCATCTTCGCACCGGGTTATCGGCCACAAGCCCGGCTTCCCCAGTAGAAACATGAAACAGGTTTCATCTTGAGGCTTTTTGGCATGCTGATGCAGCCTGCGCCAAGCGATTATATCGAAGGTCGAGTCCCGATAGATCCTGGCTGGCCGCTTGTCGATCTATATCGGTAAAAAATAGCTAATAGTTACGATTTAATCGATTTTCAAGCTTCTAAAGTCGATATGTATCGGTTATAAATTAGCCAATCGCGGCGGGCGTGATGCACCGTCGAAAATGTCACATTCACTTGCTATCCATCGACCATCGGCCCAGTGCCTTTGCAGAGGTTACCCATGAAGACCCTAAACTCCACTCCCCGCGCCGACGGTTTCCACATGCCCGCCGAATGGGCCCCGCAAAGCCAGGTCTGGATGGTCTGGCCGGAGCGATCGGACAACTGGCGCCTGGGCGGCAAGCCAGCGCAGGCGGCCCATGTGACCCTGGCCAAGGCAATCGCCCGCTTCGAGCCGGTCACGGTGGCCGTTTCCGCCGCTCAGTACGAAAACGCCCGTCGCCAGCTCGATCTGCCGAACATTCGTGTGGTGGAAATCAGCAACGATGACGCCTGGGTGCGCGACACCGGCCCGACCTTCGTCATCAACGACCACGGTGAAGTGCGCGGCGTGGACTGGGGCTTCAATGCCTGGGGCGGCTTCGACGGTGGCCTGTATGCGCCATGGAACCGCGATGAGGAACTGGCGGCCAAGGTGCTGGAAATGGAGCGCTGCCAGCGCTACCACACCGAAGGCTTCGTGCTTGAAGGCGGTTCGATCCACGTCGATGGCGAAGGCACCCTGATCACCACCGAAGAATGCCTGCTCAACCGCAACCGCAACCCGCACCTGAACCGCGAGCAGATCGAAGAGATCCTGCGCGAGCAACTGGCGGTGGAAACCATCGTCTGGTTGCCCGATGGCCTGTACAACGACGAAACCGACGGCCACGTCGACAACTTCTGCTGTTACGTCAGCCCAGGCGAAGTGTTACTGGCCTGGACCGATGATTCCAACGACCCCAACTACGCCCGTTGCCACGCCGCCTACGAGGTGCTGAAGAACACCCGTGATGCCAAAGGCCGCGAGTTCGTGGTGCACAAGATGCCGATCCCCGGCCCGCTGTTCGCCACTGAAGAAGAGTGCGCAGGTGTCGATCAAGTAGCCGGTAGCCAAGAGCGCGACCCGTCGGTGCGCCTGGCCGGTTCGTATGTGAACTTCCTGATCGTCAACGGTGGCATCATTGCGCCGAGCTTCAATGACCCGGCAGATGCCCAGGCCAGAGCGATTCTGGCCAAGGTCTTCCCGGGCCACGAAGTGGTGATGATCCCGGGCCGTGAGCTGCTGCTCGGCGGTGGCAACATCCACTGCCTGACCCAGCAGCAGCCGGCACCGGTCAAGCGCTGATACAGGCCAACGAAGAAGCCCGTCGGATGACGGGCTTTTTTTTTGCCTGGACGATATCCGGAGGGTTGGATGGCATACGTTTTGTATTGTTTTTCAGAGAGTTACCCAGGCAGGCCGGGCACACCGTTCTGTAACAATATCGAAGTAAATTAGCCGCTCACGGGCCCAGGGAGTACGTGTAGACATGAACGCAGCAAGTGAGACGGCTTTGCGCCCATCGGCAGTGAATCACCAATCGCTCAGTATTCTGGCGCAGTGGTTGAAACACCATGGAGGCAAACGGGTCAGGACGACCGACCCACGACGTCTGCTTGACGGCCGCTATCCTCAAGGGCTGATCAGCGATGCTGAGCTGGATGCGCTGCTGGGGGTCTGGCACTGACCAGGGCAGGAGCCCGCCCCATGAAAAACGCCACCGTAATTGCGGTGGCGTTTTCGTTTGTGCAAGGCGCAAACGGTTGATCAGAAACGGTAAGTACCGGTCACCACCAGGCTGCGCGGGTCGCCGACCTGGATCTGCGCGGCACTGGTCGCCGAGCTATAGTAGGTCTTGTCGGTGATGTTGCTCAGCGCTGTCCGCACATCCCAGTCATGGGTACGGAACCCTGCCAGCGCATCCCAGCGGCCGTAGCCTGGCAATACCGTGGTGTTCTGGTTGTCGGCGTAGCGTTCGCCGACCAGTGTCAGCCCGGTCTCGGCATACCAGCCCAGTTCGGGTTTCCAGGTCACGAACAGGCTGCCGTTGCGTTTGGCCACATCGTTGATGCGATTACCTTCCAGGCCATTGTTGTCCTTGACGATGGTCGCATCCTGCAAGCCAATGCCGCCGCGTACATACCAATTGCCGCCGATATTGCCGGTGGCGGTCAGTTCAATGCCGCGCGAGCGCTGGAGGCCGCTGAGCAAGGTGATCTCCGGGTTGTTCGGGTCACGGGTGCGGCGGTTGTAGAGTTCCAGTTCATATATGGCCAGGGTGGTGCTCAGGCGCTCGTCCAGCCAGTCGCTCTTCACCCCGATTTCCTTCTGCCGGGTCAGCTCCGGGCCGGTGTCGTTGCTATTGCCCGGCGCGCCTGGGGTAATGCCGATCAAGCCGCCGCCCACGGGCGAGAATGTCTTGCTCCACGACGCATAGAAGGAGTGGTCGCGCCAAGGGGTGTAGACCACGCCCAGGCGCGGGCTGGTGGTATTGCTGTCCTGTTTCTCGGACAGGTTGCGGACCTTGTTGGTGGTCTCTACCTCGAACTGGTCGAAGCGTACCCCGGCCAGCAATTGCCATTGGTCATTCAGGCGGATCTGGTCCTGCAGGTAGAGCCCGCGGCTGTCGACCACGGTGTGGTTGTCGCTCGACACCACCATGCGGCCATTGTGCTGCAGGCTGCGGTCAGGGTTGTAGACATTCAAAGGGGGGACCGGGCTGCCCCCGGCCGAGACCGGCGCGGCGGTGTACAGCGTCGGGTCCCGACGCTGATTGCCGAACTCCAGCCCGATCAACAGCTTGTGCTCAAGGCCGAGGGTGGCGAAATCACCTTCGGCTTCCAGGTTGTTGAACAGATTGCGGGTGGTCAGGTCCTGTTGCCAGCGCTGGCGGGTGACGGTCTGGTTGCTGGCGTTGTAGCCGGTCAGGTAGGTGTTGTCGAAGTCGCTGTCGAGCTTGAACAGGCCAAGGGTGTGGCGCAATTGCCAGGTTTCGTTGAGCTGGTAGTTCAGGCGAGAGCGCAACGATTGCGCGCGGTCGTCGATATAGTCGCGCTGGGTGTCGCCATAGGTGGTGCTGCGGCCGACATCCGCCGGCCGCCCGTCGACACCGGGAATGCCACGGTCAGGCGTGCGGTTGTAGCGGCTGTATTCGTACTGCACCAGCCAGTTGAGGTCGGGGGAAAGCTGCCAGCGCATCGACGGCGCAAACAGTTGCCGGCTACCGTCGATGCCATCGCGGAAACTGTTGTTGTCCTGGTTGCCCATGTTCAGGCGCAGGCTGATGGTGTCGCTGGGGTCGGCACTGAGGTCTGCATACAGGCTGCGCAGGTCTTCACTGCCACCCTGGGCTTCGATTGACGAGCGCCGTCCTTGCTCTGGCGCCTTGCTCACCCGATTGACGATGCCGCCCTGGCTGCCACGGCCATAAAGCACGGCTGCCGGCCCTTTGAGGACTTCGACACGCTCGATGTTGTGCAGGTCGCGAATGTACTGGCTGTCGTCGCGGATGCCGTCCAGATAGAAGTCGTTGCTGGCCTCGAAACCACGGATACGGATGCTGTCGAAGCGCGTATCGGCACCGCTGCTGACGTTGGGAATGCCCTCCAGAGCCTTGCCCAGCGTATTGCTGCCGTAGTCCATGACGTTGGAAGTCTTCACCGTGTCGATGGCTTGCGGTACATAGCGCACGGGCGTCGACGTACGGGTCGCAGTGCTCACCTCCTTGACCTGTGGGTTGTCTCTTTCGCGCTCGCTCTCGGCAGTCACCGAGAGTTCGGGAAGTGTGGTGCTGGTGGCGCTGGCCAGGCTGGGGCTGATCAACAGTGACAGGCCAAGGCCAAGGAAGGGCAGGCGATTGGGGGCGGGCATTGGAACATCCGAGCTGAGGTAAATGAAAAAACAGGCGCGAATGGTAATGCTTGCTATTTACTGCTGCTCGGGTATTTGTAAAGGCTTGTCTTTACATATGTATCAGTTTGTAAGTGCCGCTTTTCCACGGTTTGATGCCGAAAATTCCCACGGAAGTCAAAATGACTGCCGATTGCGTCAAGGGGCATGGAAATGCACCAGTCATGGCAGTGAAATTGGTTATATCAACCTGCAATTCACGACTTTTTGACATTTGTAATCACAGGCAGCTAGGATTCGGCCAACGCTTGCTGGCCACGACTGGCCATGCTGCTGCTTGAAGCCCGCCGCACCACTGTCGGCGGGCTTTTCAGTTCGGATCCGCACAGCGTCGAACCTACGAAGGGGCGTTGGTTCCTGGCGTAATGGTGCAAAGCGTTTTTGATTTAGAAATAAGGAAAACAAGATGTTGAAAACCAGGATCAGCCTGGTCGCTCTGGCGATGATCGCCGCGACCCAGGCCCAGGCCAACGATCAGGCCGACAGCAAGGGCTTCCTCGAGGACAGCCACGCCAACGTTCTGCTGCGCAACGCGTTCATCAACCGTGACAAGAAGCACGGCAAGAATGACCAGAGCGAATGGGGCCAGGCGTTCATCGGCAAATTCTCCTCCGGTTTCACCCAGGGCACCGTCGGCGTGGGCGTTGACGCCTTCGGCCTGTACGCCATGCGCCTGGATGGCGGCAAAGGCCGCAATGGCGCTGCCGGCATCGACTTCTTCAAGGCCAGCGACACCGACCCGAAGAACTCGCCGCACAACCTGGCTCGCGGTGGCGCTGCCATCAAGTTCCGCGTCTCCAACACTGTGCTCAAGTACGGCGACATGATGCCTGAGCTGCCGGTGCTCCAATACGACGACAGCCGCCTGCTGCCCGAGAGCTACACCGGTACCTTCATCACCTCCAAGGAGATCGAAGGCCTGGAGCTGAACGCCGGTCACTTCACCGAGGAAGCGCGCAAGAGCGCCGAGGGTCGCGACAGTGGCCACCTGAAATCGATCGATGTGTTCGGTGGTAGCTACAAGTTCACCGACAACTTCACTGCCTCTGCCTACACGTCGAACATTGAAGACGTGATGAAGAAGCACTACCTGGGCATGAACTACGTCTTCCCGATCGCGGCAGACCAGTCCCTGACCCTGGACTTCAACGGCTATAAGTCGGACATCAACAGCAAGTACGTCCAGAAAGCCGAGCTGACCGGTGACGAAAACACCATCTGGAGCCTGGCGGCCACCTACGCCTTCGGCCCGCACTCGGTGACCTTGGCGCACCAGCGCAGCACCGGCAGCACCGGCTACAACTACGGCTGGTACCAGGACCGTGGCGGCGTGGGTGACGGTGGTTCGACCATCTACCTGGCCAACTCCTACTGGTCCGACTTCAACGCCGAAGACGAGCGCTCCTGGCAGCTCGCCTACGGCCTGGACTTCGGCGCCTTCGGCATGCCGGGCCTGACCTACAAGATCGCCTACGTGGCGGGTGACAACATCAACACCCACGGCTTCGGCGAAGGTAAAGAGCGCGAAATCTTCAACCAGCTGCGCTACGTCGTTCAGGACGGCCCGGCCAAGGACCTGTCGGTCAAGCTGCGTGGTTCCTGGCTGCGTACCAACAACGCGGTACAGCAGAACGGCTACAACGACGACGGCAACGAAGTCCGCGTATTCGTCGAGTACCCGATCAGCATCTTCTGATCCTGACCGAGCGTCTCAAGCAGCCCCGGCCTATGCCGGGGCTGTTTCTTTGCGGCGCACACTGGCCGCTGCCGGTGCGACCGCAACATCCCCCGTCTCCGGTGCAAAGCTGTCACTGCGTGCCATCCGCCACATCCGTGCATAGAACTCGCTTTCAATCGAGCCGCTGAGCAATTCGCCCGGTTTGAGGAATTGGTGCAGGTCGGAAAACAGGCTGATCTCGCTGGTGCTGATGCGCCGCGCCAGGTGCTTGGGCTTGAGTTCCGAGGGGTGCTCCAGGCCTGCGGCCGCAAGCATTTCGGCCAGGGCATGCAGGGTGTTGCGATGGAAGCTGGCCACCCGCTCGGCCTTGTCGGGCACCACCAGCGCACGCTGGCGCAGCGGGTCCTGGGTGGCGACACCGGTCGGGCACTTGTTGGTGTGGCAGCTCCGCGACTGGATGCAGCCGATGGCGAACATGAAGCCGCGAGCGGAGTTGACCCAGTCGGCACCGATGGCCAGCACGCTGGCGATATCGAAGGCGCTGACGATCTTGCCTGCCGCGCCGATGCGAATGCTCGAGCGCAGGTTCAGGCCGACCAAGGTGTTGTGCACGAACATCAGGCCTTCACGCATCGGCACGCCCATGTTGTCGCTGAACTCCCGAGGCGCTGCGCCGGTACCGCCTTCCTTGCCATCGACGACGATGAAGTCCGGGGTGATGCCGGTGACCAGCATGGCCTTGGCGATGCCCATGAACTCCCACGGGTGGCCCAGGCAGAACTTGAAGCCCACCGGTTTGCCGCCCGACAGCTCGCGCAGGCTGGCGACGAAGTGCAGCAGCTCCACCGGGGTGCGGAATGCGCTGTGCGCGGCTGGCGAGATACAGTCTTCGCCCACGCGCACGCCCCGGGTGGCGGCGATTTCCGGGCTGACCTTGTGGGCCGGCAGAATCCCGCCGTGGCCGGGCTTGGCGCCCTGGCTGAGCTTGATTTCGATCATCTTCACCTGCGGGCTGCGCGCCTGCTCGGCGAAGCGTTGCGCGTCAAAACGGCCGTCTTCGTTGCGGCAACCGAAGTAGCCACTGCCGATTTCCCAGATCAGGTCGCCGCCATGCTCGCGGTGGTAAGGGCTGATGCTGCCTTCGCCAGTGTCATGGGCAAAGCGGCCAAGGCGTGCGCCTTGGTTGAGTGCGGCAATTGCATTGGCGCTGAGCGCTCCGAAGCTCATGGCCGAGATGTTGAAGATCGAGGCGGAGTAAGGCAGGCGACATTGCGGCCCGCCAATGGAAATGCGGAACGACGCCGGGTCGGGCGTGGCGACCGGCAGCATCGAATGGCTGATGAATTCGAAACCGGGCTTGTAGGCATCGTTGAGCGTGCCGAAGGCTTTCTCGGCGCTCTCGTTCTTGGCCCGGGCATACACCAGTGAACGCTGCGAACGGGAGAACGGCAGCTTGTCGTCGTCGCCTTCGATCAGGTACTGGCGGATTTCCGGGCGGATGGTCTCGATCAGGTAGCGGATGTTGCCCAGGATCGGGTAGTTGCGGCGCACCGCGTGGTGGCTCTGGCGCAGGTCGTTGAGGCCGACCAGGCTGAGCAGGGCGGTAACCACCGTCAGCGGCCAGAGCCAACTGTGCAGGGCAAGGAACGGAATGCTGGCGAAGGTGAACAGCAGGCACAGGGCCAGGCAGGCATAACGGCTGGGGAGCGAATCTTTCATGGGTCCATCGCAGGCTGGATGACGCGGCCTAGGATAGGCAAACCCCAGGTCGGGAAAACCTGGGGTTTTGGTAAAAGACTATTACCTGAATGTGAGGGGCCGGATCAGCGGGGCAGCAATACACTGACGCGCAAACCGCCGCCCTCGCGATTGTGCAGCAGCAATTCGCCGCCATGGCTGCTGGCGATGCGCTGGGCGATGCTCAGGCCCAGGCCATAACCCCCGGAGGCCTGATTGCGTGACCCTTCGCCACGCACGAACGGGTCGGTGATGGTAGCCAGCAGGCCTGGCGCAATGCCGGGGCCACGGTCATCGATGTGGATGTACACGCCAGTGATGGCGGCTTCCAGCGTCACCGAAACCTGCCTGGCATAACGCAGGGCATTGACCACCAGGTTCTGCAGGCAGCGTTGCAGCAACAGGGCATCAACTTGCAGGCTGCCGCCCTTGCCATGCACAGGCAAGGGCTCGGCGCTGCTGGCCAGGTCCGAGCACAGCCGCGCCACCAGGCGGTCGAGATCGACCAGTTGGAGGTTCTGCTGCTCGCCGGCACGCAGGTAGTCGAGCACCTGGCCGATCATGCTGTCCATCTGGGTGATGTTCTGCCGCAGGCGTTCGCGCTGCTCGCCATCCGGCAGCCGCTCTAGGCGCAGGCGCATGCGGGTCAACGGGGTGCGCAGGTCGTGTGACACGGCGGCCAGAAAGTAGGCCTTGTCGTTGACCATGTTGATCAGGCGCTGCTGCATGGCGTTGAACGCCAACGCGGCCTGGCGTACTTCCTCGGGGCCGTCCAGGGCCAACGGAGGCTGCTCGAGGTTGCTGCCCAGCCCGCGCGCCGCATCGGCCAGGCGCCGCAACGGGCGCAGGCACAGGCGCACTGCGATCAGGCAGACCAGCAACACGGCGACGATCCGCAGCGCATAGACCCGCAGCAGGTAGTCGCTGATCAGCACCCACGCCGACTCGCCGCTCCAGCCCTGTAGCTCCTGGCCGTCGATGCTCAGCCAATGGCCATCGGGCAACGGCACGGCGAACTGGATATGCGCCTGGGCGGTGCGCAGGCCGAACAGGCTGCGCCAGACGATCGGCTGGCCCACTTCATCGGTGAGCTGCACCTTCAGCAGGCGCACTTCCCGGGCGTGGCCCAGTTCGTACTTGAGCGCCTGTTGCAGCAACAGCTCTACGCGTCGGCGCCCGCGCGGCTGATCCTGCTGCTGTGCAGGTTCGCTCTCGGCGCAGCGCAACTGATAGTGCGCCGGTACCTGCAGGTGTTCCGTGTGGCAATCGGCCTGCGCAATCAGCGGGGCGCTGCGTGCGGCCATGAGCCGGATCGGTGCTTCGAGCACCTGGGCGAAACGCACATCGAACCAGATGCTGCTCGACATCAACTGGATCACCAGCGTGCCGCTGACCATGATCAGCAGCAGCTGGCCAAACAGCGTGCGTGGCCACAGGCGACGGAGCCAACGCATGTCAGCTGTCGGCCTCGGTCCGGGCGATGCTCAGCAGATAGCCTTCGTTGCGGATGGTCAGGATCTGAATGTCGCTGGCCGGCGCACGGCGCAGTTGCTGGCGCAGGCGGCTGATACACATGTCCACCGAGCGATCGTCGGGGTGGTGATCGCGGCCAAACGCACTGCGTGTCAGCTGATCCCGGGAGACCACGCGGTTGTTGGCCTCCAGCAGTTCACGCAGCACCCGGTAATCAGAGCGGGGCAAGGTGAGGGTCGTGCCGTCGGGGCAGGTCAGCAGGCGCTTGACGTGGTCGAGGCTGAAGCCGGCGAAACGCTGGGCTTCGGCGGCCGGCTCTTCGGCAGAGGTGTCCAGGCGTTGCGGGCGGCGCAGCACGGCCTTGATGCGGGCGATCAGCTCACGCGGTTCAAAGGGCTTGGCCAGGTAGTCGTCAGCGCCCACTTCCAGGCCGATGATGCGGTCCAGCGTGCTGCCTTTGGCCGACAGCATGATCACCGCCAGGCCCGGTGTTGCTTGCAACTGACGGCACAGGCTCAAGCCATCTTCGCCAGGCAGCATCAGGTCGAGCACCACCAGGTCGACCTTGCTCGCGGCCAGTTGCTCGCGCATGCCATCGCCGTCGGCGGCCGCCAAAACGGTATAGCCGGCATCAGTAAGGTAATCGCAGAGAAGTTCGCGGATCTCGTCGTCATCGTCGACAACCAGCAAGGTTGTGCTCATCGGGAAAAACACCTGTGCGGGGAGGCCTGGCAGCGCTCGTTACGTTCGATTACATCCCCGTACAAGCCGGGTATGGAGCCCAAAGGGCGGATCCCTAGAATCGTAACAAAAAATCATCTGCGAATACGAAGCCTTCCCAAATGAATCACAAGAGCGCCATGAACGACTTCACTCCAGCTGTCCGGGGCGGTAGCCGCCCGCACCCGCTTGCCTTCTTTGTTGCCGTCGCCATCAGTGGCAGCGCCATGGCTGCCGAAAGCCAGCCTTTGGAGCTGGATGCCACCCAGATCGACGACAGTGCGCTGGTGTCCGCAGATGAAACCGGCCAGCTCGGCTATACGGTGGAAAGCACGCGCAGCTCTACTGGTTTGAAATTGACCCCGCGGCAGACGCCGCAGACGGTCACCACCATCACTCGCCAGCAGATGGACGACCGCGATGTGCATTCCATCGAGCAGGCACTGGACACCACACCCGGCGTGAGCGCCACCAAGTCGGAAGTGGGTGGGCGCACCGACTTTCGCGCCCGGGGTTATTCAATCAGCAACTGGAAGGTCGACGGCCTGCAGTTCCAGGGCGGTTCTGACTTCAGTGGTGGCGGCAATGCGCTGAACATGGACCTGTACGAGCGCATCGACATCGTCCGCGGTGCCAACGGCCTGCTCGGAGGCACCGGTGACCCGTCGGCCACGGTCAACATGATCCGCAAGGCGCCGACCAAAACCTTCGGCGGTAGCGCCTACGCCACCTACGGCAGCTGGGACAAACGCCGCCTGGGCGCCGACCTCAACCTGCCGCTGTCAGAAGACGGACGCCTGCGTTCGCGCTTCGTGATGACCCAGGGCGACGCCAACTCGTTCCGGGATAACCAGTCCGAACGCGCGCGCGCAGCCCTGGCCAACTTCGCATTCGACATCGACGATGCCACCACGATTGGCGCCGGCTACCAATACGAATACAACAAGGTGGTGGGTGGCGGCTGGGGCGCCAACATCCCGATCTGGTACAAGGACGGCAGCAAGACCGACTTGCCGCGCAGCACCAACGTGGTGCCGAGCTGGAGCTTCGGCGAGTACACCACCCGCACCGCCTTCGGCTCGTTGGAGCACCGCTTCGACAACGACTGGACCCTGGACCTGAAGGCCGCCCAGAGCACGGCCGAAGTGCTCAACCACCGTGGCTTGGCCAAGGTCAACTCGGCTGGCCGTGGCAGCTACGGCGGCTACTGGGACCAGGATGGCAACGGCGCGGTACTCAACGGCCTGCACAGCTCCAGCGACACCACCCAGCAGTCCGCGCAGATCGACCTGTCCGGCCCGTTCCAGCTGTTCGGCCGCACCCACCAGGCGATGGTCGGCTACAACGACAGCCGTACCGTGGCCTGGTCGCCGGAATACAGCTGCACCATGGTCAGCGATGACCGCGTCAGCGCACCCTCGGTGGGCTGCCAGTTCCGCGCCAACAACGGCTTCCCGCTCACCGACTGGCACCACGGCGTGGACAGCGACTACGACATGATTGCCTCGCGCACCGGCCGCCACAGCAAGACCACCACTCGATTGCAGGGCATGTACGCCGCCACCCGGTTGAGCATTACCGACCCGCTGTCGGTCATCGTCGGCGTGCGCACCACCGATTACTCGGCAACCACCAACAGTGTCGCCGGCGTGCGCAGCAACCAGCAGAACAACGGCATCGTCACCCCGTACCTGGGCGCGGTGTACGACCTCAACGACACTTACTCGCTGTATGCCAGCTACACCGACATCTTCAACCCGCAGACGGCTGAGACCGAAAGCGGTACCAAGGTCGAGCCGATTCGCGGCCAGAGCTACGAGACCGGCATCAAGGGCGAATGGCTGGACGGGCGCCTGAACGCATCGGCGGCGTACTTCCGCACCAAGCAGCAGAACAAGGCGGTGCTCGACGACGGCCTGACCACGCCGACCGGCGGTGATGCCTACAAGGCCGGTACCGGCCAGGAAACCGACGGTATCGACCTGGAAATCGCCGGTGCGCTGACACCGAATTGGAACGTCTATGCCGGCTACACCTACCTGCACTTCCGCCGCGTCGACAGCGACGGTCGCAGCGACCCGTCGCACCTGTTCAAGGCCTCGACCACCTATCGCCTGTCCGGCCCGCTGGACCGCCTGACCATCGGCGCAGGGGTGAAGGCACAGACCAACATCCGCGCGATTTCCAGCCCGGCGGGGCAGCCAGTGAACGGGGTGAGTGCGGGGGCGACCGATGTGAACTGGTCCGGTTATGCGATCTGGAATGCCATGGCCAAGTATCAGCTGACCGATGACACTACGGTGAGCCTGAATGTCGACAACCTGTTCGACAAGCATTACTACACCCAGTACGGGTTCTATGCCGGGGCGATCTACGGTGACCCACGCAACATGTCGCTGACGGTCAGCACCGCGTTCTGATCAATTGGGGGCGCTTTGCGTCCCCAATTTGTTGGAGCGGCTGTCTTGCTCAGTTTCCAAAAGCTGACGAGATCCCTGTGGGAGCGGGTTTGCCCGCGAACACCGGCAAAGCCGGTGCCATCCACCGTGTCTCCTGCTTCGCGGCTAAAGCGCTGCCACAGGATTAACGGCGCCCTTGCTGGCATGGTTCTCTGAACGACAGTGCAGCCTATTCGTCCTCTGGCATTTCGTCAGTGACCATGACGCGCACATGCGAGTCGCACGGGTCTTCCATATGCAAGCCAAAGTAACGGGAGTCGTTGGCATCCCAGAATGCCTCGACCTGCGCCATGGAGGCATTGGCAAGGAGCACTTCAGCGTTGTGCTCCAAGATGATCGAGTAACGGATTTCGGCATTCATTGCAGAGGGGCTCACAACGGCGGATTGGATAAATGGATGGGCGGGTAAATCGCGATGCCATTATGCCAACCTGCTCATTCTCGATCTTCGCCACTCGTCGCACGGCGCGGTCCGTCGTCGGCAAGCCCGCCGCCTTTACACTGGGGGTGCCGCGCTTGTCAGGATGGCTCGGGTTTTGAGGGAATTTCTTGGCCATGGCTCGCACCCAGCGATTGCTGTTCGCCCCGGCGCATGCCCACCACCCCTAACAGGTTTGATTGAAATCAAGCTCTGCTGCATCGCCCCAACGCTCTAATCAAAGTGTGTGCAGCCGGGTGGTTGCTGTCCTGCGCCGAGCCGTTCGCCCTTGATGCCCAGTTCGACGGAGGCAAAGCCAGTCATCGGAGCAGAAAGCTGCCTGATAGGCAGCAAGTTATGGACTCCAATCGGCGTGCGGCGGTGTTGTCCTTCGTCGGCTTGTGCCCCTGAGCCACTTGCCTGGTGCCCGGAATTACGCCACTGTAAAGACCATTGTCATTACAGTGAGCAAGCCATCATGGCCTCCATCAATGTTCGTATCGACGACGATCTCAAAATCCGAGCCTATCGTGAGCTTGAGCGGTTGGGTGTTACGCCCTCCGAGCTCATGCGTCAGGCATTGCAGTACGTCGCCGAGCGCGGGCAGCTACCTTTTAAACCTGTGCTCATGACCGATGAGGATGAGGCGCTGCTGGCGACCGTTCGCGAGCGCCTTGCCGACCCTCAGCGAGTGAAGGTTTCCCTGGATGACCTATAGCCTTGAGTTCGATGCGCGAGCGCTAAAGGAATGGCGAAAGCTGGGGGATACGGTCCGGCAGCAACTCAAGAAAAAACTCGTCTCGGTACTGCTGAATCCGAGGGTAGAGGCAAATCGGCTGCATAGCTTGCCGGACTGCTACAAGATCAAGCTGCGCAGTAGCGGGTACCGATTGGTCTACCAGGTGATCGATCAGGAGGTTGTGGTTTTTGTGGTAGCTGTGGATAAGCGCGAGCGGGAACAGGCTTATCGCAAGGCGGCAGAGCGAGTGGTAGGTAAAACGTCATAGCGAATAACCCGCCAAACGGTGGGTTTTAGGGCTGCCAAGGCATGCGATGGATACTGAAATGGTGCGGCAGGCGTTCTAGGTAATGGCAGCCGTTGTGCGAACCATAAGGGTACTTTCCAATGTCGAATTGGTAGGTATCCTTAAAAGTACCCTTATTAGCGCTGGCTACCCTCGGAATCCGACGGAACGCCAAAACGAAAAAACCCGCCAGAAGGCGGGTTTTTCGGGGGTTCCAGAGATTTTGAAAGCTTTCTATGGAACCTTGAATGGTGCCGGCACCAGGAATCGAACCCGGGACCTACTGATTACAAGTCAGTTGCTCTACCATCTGAGCTATACCGGCAATGGGGCGTCATTATAACGATCGGTTAGCGCCTGTAAACCACTTCCTTGCGAAAGCGTGCAAATAGCCTAAGTCACCGGTCCAAAAGGATATTTTCTTACCAGCCGCGGTGGATGGTGTTCACGCTCGGCTCGGTCCTGCCAGGGTTGAAAAACAGCTTGTCGTTGTCGCAGCCGCGCTTGCGGCACGGGCTTTCCACGCGCAGGGGCAGGCCGTTGTCGCCGCCCAGCTGCATGCCGGGGGTGTTCCAGTCCAGGTTGCTGGCGGGGTGCGAGGCAGGGCTGTTGCTGCAGGCGCCCAGAGTGAGGGTGAAGGCCAGCAGGGCAAGGGGTTTGGCTTGGGTCACGATGGTGTAGTCCGTTAGTCCATTGTCGATTCTGGCGCAACGCCAGACGGTCGCAGGGCTGGCGGGCAGCGTGCGACGTAGCTTTTTACTGAATTAGGGGGCGGATGATACACCGTCGGGTCTCTTCGCGGGTGAACCCGCTCCCACAGGGATCGTGGTGATTTTGTGAGGGATTTCTGAAATTGAGACTAAAGGCTTCATTCCCGATCCACCCTGCAGTTTGATCCAAACCCCGTATTTGTCCGCCTAAAGCGGCCCCAGGATGTCAGCTGTGATGCAGATTCATGGGGGCTTCTTCGCAGCCCTTTCGCGACACAAGGCCGCTCCTACAAAAACAGTGCGCGCAGTCGAAAATTGGCCTTTAGCAGCATGCACAACGAGAGCTTATGCACAAGAGGCATTGCGGGCTTGCGCGAAAGGCATGCCGCTTCTACATACCGCCGGTCTTTGCGCAAACTCCTGTTTTTACTGGGCTTGACGCCCATGCGGGAATAAGCAAAACGCTTGAAATAGCGCTCGGCGCCATCCACTCATCAAAAGCTTGTTCACAGACTTATCCACAGGCTGTGCTGCGGCTAACGGTCACGTTCTGCCAGTAGCAACAGGTTGCGTGGGGTGAGCGGGTAGTCGCAGAAAGTGCCCAAACGAACGTCGTAGCCTTGTTCTTCGAGGAACAGGGCGCGGTCGAGCACCAGCCATAGCTCCAGCGGGCGGCGGAACAGGTTGCGCAGGCGTTCGAGGTTGCGCACCTCGGCCAGGCGCCGCCAGCCGGCTGCCTCCAGCGCGACCCACTCCGGGTTCCCACTCAGATCGACCTTGCGCAGGTCGGCCAGCTCACGGCAGTACTCATCGAACGGCTTGCCCAGCCAGGCGACCGGCAGGGAAGGAGTGGGCAAGTATTCGTCGCACTGGCGCTGTTCGCGCTGCAGCAGGTCGAAGCCCAGACGCCGCGCCATGGAGCAATCGCGTTGATGGCGAAGGCGGGCGCTGGCGGTGACCGCTTCGCTCAGCGGCAGGCCCAGGTCGATCATGTTCAGCTGCAGCGTTGAGTTCTGTGCGGCTGTGGATAACGGCTGATAGTGCTCGCTCGAAATGCGGTTGTAGCAGCAAGGTGCCACGGCCAGATGGCGGCAGCCTTGTTGGCTGGCCTGGCGCAGCAGGTGCACGTGCAGGTCGCCGCAGGCGTGCAAGGCGACCACGCTTTTCTCGTGGTTCAGGTGCTGGGTGCTACCGGCAGCCATCACATCCTGGTGGACGTGAGTCGCGGGCAGGTGATGGTGATCGCTCAGGGCCTGGCCGGCGGCGACCAGCTCGGGGTTGTATTCCAGGCAGGTGAGTTGCTGGCCGGGTTGCAGCAGGCGGCGGCCGAGGTGGCCTTTGCCGGAGCACCAGTCGAGCCAGTGGCGTGTGTGTTCGCGAAAGCCCAGGCGGCGGCTGAAGGCTTCGATCTGCTGCCATTTGCGGCCGGGTACGGCGACGTCGAGACGGTGGCCGGCGGTGGGCAGGCCAGTGTCGGGGAGCTCGCCGAGGGCTGACAGTTGCTGGGCTTGCGCCGCCAGTTGCGGGAATGGGGCGGGCAGGCCTTGTGGGTTGATGTCGGCTTCAGCGTCGGCCAGGGTGCACTGGCGCAGGTGGGCGGCGAGTTCGGGGTATCTGCTTTCCCAGTCCAGGCGCAGGGAAGTGAAGGGCCGGGGTTTCCACAGCGGTTGGTGCTCGGTCAGGAACTGGTCGAGAGCCTGGAAGCGGTCGTTCAGGTGGTGGCTGTGGAGGTAGGTGGACATGGGTGTGGCTTGAGATGTGTAGTTGTTTTGAGGGCCTCTTCGCGGGCACGCCCGCTCCCACAGGTATAGCGCCAACCTCAAGAATGGCGCTGTACCTGTGGGAGCGGGCGTGCCCGCGAAGATGGCAGTGAGAGTTTCAACGGCCCTGGCAGGCGTCCACGCGCAACCAGCGCTCCAGCAGTTTGAAACCTTGCACCAGCACGAAAGAGATCACCAGGTAGAACACCCCGGCAGCGAAGAAGATCTCCACCGGCAGGTAGGTCCGGGCAATGATGGTACGGGCCATGCCGGTCAGTTCCAGCAGGGTCACGGTACTGGCCAGGGCACTGGCCTTGAGCATCAGGATCACTTCGTTGCTGTAGGCCGGCAGGCCGATGCGCGCGGCACGTGGCAGCATGATGTAGAACAGCGTCTTGCCCCGCGACATGCCCAGCGCCCGTGCGGCTTCGATCTCACCCTTGGGGATCGATTGCAGCGCGCCCCGCAGGATCTCGGCGATGTAGGCGGCGGTGTGCAGGGTCATGGTCAGCACCGTGCACCAGAACGGATCGCGCAGGTACGGCCACAGCGAGCTGGAGCGCACCGCGTCGAACTGCGCCAGGCCGTAATACACCAGGAACAGCTGCACCAGCAGTGGCGTGCCACGGAAGAAGAAGATGTAGCTGAACGGCACGGCGCGCACGTACCAGTGGCGCGAGGAGCGGGCGATGCCGAGCGGGATGGCCAGGATCAATCCGGCAACCACGGCGATGGCCACCAGCTCCAGGGTCAGGGTCGCACCCTGGGCCAGGCGTGGCAGCCACTTGAAGATGACTTCCCAATTCATTTATTCGGCCCTCGCAAAGCCGCGAGCGGCGCGTTTTTCCATGAAGTGCATGCCGGTCATGGCGATGATGGTCAGGCTCAGGTAGATGCAGGCGGCGACCATGTAGAAGGTGAACGGCTCCTTCGTGACCGTCACGCCGATCTGCGCATGGCGCATGATTTCCTCAAGGCCGATCACCGACACCAGTGCGGTGTCCTTCATCAGGATCATGAACAGGTTGCCCAGGCCCGGCAGGGCGATGCGCCACATCTGCGGCAGAATGATGCGCGACAGGATGCGGCCTTGGGACAACCCCAGCGCCAGGCCGGCCTCGCGGTGGCCCTTGGGGATCGCCAGGATCGCACCACGGAACACTTCGGTGGCGTAGGCGCCGAAGCACAGGCCCAGGGCGATGACGCCAGCCGCGAAGGCGCTGAGCTCAAGGCCGGGCATGTTCAGGGCTTCGCCGAGGCTGTTCATCAGGCCGACGGTGCCGAAGTAGATGAGCAGGACCCAGAGCAGCTCGGGCACGCCGCGCACCAGGGTCGAGTAGAAGCCGCCAAGCCATTGCAGCGGCTTGATCGTGGAAGTCTTGGCCAGGGCGCCGAGCAGGCCCAGGACCAGCCCCAGCAGCAGGGCGCAGAGCGCCAGTTTTACGGTCATCAGGGTGCCGGCCATCATGGCCGGACCGAATCCGTGCAGGTCGATATTCATGGGCAGGTCATTCTAGGGACTTGGGGGGGGGGGGGGGGGGGGGGGGGGGGGGGGGGGGGGGGGGGGGGGGGGGGGGGGGGGGGGGGGGGGGGGGGGTGGG
>NZ_JBKGGW010000053.1:0-29912 GCF_052041945.1 Pseudomonas sp. SMN11 | reverse complement strand
CCTGTGGGAGCCGCGCTTGCCGGCTAAAGGAGGGCAAAGCCCTCGCCAGCGGTCTCAGATCAGAAGATGTTCAGTGGGTAATCGACGATCACCCGCACTTCATCGTTGTCGCTGTTGCTGTCGATCGAGGCATAGCCCTGGCTGCCACGGTGGGTGGCATAGCGCAGCTGCACCGCCAGATCCTTCAGGTCGCCTTCCTGGAACACATACTTCACGTCCAGGTCCCGCTCCCAGTGCATGGCGTTCTTGCCATCGGCGCGGTAGTAGTCGTAGTGGCTGGTGTCCTGGGTGGCCTTGGTCAGGTCCGCCTCACCCCGCGAGTACGACAGCGACGTGCTCAAGCCTGGGATGCCCATACCGGCGAAGTTGTAGTCGTACTGCAGCTTCCAAGAGCGCTCGTTCGGGGCGTTGAAGTCCGAGTACATGCGCGAATTGTCCAGGTACACGCTGTCGCCCAGGTTGATGTAGTCGAACGGCGTGTTGCCGTTGACCCGCTGGTAGGCGGCGGTGACGCTGTGGTAACCGGCGTTGACCGTGAAGTGCAGGCTGTAGGTGTTGTTGTCGATCTTGCCCAGCAGCGCCTGGCCGGTGTCCTGGGTGTGATAGAAGTGCACGCCCGGGTTGAGGCTGACCAGGTCGTTGACCACGTAGGTGTAGTCGAAGTCGGCGTAGTACTGGTTCCAGATGTCCTTCAGCTCGGCCGCGTACAGGTTGGTGGTGATGTTCTCGGTACCGCTCCACGACGCGCCCGCCCAGTTCAGGTGCTTGCTCTTGTCGTGCTCATCCAGCGAGCCGTAGTAGGTGTCGATACGACGGTGGCCGCTCTGGTTGTACGGGTGGGTGAAGCTGACCTGGCCGCCTTCGAGCAGCAGGCCGTCGACGCTGTGGTTGGTCAGGCTCACACCGCGGAAGGTCTGCGGCAGCATGCGAGTTTCACCGCCTGCGATCACCGGGTTGGTGATGAACAGGTCACCGGCTTTCAACTCGGTGTCGAAGGCCTTGAGCTTGACCGCTGCACCGGCCGTGGAGAACGAGTGCGGGGCGGCGCCCAGCTCACCGTTGTCCTTGATGTGCTCGGGCAGAATGCTGGTGCCGGCATGGCCGCCACCGCCGTCGAGCTTCAGGCCCAGCATGGCATGGGCATCGAGGCCGAAGCCGACCACGCCCGGGGTGTAGCCGGACTCGAAACGGGCGACTGCGCCCTGGCCCCACTCGCGGGTGTCGCGCACGCCGGCATTGTGGTTGTCGCGGTTGAAGTAGGCGTTACGGAAATGCAGGTTGAAGGACGAACCTTCGATGAAGCCATCAGCCTTGTCTTCATCTGCCTGGGCGGCGAAAGGGATCGTTGCAGTCAACGCAATGAACAGCGGGGTAAAACGAAACGCGGAAGGCACCGGTACTAGCTCCTTTGGTCTGGCGGTGGGGCAGTTTTTATTTTTTGAATGTGCGTCTTTTTATAGGTGTACGTTACGGCGGGGCTGATAGTTAGAGCACATAAAAAAAGCCGCTGATCGGCAGCGGCTTTAAAAGGCTAACATATCGGCACCAACGGTGCCCATGGCGTAGCCAAGGGAAAACGGGAGCGGGTGCGACGCGCGATCAGCTATCGGCATTGGCGTCGCTGGAGACTTTCGAAGCTGTCTGTTCTGCGTCTTTGACGGCGTCGGCCTTGTGTGCCAGGGCTTCGCGGGAGTCTTGGTGAACAGCGGCAAGTTCTGCAGTGCGAGCAACGAAAGCCGGGGATTCTTCGGCCATGGCCAGGGGCGACAACAACAGGGACGACAGAACGAAAACGCTGGCAATACCCATACTGTTGGACATGATTGAAACTACCTTCTTGCGGGGCAAGTGCTATGAGGACGGGGGTAAAGTTAGTCCCTTTAATGCCCTGGAAACAGCGTCTTTGGCGATAAGCACTGTTGCGCAAAAAGTAATGATCGCGGGGAAAGCAATTGGACCTTGGCCGCAAACTACCGTACTAGAAAGCTTGCACGCTTTTTTGTAGGAGCGGCCTTGTGTCGCGAAAGGGGCGCGAAGCGGCCCCACATTCTTTGCCATGGCTTAGATTGCCGGGGCTGCTGCGCAGCCCTATCGCGACACAAGGCCGCTCCTACACCGATTGCGCAGGCTTCAGAACCGGTAAGCACATGCCGAAGGTATTGGCGCCGGCCGCGCTGCGCACAAAAACCTCCCCACCATGCATCAACGCAATCGCCTTGACGATCGCCAAACCCAGCCCATGGTTACCGCCGCCACTGTTGCTGCGCGCCGCATCCACCCGGTAGAACCGCTCGAACAGCAAAGGCAGGTGCGCATCGTCGATGGCCGGCCCTGGGTTGCTGACAGCAATGCAGACCTGTTCCGGCCCCGCCTCTATGTGCACGCGAATGACCTGATTCGGCGCCGTGTGCTGCACGGCGTTGTTCAGCAGGTTGATCAACGCCCGGCGCAACTGGGCCTTTTCGATGGGCGCCTGGGCGTCACCGCTGACGGTAACGCTGACCTGGGCGTCTTCGAGGATGTAGTCCAGGTAATCGAGGGTGGTGGCCACTTCTTCGGCCAGCGAGGCCTGGGTCAGGGCGGTCGCCTTGCTGCCCTGGTCGGCGCTGGCGAGGAACAGCATGTCGTTGATGATGCTGCGCAGGCGCTCCAGTTCTTCCAGGTTCGACTGCAGCACTTCGAAGTAGTGCTCGGCGCTGCGCCCGCGGGTGAGGGCGACCTGGGTCTGGCCGATCAGGTTGGTCAGCGGTGAGCGCAGTTCGTGGGCGACATCGGCGTTGAAGGCTTCCAGCCGCGAATAGGCTTGGCTGACCCGGTCCAGCGCGGCATTGAAGGCACCGGCGAACTGCGCCAGTTCGGGTGCCAGGTTTTGCGTCTGCAAGCGGCCATCCAGGCGCGGCGGTGCCAGGGCCTGGGCCTCGTTGGACAGTGCCAGCAACGGCCGCAGGCCGATGCGTGCCACCCAGTAACCCAGCACCGAGGCCAGCAGTACACCGAGCACGGCCAGGCCGACAATGGCCACCAGCAGGCTATGCTGGGCTTGCCAGAAGGTTTCCGTGTCGATGCCGATCAGAAAACGCAGCGGCGGGCGCTCGCCCAGGGCCGGCAGTTCGCTGACCAGCACCTTGTACGGGTAGAGGCGGTCGGGCAGGTGCAGGTCACGCATGCCTTGCGGGCCCTCGGCGAAGGCGCGGACCAGCTCGCTGGGCTGGCCATACTCGTAGGCCGGGTTGCTGCTGACGACCCAGAAGCGGATGCGCTTGTCTTCTTCGCTGAGCAGGTTGAGCTTGTTGTTGATCTTGGCCCAGTGCTCTGGTGTGCCGAAACGGTTGAGGGTGGACTCCAGCACGCTGAAGCGCGCATCCAGCTCGGCTGCCGGCAACAGGTCGAGGCTGCGGTCGACCTGGCGGTACAGCGCCGAGCCGATCAGCACGAACACCCCCAGCGCCACCAGGATGAACAGTGCCGAAAGGCGTAGGGCGATGGAGTTAAGCGGCGCGGTTTTCCAGGACATAGCCCATGCCTCGGATGGTGTGCAGCAGCTTGTTGTCGAACGGCCCGTCGAGCTTGGCACGCAGGCGCTTGATGGCCACTTCGACGACATTGGCGTCGCTGTCGAAGTTGATGTCCCAGACCAGCTCGGCGATGGCGGTCTTGGAGAGTATTTCGCCCTGGCGCCGGGCCAGCACGCTGAGCAGCGAGAACTCCTTGGCGGTCAGCTCCAGGCGCTGGCCGGCGCGGCTGGCCTTGCGCGCCATCAGGTCGATCCACAGGTCGCCGACCTGGATCTGCAACGGCTCGTGAGTACTGCTGCGGCGGGTCAGGGCCTGCAGCCGGGCGACCAGTTCGAGGAACGAGAACGGCTTGCCCAGGTAATCGTCAGCGCCTTCGCGCAGGCCGTGTATGCGGTCTTCGACGCGCTCGCGGGCGGTGAGCATGATCACCGGCGTCTGCTTGCGCGCGCGAAGTGCGCGCAGCACGCCGTAGCCGTCCAGGCCCGGCAGCATCACATCGAGCACGATCACCGCGTAGTCGCCTTCCAGGGCCAGGTGCAGGCCATCGATGCCGTCCCGTGCAAGGTCGACGGTAAAGCCCTGCTCGGTCAGGCCGCGGCGCAGGTAGTCGGCGGTTTTTTCTTCGTCTTCGATGATCAGCACACGCATGGTCTTGTCCTAGCTGGCACTTGGTGCCGCCGCACGGGCGGCCTGGCGGCGGTGGAACAGGCGCTCCAGGGCCAAGTATATGACCGGGGTGGTGAACAGCGTCAGCGCCTGGCTCACCAACAACCCGCCAACCACCGCGATGCCCAGCGGCTGGCGCAGCTCGGCGCCGGCGCCGAAGCCGAACATCAGCGGCACCGCGCCGAGCAGGGCGGCAAGGGTGGTCATGATGATCGGCCGGAAGCGCGTCAGGCACGCCTGGTGAATCGCCTGCTCGGGCGTCATGCCGTGGTGGCGCTGGGCTTCCAGGGCGAAGTCGATGAGCAGGATCCCGTTCTTCTTGACGATACCGATCAGCAGCACCACGCCGATCAGGCCCATGATGCTGAAGTCCTGCCCCATCGCCCAGAGCAATATCAACGCACCCAGGCCGGCCGAGGGCAGGGTGGAAATGATGGTCAGTGGGTGGACGAAACTCTCGTAGAGCACCCCGAGGATGATATACACCGCTACCAGCGCGGCGAGGATCAGCCACGGCTGGCTCGACAACGAACTCTGGAACGCCTGGGCCGCGCCCTGGAAGTTGCCGCTGATCGAGTCGGGCATACCGAGTTCGCGCTGGGTACGCTCAAGGATCTTCACCGCATCGCCCAAGGCCACGCCGGGTGCCAGGTTGAACGACAGGTTGGCCGCCGGGAACAGGCCGTCGTGGCTGATCGACAGCGGGCCGGTGCTCGGCGGCGCGACATGCGCCAGGGCCGACAGTGGCACCATCTCGTTGGTCAGCGGCGAGCGCAGGTAGAAGAAGTTCAGGCTCTCGGCCTTGCCGCGCTGCTTCGCGTCCAGTTCGAGGATCACCTTGTACTGATTGGTCTCGGTCTGAAACTCGCTGATCTGGCGCTGACCGAAGGCATCGTACAGCGCCTGGTCGACGTCGGTGGTGGTCAGGCCGAAGCGCGCCGCGGCCTGGCGGTCGATGTCGATGCGGGTGACGCTGGCGCCCAATTGCAAGTCGTTGGACAGGTCGCGGAACACCGGGTTTTCCCGCAGGCGGTCGGTCAGGCGCTGGGTCCACAGGTTCAGCGCCACGCCGTCGTTGCTCTTGAGTACGTACTGGTACTGGGTACGCGAGGGGCCGGAGCTGAGGTTGATGTCCTGGCCGGCCCGCATGTACAGGACGATGCCCGGCACCTGGGCAAGCTTTGGCCGCAGCCGGTCGATCAGCTCGCTGGCCGACACATCACGCTCGCCACGCGGCTTGAGGGCGATCCAGAAGCGGCCATTTGCAATGGTCTGGTTGCTGCCGGTGACCCCTACCGAATGGGAGTAGGCCTGCACTGCCGGGTCGTCGCCGATGATCTTTGCCAGCGCCAGATGCTTCTCGACCATCGACGGGTACGATACGTCCGCCGCCGCCTCGGTGGTGCCGAGGATGAAACCGGTGTCCTGCAGCGGGAAGAAGCCCTTGGGGATGCCGACATAACCGACCACGGCCAGGGCCAGGGTCACGCCGAATACACCCAAGGTCAGGCGCTGGTGGGCGAGGGCGTGGTTCAGGCCTTTCTCGTACCACTTCACCAGCCGCTCGCCGAAGCCACCGTGGTGCTCGCCGGGTGGTCGGCGCATGAACAGTGCGCACAGGGTTGGCGCCAGGGTCAGCGACACCACCACCGAAATGAGGATGGTGGAGGTGGCGGTCAGGGCGAATTCCTTGAACAGCCGGCCGACCACACCGCCCATGAACAGCAGTGGGATGAACGCGGCGATCAGCGAAAAGCTGATCGACACCACGGTGAAACCGATCTCGCCCGCGCCCTTGAGCGCCGCCGTGCGGCTATCGTCACCGGCCTCCAGGTGACGGTGGATGTTCTCCACCACGACGATGGCGTCGTCCACCACGAAGCCCACCGAGATGACGATGGCCACCAATGTCAGGTTGTTGAGGCTGAATCCCATGACATACATCAGCGCGCAACTGGCGATTAGCGACACGCCGAGCACGCTGGACACCACCATCGTTGCCGACCATTGGCGCAGGAACAGCGCCATCACCCCGATCACCAGGGCCACGGCGATCATCAAGGTCAGCTCGACTTCGTGCAAGGAGGCGCGAATGGTCTGGGTGCGGTCCTGCAGCACCGACACTTCGATCGACGCGGGTAGCATTTCCTGCAGCTTGGGCAGGGCCGCCATCACCCGGTCGACGGTGTCGACGATGTTTGCCCCAGGCTGGCGGAACACCACCAGGTTGAGCCCCGGCTGGTCGCCGGACCAGGCTTTGACGTAGGCGTTTTCGGCGCCTTTGATGACCTTGGCCACGTCCTTGAGGTGCACCGGCGCGCCGTTGCGGTACGAGACGATCAGCTGGGCGTAGTCCTCGGGGTGGAACAACTGGTCGTTGGCGGCGATGGTCGAGACGCTGTGTTCACCGTACAGCGCGCCCTTGGCCAGGTTCAGGCTGGTCTGCTGAATGGCCTGGCGCACATCGGCCAGGGTCAGGCCGATGGCGGCGAGTTTTTCCGGCTGGGCCTGCACGCGAATGGCCGGGCGCAGCTGGCCGGTGATGTTGATCAGGCCGACCCCTTCGATCTGGCTGAGCTGGCGCGCCAGCAGGGTTTCGGCGTAGTCGCTGAGGTCATTGCCGGGCATTTGCGCGGAGCTGACGGTGAGCACCAGCACCGGGCTGTCAGCCGGGTTGACCTTGCGCCAGGTCGGCGGGTTGGGCAGGTCCTGGGGCAGGCGGGCGGTGGCGGTGTTGATCGCCGCCTGGACTTCCTGGGCGGCGGTGTCGATGTTCTTGTCGAGGGTGAACTGCAGGATCAGCGTGGTCGAGCCCAGCGCACTGCTGCTGGTCATCTGGGTCATGCCGGGGATGGCACTGAACTGCACCTCCAGCGGTGTGGCCACCGAAGACGCCATGGTTTCCGGGCTGGCACCGGGCAGCTGGGTGGTGACCTGGATGGTCGGGAAGTCCGCTTCGGGCAGCGGTGCCACCGGTAGCCGCGGGAAGGCGATGGCGCCGAGCAGCACCAGGGCGAAGGTCAGTAGCAGGGTGGCGATCGGGTGGTCGATGCACCAGGCCGAAACACCGTTGCGGGTATTCATGGCTGGCTCCTGCGGTCAGCCATTTCCGCCGGCGGCGGTGCGTCCGGGGTGACCTCGACCCGCGAGCCGGGCTTGAGCCGTGACTGGCCGTCGAGCACCAGGCGCTCGCCCGGCTTGACCCCGGCGATGATGTTCAGGCTGCTGTCCTGGTACACCACCTTGACCGGAACGGCGGTGACTTTGTCTCCGTCCAGGCGGTAGACGAAGTGCCCGTCGACGCCGCGCTGCACCACCGGCGGCGGCACCACCAGGGCGTTCTCCTCGACTGCCGTGCGCAGGCGGATGGTGACCAGTTGCCCCGGCCACAGGCGGCCGTCCTTGTTGTCGAATTCGGCCTTGACCCGCACCGTGCCGGTATTGGCCGAGATCTGGTTGTCGATCAGCGCCAGGTGGCCTTCGCCGAGCAGGTTGCGTTCGCCGTCGGCGTCCATGTAGGCCTCCACCAGCGCCGGGGTTGGCACCTTGAGCAGGGCTTGCAGGGTCGGCAGCATCTGTTGCGGCAGGGCAAACTCGACGGCAATCGGGTCGATCTGGGTGACGCTGAACAGGCCTTGGGTATCCGTGGTGCGCACCAGGTTGCCGGGGTCGACATTGCGGATGCCGACACGCCCGGTCACCGGAGAGCGGATCTGCGTGTACGACAGCTGCACCTCGGCATTGGCGATGGCCGCCTGGTTGCCCTTGACCGTGGCCTGCAGCTGGTTGACCAGCGCCTGCTGCTGGTCGAGGGTCTGCTTGGACACGCCATCGTCGGTGCTGAGCAGGCGGTAGCGCTTGAGGTCGACGCCAGCTACCTGGATCTGCGCCTGGCTCTGGCCGAGCTGGGCACGGGCCTGGTCGAGCGTGGCGCGGATTGCGCGGTCATCCAGGGTGGCGAGCAGGTCGCCTTCCTTCACCCACTGGCCTTCCTTGACCAGCACCTGGGTCAGCACCCCCTCGACCTGTGGCCGCACTTCGACGCTGTGCAGCGACAGCACCGAGCCAATGGCGCTGGCGTAGCGCGGTACGTCCTGCTGGGCGACGCTGACCACGCGCACCGGGATCGCCGATTGCGTGCGCGGCGCGGAGGCTTGCTGTCGCTGGCCATACCAGACACCCAGGGCCACCAGAGCGAGCAGCGCCAACGCGGCGAGAAGAACAGAACGGGAAGGACGTCGCATCGGCGCGGGCACCTTGGCCAAGGGGTGGGAAACGGAGATATGTATTGGAGTTTATAGCGCTGTGACCGGGTCGGCAGCGTGACAGCTGGCTGACAGCGGTGACAGGTTGGGGGGGGACCAGCTTCCACTCCTGCGCTGTACTTGGACTGCCCCCAAGAAGTTGGACAAAAAATCCAACCCTTGGGGGACCTATGGGCAAATACACAGAGCAGTTCAAGCTCACAGCCATCACAGCCTACCTGGATGGCGATAACGGCTTCCGAAAGGTAGCCCAACATTTCGGTATCGATTTCAGCCTGCTGCGCCGATGGGTTGCCAGCCATCAGAGCAACCCCAGCCCTTCTCCGCGCTTACCCGGGCGGGGTTATGACGACGATTTTAAGCGGCAGGTGCTCAGCTACATGCACGAGCATCGTCTTTCTATGCGCCAAACCGCGGCGCATTTTGGCCTCGGCCAGTCGTCGCGGATAGGCAACTGGCAGCGGCAGTATTACAGTGGTGACCCTGTAGCTCCTGTCGACCGCCAGAACATGCCGATCAAAGTGCCGAAGAAGATCAAACCTGCAAAACCCACAGATACCGACGATTCGCAAAAGTCCCGAGACCAGCTGATGGCGGAGCTCGAATATCTGCGCATGGAGAATGCTGTCTTAAAGGAGCTCAAGGCTCTGCGGGAGGAAAAGGAACGAATATCGGGGAAAAAGTCCTGATCGTTTCCAAGCTCAAACGTAGATTTCCTTTGCCTGACCTGCTGCGGCTGATCGGGCTGGCTCGCAGTACCTTTTACTATCAGGTGCAGCGCCAGCAGAAGCCGGACAAATATGCCGAGCTTAAAGAGAAGATTCAGCAGATCTATCACAAAGAGAAAGGGCGCTACGGCTACCGACGCGTTGCGCTCGTGATTAGAAAGGAGGGGGTGCTGGTCAACAAGAAGGTCATCGAGGAGCTGATGGCTGCCCTGGGGCTGAAATCACTGGTGCGGCCCAAGAAATATCAGGCCTACCGAGGTGCTGTTGGCAAGATAGCGACGAATCTGCTGGAGCGAAATTTCGTCGCCCAGCGTCCTAACCAGAAATGGGTGAGTGATGTAACCGAGTTCAAGGTGGCTCAACAGAAGCTCTATCTTTCGCCAGTGATGGATTTGTACAACGGGGAAATCATCGCCTACGAGACGGCGAGTCGCCCCCAATACAGCCTGGTTGGAAACATGCTCGACAAGGCATTCAAAATCCTGGGAGAGAAGCCGAAGCTAGTGCTCCACACCGACCAGGGATGGCAGTACCAGCAGGCTCAATATCGTCACAAGCTCCGCAGTCGCGATGTCTCGTAAAGGCAATTGCCTGGACAATGCGGCTATGGAAAGCTTCTTCGGTACACTCAAGTCAGAGTTTTTCTACCTCAAGCGCTTCGAGAGTATTGATGAATTGAAAGCAGGCCTGGATGAGTACATTCACTACTACAACCATGACCGCATCAAGCTAAGGCTCAATGGCCTGAGCCCTGTCGAGTACAGGACCCAGGCGGCAGCTTAAAACTGTCCAACTTGTGGGAGCCGCGCTTGCCGGCGATGGGCCGCAAGCGCGGCGCCCGCAGGAGAGCGGAGCGCGGCAAGCAGCTGTAGGAAAATTCCCAAACTGAAACCAAATGCTTCAAGAGCGCGGGGGTGACGAATTATCCTACGCGCTCTGTCGGATGGCGTCTGATAGGCGGGGAACTGCTTCAGCGATAACTTCACGGTTCGCCAAAAACGGCGAGCGGCTGTGAGAAGCTGCGGTTGTATCACCATTGCCATCTGAGTTATGGCAGCCGTACGCGTGCAGACTTCGGTCTGGGCCGCGGTTCTGGTGACGCGGACTTCTCACCTCGCGTACGGCTGCCACCTAATCCGTGAGAAGAGCAAGGTGGTCGCTTTCCAGTAGCATTAATAGGGAAGTCACCATGAAGAAAATCGTACCGGATCCACCACCCTCGTTCCCACTCCGTTACCTCACAATGATCGCCGACCTAACCGTCGAAGACGCCAAGCCCCACGCTGCCGCTCTCATGGACAGCCTCTCCAGCACCATCCAAGTCTTGCTCGAAACCGAATCCAAAGACCACCGCCAGGTCCTGCTGGAAAAAATGAGTATTCTTACCGAGCTGCTCCGTACCCTGGCCTGTCACATGGCAATGCAGGAGATGGCCCATGACCAATGAGCTGAAGTCCCGCAGTACAGCCGGTAAAGAAACCTTCCTGGACCTGTACGCCATCCAGCCGGGCATCCCGCTCGATCATGCCTTCGATGAGTTGTCGGTCTTGCCCGGTTGCATCCGCCATTTGAGCGAAGAGGCGGAGATGGAGGGCAACCTGATAGCAGGCAGTGCGGCGCGGATTCTCAGTGCCATGGCCAAGGCACTGATCAATGATATGGAAATGGTCTTGAATCGCAGCGCCTGAACGTTATTGGGGCCGCTTTGCAGCCCTTCGCGGGCGTGCCCGCGAAGAGGTCGGACCTGCTTACCTAAAATTCAATGAAGGCATAGTAGACCGGCGCCTCAGCAGTGGTCTGCAATCCCCGACCCTGCAACTCACTCACCAGCTCGGGCTGCTCCACATGCAGCATCCACTCAACCCCGGTCCCAGATGGCGCCTGTGCCAGCACCTCAGCAAAGGCCGTCATCTCCGGCAGCCAAGCGGTAAACCCATTGCCCTTGAGCGCGCTGATGGTCATCCCCAGCGCCTCGCAGATAGCCACCTTGGCCGCGATATCATCACGATCCGCCTGCCGCGAAGCCTGCACCAGCGCCAGCAGCGCCGGGTCCACCGGCAGTGTGCCGTGGATCAGCTCGGGCCCTTGCTCCCAAGCCTCGGGCGGGCAGTCCTTGTTCTCTGGCCGCAGCGGAATATGCGGATTGATTTCCACCGGGTAGATGCGACAGACCAGCGGTCGGCTTTCATAAATGGTGCACAGGTCGTTGTCGTCGAGGTTGCGACAGCGCCCCGGGTTGAACGCGGCAAAAGTCACCGAAACGCGCACTTCGCTACCGCCGCAACGCACCAGATACGAGCGACGCAGCACATGCTCGCGCTGATCCACCGGCATCCCCGGCCCATCGGTCACGAAGCCTTCGATCAAGACCACCACCTGGCCACCGCCTGCCGCCCACTGGCGCGCCTCGTCCAAGGTCAGCGGTACATGGTGGCCGGTGCAGCACTTGCCACAACCAGTACAGGCAAAACGCAGGCTGTCGTTCACTTGGCGTCCGGGTTCCATTCGCTGACAAAGGCCTGCTGCTGCTTGCGGTCGTACAGGCACAGTTCGGTGCCCGTCTGTTGCTGCATGTGCTTCTGTGGATAAACCCCTTCGATCAGCAGGGCACTGAAACCGACCTGGTCATCGAACTCCGCCGGTTTGCCGCGGGCATGGGCATCCTTGAACTGGCTGGCCTTCAGGCAGGCCTTGAGCATCTGCTGGCGTTGCTCGTTCCAGGCCTGGCTGCTGGAGGCCTGGGCAGCACCGCTGAACAGTACGCAGGCGATCAGGAGAGAGCTGAAAAACTTCATACGCGGTTCCGGGAATTGATCCGAGGGGCGCGAATTATGCCCGAGTCATCCCTGGCGGCAAGCCAGGGAGTTTGTCGCTGAATATAACAACACGAGCTTCAGCGCTCGGCAAACACCACGGTCCGTGCCGCGGTCACCAGGCAGTCGGTCAGGTCGGGCGAGGAGAACTTGGTGAGGATGGCATTGGCCCCGGCCAGCTTGGCTTTCTCGCTGCTCATGGCGCTGTCCAGCGAGGTGTGCAGCAGCACATAGAGGTGCTGGAAGTCCGGCGTCTCGCGCAAGGTGCGGGTGAAGGCATAGCCGTCCATCTCGGACATCTCGATGTCCGAAACGATGATGTTGATCTCTTGCGCGGTGCCTTGCAGCTCCAGCAGTACGTTCATCGCATCCTTGGCGCTGCGTGCGGTGTGGCAGTCGATGCCGAGGTTGCGCAGGGTGTGCACCGACTGTTGGAGCGCCACCTGGCTGTCGTCGACCACCAGAATGTTGGCGGCGGCCAGCAAGCTGGCGTCTTCCTCGCTCAGTTCACCCGGCTGTGGCTCAGGCTCCGGCGGGGCGATGCCGTGGATGACCTTTTCGATGTCCAGCACTTGCACCAAGGTGTTGTCGACCCGGGTCACGCCGGTGATGAACGACCGGTTGCCCGAGCCGAACGGTGGCGGCTTGATGTCGGTGCTCAGGCAATGGACGATGCGGCTCACGGCCTGCACGTGCAGGCCTTGGCGCGAGCGGCTGATCTCGGTGACGATAAGGCAGCCGCCGTCCGGGTCGGCCAGCGGGCGTTCGCCAATGGCCCGAGACAGGTCTATCACCGACAGCGAGTTGCCGCGCAGGGTCGCCACGCCCTTAACGTGCGGGTGCGATTCAGGCAGCTTGGTCAGTGGCGGGCAGGGGATGATCTCGCTGACCTTGAGCAGGTTGATTGCCATCAGCTTGCCGCTGCGCAGGGTGAACAGCAGCAGTGACAGCGAGTCCGCGCGGGCATTTTGCGTGGCCATGGTGACCTTCGTGGGAGACAGGGGATAACGGGTTATCGGCCTGACCTGGCGGCTCTTTAGCTGCACACATCATCCGAGCGGCGCAGGGCCTTGTAGGAGCGGCCTTGTGTCGCGAAAGGGCTGCGAAGCAGCCCCAAGATTGCAGCAATAAACTTGAAATTGTTGGGGCTGCTGCGCAGCCCTTTCGCGACACAAGGCCGCTCCTACAATCAGCGTTCGCGCAGGGCTTCGCGGGCGCGGTTCAGCGGTTTGATCAGGTAATCGAGGATGGTCTTCTCACCCGTACGGATATCCACCGTGGCAATCATCCCCGGCACGATCGCGAAGTGCTTGCCGGCCTTGTTGGTCAGGCTGTCCTGTTCGGTGCGGATGAACACCCGGTAGTAGTAGATCTCCGGCTTCACTTCGTCCTGCAGGGTATCCGGCGAAATGCCCACCACCTTGCCTTCCAGCCCGCCATACACCGAGTAGTCATAGGCACTGATCTTGACCTTGGCCGCTTGGTCGGGGTGGATGAAGGCGATGTCCCGTGGGGCGATGCGGGTTTCGATCAGCAGGCGCTCGTCCATCGGTACGATCTTCATCACCTGCCCGCCAGGCTGCACCACGCCACCCAAGGTGTTGACCTCGATGTCCTTGACGATGCCGCGTACCGGCGAACGCAGGGTCAGGCGGGTCAGCGAATCGCTGCGCCCGCGGATCACTTCCGACAGGCTGTCGGCCTCGGCACTGGCCTTGGCCAACTCTTCGCGCGCTCGCACCAGGTACTCGGAGCGGGCTTCGTTGGCCTTGAGCTCCAGCTCCGAGCGCTGGCGGTTCAGGCGGATCACTTCGACCCGGCTGGAGGCGCCCATCTTGGCCAGGTTCTCGGTGATCTTCAGTTCCGCGCGCACCAGCCGCAGTGAATCTTCGATGCCAGCCAGGGTCTGCTCCAGGCCGCGACGGCGGGTTTCGTACAGCGCCGTTTCGGCGTCGATCAGGTCGGGCGAATCGCGCAGGCTTTCGGGGAAGCTCAGCGGCTTGCCGGTGACCTCGGCACGCAGCCGCGCCACGCTGGCCTTGGCCGCTCGGTACTTGGCTTCGCTCTCGCCAACGCTGGAAGCGGTCTTGGTCGGGTCAAGCTGGGCAAGCACCTGACCGCGCTCGACTAGGTCGCCTTCGGCCACGTTCATCTCGGCGACGATGCCACCTTCGAACGACTGGATCACCTGCTCGCGTGAACTGGGGATCACCTTGCCGGTGCCGGTGGACACCTCGGTTACCTCGAAGCAGGCAGCCCAGGCCAGGAACGCAGCGAGCATGATCGCGCAGGTTGTGATGACGCGCCCGGCGCGCAGCACGGCCTGGTCGTCCTGGCCATCCAGGTAGGAGGCGGGGAGTTCTTGGTTGCTCATGCCTGCGCTCCTTGCAGCTTGGCCAGGGCGGCGTCGCGTTTGTCGTCGATGACGATGCGCCCGCCGTCCAGCACGATGATGCGGTCCACACGCTGTAGCACGCTGAGGCGGTGGGTGGCGATCACCAGCGTGCGGCCCTGGCAGAAGCGATCGAGGTTATCCAGCAGCTTGCGTTCGGTGACGTCGTCGAGCGAGGCGGTAGGCTCGTCGAGCAACAGCACCTGCGGTTGGCGAACCAGCAAACGCGCCAGCACCAGGGCTTGGCGCTGCCCGCCGGACAGGCCCACGCCGCCTTCGAGAATCAGGTGGTCGAGGCCCTTGGGCAGGTGGCGGACGAACTCCAGCGCACCAGTGGCAGCCAGCGCGGCCACCAGTTCCTGGTCGCTGGCCTGGCCGGCGCCGAGGGTGAGGTTTTCCCGCAGGGTGCCGTGGAACAGCCGGGCGTATTGGGCCAGCAGGCCAACGTCACGGCGCAGGTCGGCCGGGTCGAGGTGGGCCATGGCGATGCCGTCGAGGTTGACTTCGCCCTGGCTCAGGTCCATGGCACCGCCCAGTGCCTGCAGCAGGGTCGATTTGCCGGCGCCGTTGCGCCCGAGCACGGCGATGCGCTCGCCGGGCTGGATGTCGAGCTGGCCGATGCTCAGCACTGGTTGTGCTTCCGGGCTATAGCGGAAGTGGGCCTGGCGCAGCGCATATTCGCCACGGATCGCCGGCAGGTGCACGCGGGCCTCGCCTTCGGGGTGGTCGACAGGTGCCTGCATCAGTTTGTCCAGGCCTTGCAAGGCGACCTTGGCCTGCTGCCAGCGGGTCAGCACATGGGTCAGCTGCGCCAGCGGCGCCATCATGCGTGACGACAGCATCGAGGCAGCCACCAGGCTACCGGTGGTGAGGTCGCCGGCAATCACCATCGGCGCACCGATCACGATGACCACGGCAAACACCGCGCCCTGCACGTTCTGGGTCCAGGTCACCAGGCCGTTGGTCAGGGTACGCAGGCGCAGGTTGGTGTGCGCGCAGGCAGCGTTGTACTGGTTCCACTGGCGCTCGAAGCGCGCCTCGGCCTGTAGCGCCTTGATCTCGTCCAGGCCCTGGATGCTCTCTACCAGCATGGCGTTGCGCAGCGATGACTCACGCATCGAGGCATTGGCCAGTGCCGCGAGGCGCCGCTGCGCCAGCAGCCCCGGGATGACCATGGCCAGCAGCGCCACCAGCGGGATGAACACCAGCACCCCGCCGATCAGCCAGAACACCAGCAGGAACAACAGGAAGAACGGCAGGTCGGCCAAGGCCGTGGCAGTGCTCGAGGTGATCAGGTCACGGATCGACTCCAGCTCGCGCAACTGCGAGATGAAGGAGCCGGTGGATTTCGGCCGTGCCGAATTGCGCAGGCGCAGCGCATGGCCGTAGACCAGGTCGGAAACCCGCAGATCGGCACGCTTGCCCAGCAGGTCGGTGACCTTCAGCCGCAGCAGGCGCATGCTGAAGTCGAACACCAGCGCCAACACCACGCCGCCGAACAGCACGTACAGGGTCGGCAGGGACTCGGCGGGGATCACCCGGTCATACACCTGCATCGAAAACAGCACCCCGGCCAGGGCCAGCACGTTGGCCACCAAGGAGGCGACCATCACCTGGCCGTACGGGCGCAGGTCGCGCAGCACTATGCGGGTAAACCAGTGGCGATCGTAGGGCGCGGTGTAGTCGTCGGTGCGCACATCGCGCAGCGGCCGTGCCGGGCGCATCAAGGCCACGCGGTTGATGCGCCCTTCGAGTGCGTCACGGGGCAGCCGCGAGGTCAGGCGCTGGTCGCCGGCAAACACCACGGCCAGTTCGTTTTCCTCGGTCACCGCCTCGACCGTGGCCAGCTGGCCATCGTCCAGTTCCAGCACCAGCGGCGTGCGCCACTGGCGCAGAGCCTTGGCGTCGTAGCGCACGAAGCGCAAGGTCAGCCCGGCCTGGCGTGCCATGTGCCGGAGGATTTCATCCAGCGGGCGGGCATCTTCGACCGCCGCCAGGCGGATGCGCTGGGGCGAGACATCCAGGCGATAGTGGTGGGCGACCTGTAGCATTACTTCCAGCCAGGGGCCCAAGTCGGGCCGGTGCACCACCGCCGTCTCAGGGTTCTGCGCCTGACCGGCCTGGGTCAGCTTGACGGTATCGTTCATGGCTCGATTTCCACCCCTTGCAGGTTGCGCCCTTCCAGCCCGAAGGCGGTACGCAGGGCGCCGGAGTTGTACAGGCAGTCGACATCCAGGCGCAGCAGGTCGGAGCGGGTGCCGGCGAGTTCGAAGCGTGACTGGTAGATCTCCTGCTCGGCGTTGAGCAGGTCGAGCAAGGGGCGGGTGCCCAGGTCCAGGTACTGCCGGCCATACAGTTCGCGGGCTTCCTGGATGCTGGCCTGGCGCGCTTCCAGCGAATTCAGGCGTCGGCCCAGCCCGGACGTCTGTGCCATGGCTTCGGCCAAGCCGCGGCGGGCCTGCAGCCGCGCGGCGTCTTCGGCGGAATCGGCGGCGCTCAGGGCATGGCCGGCAGCGCGGCTGCGGGCGCTGATGGCGCCACCCTGGTAGATGGGTACTTCGACGTTCAGGTAGATGCCCGCCTGGGTACGGTCCAGGCTGCGGTTGTCGCGGTTGTAGTCGTTGTCCAGGTAGTGGTTGACCTGCGGTTGCAGCGACAGCGTGGGGTAGGCTTCGGCCTTGGCCTGGGCCAGTTCGGCCTGGGACTGGGCGCGCAAGGCCAGGGCCATCAGCACCGCCGGCAAGCGGTCGCTGCCGCCTGAAGAGCGCTTGCACGCCTGTTTCAGTTCCGGTGGCGATGCTTCGGCCAAGGCCGGCGGTGGCACCCGGCCAAGCAGTTCGGCCAGAGTCGAACGCCAGCGTTCGTACTGCGACTGGTATTCCTCGAGGGTGGCGCGGGCGCCTTCCACCCGCGACTCGGCCTGGACCACATCGGAGCGGGTGCTGGCGCCCATGTCGCTGCGCTGGCGGGCCATGCCGGCGATGTCGCCAACGCCACGGATCTGGTCGCGGGCGATGCCCATCAATTGTTCGTAACGGCGGGTTTCGATCCAGGCGTAAGCGGTGTCGCGGGCAAGGTCGTCGACCACCAGCAGGATGTTGGCCTGGGCCCGGGTAGCGGCGGCCTGGGCGGCACTGACGGCATTGTCGACCTTGCCGAAGTCGTAGAGCATCTGCTTCAACGACAGGTTCAGCGCCTGGCTGTTGCGGTCGCCGCCGTATCCGGTGTCATAGCCGGTGCGGATACCGCCGGAAATCTGTGGGTAGTAACCGGCACGGGCGACGTTGATCCCTTCGCCCTGCTTGTAGAGGTTGCCGACCGCTTCGGCGATGCTTGGGTGCCACTGCGCGGCGGTCAGCACCGCTTCGGCCAGCCCCAGGCGGTCGCCATTGCTGGCGGCCTGGCCGGAAGGAGGGCGGGCGGGAATGGCATCGGGCGCGTCGCGCATCAATGACGGCCCGATGGTACGCAGTCTGGGGTCTATGTCGTCGGCTGCCTGGGCAACCGGGTCTAGGTTCAACACCAGGAGCCCGAAGGCTCCCAGCCACAGCGGTGACAGCGTACTGCTTCGCTTCACGAAATTCCCTTACTGCTGTTCGTCCTTGCCGCCGGGCAGTGTGCCCGGCGGGATGCAGCGGCCTCAGACAACATGGATGCTGTTCTGCACCCAGAGGTGATGGCTCGGATCTTCCTGGGCCGTGTATTGGTTATAGTCGATACCGTCGACAGATTGGTTCCCGACCAGGGACCAGTTGTCCGTCATGTGCACCGAGTCTTTGTCATCTCCCTTGATGATCAGCGTGTCGTTGCCGGTTTCAGTGATCTTCACCACGTCCGCCAGGTTGAGGGTCAGCGCTACGGCACTGGTGTCGTTGAGGTCGATGACCTCGATGTTGTGGATACGGTCGGCCAGGTTGCCCAGGTCGATGCTGGCATCGCCGCCGCCCCACAGCAGGGTGTCGGTACCGGTGCCGCCATCGACGCTGGCGAAGTTCTGGTCGACCACTTCGAGGGTGTCGTTGCCCGCGCCGCCTTCCAGGGTGATGTGCCCGCCCTGGCTGCCGACCAGATGGTCGTTGCCGTCGGTGCCGGCGATCACCTCGCTGGAGGCTGAGGCTGCGACGCTGGCCACGGCCACGCTGTCGTCGCTGGGGTCGGCCACCAGCGCGGAGAAGGTGGTGAGGCCGGCGGCGTTGTCCAGGTTGACGGTCAATGTAGCGGTGTCGGTGGTGCCGTTAGGGTGGGTCAGCTCATAGGTGAAGGTATCGTGCTGGCCGATCACCGCCGAGGTCAGCCCGCTCTTGAGGGTATAGGTGTAGCTGCCATCGGCATGCACCAGCAGCGTGCCGTAGGTGCCGGCAACGCTAACCCCGTTGTAGCCGGGGATGGTGTAGGTGCCGGCGGCGGTCAGCACGCTCAGCACAGTCAATGCCGAACCCAGATTGTCGGTACCGGCCGGATCGGTGATCAGGTTGCCGCTCGCCGCCGTGGCGCTGCTGACCACGAACTCGGTGAGGTGCGTGGTGGTGGTGTTGAGGCTGGTGGTGATGGAGCTGGCCAGGCCGATGCCGCCGGCGCTGACCACGATGTGGTAAGTACCTGCGCCCTGGTTCTGGAAGGTATAGCCGGCGCCACCGCCGAGCAGGCTGATGAGCGAGCCGCCACCCACCGTCTCCACCACCACGTATTGGCCGGTGGCTGGGTTGAGCTTGAGCAGTTGAATGGTGGTGCCGTTGAGCAGGCCCAGCAGGTTGGTGGAGTTGACCACCACTTGCAGGTTGGCCGTGGTGTCGGCGGCCACCGTGGTGGTGTAGGTGGCCGAGCGCGAGCCGATCAGTGGCAGGGTCAGCGAGCCCAGGGTGGCGCTGCTGCTGTCGACCCGGTTGGCCAGGGTGATGTGGCTGCTGTCGACGTCGTTGACGGCATCCACCACCGTGGCCGGCGCGCTGAGGTTGCTGTCGTTCCAGATCTCCGTGGCCTGTGGGCTGTCGATGCGCACGTAGAGGTTGGCCGTGGCGGTCAGCCCGTTCGGGTGCACCAGTTCATAGCTGAACACATCCACCTTGCCGACGCTCGACGGGCTGCCGCTCGGGGTGTAGGTGTAGCTGCCGTCGGCATGGATCACCAGGGTGCCGTATTGGCCCTGCACCGTGGTGCCCGCGCCACTGGCGGCGGTCACGTAGCTGCCGTTGACCAGTATCTTCAGCACGGCGCCGCTGTCCGGGCCGAGGGAGTCGACCACGCCATTGGTGCCCGGGTCGGTGATGACGTTGCCCGAGGTAGCGGTGCCGGTGCCGGTGAACTGGGTCAGGCTCGTGGCTTCGATGTCCAGGCTGGTGGTGACCTGGGTTATCAGGCCAATACCGCCGCTGGCCACGGTCAGACGGTAATCGCCGGCCTGCAGCTTGCCGATGTCGACCTGCAGCCCCAGTGGCAGCACGATCAGGTCGAGCAACCCCTGGGTGTTGCCGGTGGCGAGGGTCACCCAGGCGCCGCTGGCGTCCTTCACCTGCAGGGTGAAGGTGGAGTTGTTGAGCAGCGCCAGCACACTGTTGGTGGTCAGCGTCAAGGTCGGGTCGACCGTGGTGCCAGGCGCAACCGTCCAGGTGTAGGTCTTGCTGAAGCCCGACAACAGGGTGGTGAAGCTGTCGGTGTAGGTGGTGGTGGCGGTGACCGGCGCCAGGTTGACGGTGGCGGTGGCCAGGTTGTTGCTGGCGATTACCGGGGCGTTGGCATCGACGTCCGGTGCAGTGATGTTGACGTTGCCGGACACGTTGCTGCGCGGGTCGGTCAAGGTTACCGACAGCACCTGGCCGTTGTCCTGGGCAGGGCTCAGGGTGACGGTGAAGGTGCCGTTGGGTTGCACGGTCGCGGTCTGCAACACGGTGCCGCTGGCGCTGCGCACGGTGACCGTGGCGCCGACCTCGCCGGTGCCGGTGAGGGTGGTGCCGTCGGCGCTGATCACCAGATTGGCCGCGTTGGCCGGTGGCGTGAAGTCCGGTGCGGTCAGCGCGGTGGCGGTCGAGGTGTTGCCAGCGACATCGGTCAGGGTGACGCTCAGCGCCTGGTTGTCGATCTGCGCGGCGGTAAGGCTGACCACGAACAGGCCGTTGCTACCCACCGTGGCGGTGCCGAGGACGGTGCCGGCACTGTTGCGCACGGTCACCGTACTGCCGATCTGGCCGGAGCCGCTGATGGACGTGCCGTTGGCATTGATCGCTGCCACCGGCGCGGCTGGCGGGGTGGTGTCTGGCGCGGTGATGCCGGTGCTGCCAGACAGGTTGCCGGCGGCATCGGCCTGGCGCACCACCAGGGCTTGGCCGTCGTTCTGTGCGGTGGTCAGGGTGACGCTGAATGTACCGTTGGCCTGCACTACGGCTCTGCCAACTTCAGTTCCACCAGGGCCTGTCACCGTCACGGTGGCGCCCGCTTCGCCGACGCCAGTGAGCACGGTCCCGGTGCCATTGATCGCCAGGTTGGTCGGTGCCAGCGGGGCCTGAACGTCCGGTGCGGTATAGCTGGTGGCGCCGGACACGTTCAGCGCGACGTCGGCCTGGGTCAGGCTCAGTACTTGGCCGTTGAGCTGGGCGCTGGCCAGATTGATGCTGAACACCCCGCCGCCATTGACCAGGCCGGTACCGAGCACGTTGCCGCTGGCATCGCGCACGGTCACCGTGGCGCCGGCTTCACCGGTACCGGTGAGCACCAGGCCGTTGGCCGACAGCGCGCTGACCACCGGGTTGGCCGGTGGGGTGATGTCGGCTGCTGTCAGGAACACCGGCTGCGACTCACCGCCCAACAGCGACACCGAGGTCACGGACAGGTGTTGGCCGTTGAGTTGGGCAGCGCTCAAGGTGATGCTGAAGCCACCGTTGCCAATGTTGGCCGAGCCACTGCCGATCAGGTTGCCGGCGGCGTCGTAGACGCGAATCGACGTGCCGGTGGCGGCGGTACCGGTGAGGGTCAGGCCGTTGGCGGCCAGCGCCACGTTGACCGGTGGCTCGGGCGGTGGCACCAGTGGGGTGATAAAGGTCGCCACCGCCGACGTGTTGTTGGCAGCGTCGGTTTGCGTGACGGCCAGGGATGCGGCCGAACCCGGTGCAGGTGACAGGTTGATCGAGAAGTTGCCGCCACTGTCGACCTGACCCGTGCCGATCACCACGCCGCCGAAGCTGACCGTCACGTTCGCGCCGGCTTCGCCGCGCCCGGTGAGGATGTTGTAGGTGTTGTTGACGGCGAGGTTGGTGACCGCCGTGGGTGGCACGGTGTCGATGGTCTGATAGGTGGCCGGCTGCGAGGCATTGCCAGCGGCATCGGTCGACACCACGGTCAGCACTTGGCCAGTGCTCTGCGAACTTGCGAAGGTGACGGTGAAGACGCCGCCAGCCGGCACCGTGACAGTGCCCAGTACGGTGTTGTCCGGAGCGCGTACGGTGATGGTGCTGCCAACCTCGCCCGTACCGGTGAGCAATGTGCCGCCGGTGAGGACCAGGTTGCCGGGCTGTACAGGTGGGGTCAGGTCCGGTGCGGTCAGCAACAGCGGCGCGGATGGGTTGCCGGTGGCGTCCTGGGCGATAATGGTCAGCACTTGGCCATTGATTTGCGCAGTGGTGAGGGTGATCACGAAGCTGCCATCGGCGGCAACGGTGCCTTGACCGATCAGGTTACCCAGGTTGTTCATCACCGTGATGTGCGCGCCAGCCTCAGCGCTAAGTGGGATACCGCTGATCTGAGTGCCACTGGCGTTGAGGGCAGCGGCTACCGTGGCCGGTGGGGTAATGTCGACGGCGGTGAGGCTGCTGATTGGCGAGATGTTGTTGCTGGCATCCTGCAGGGTGACCTGCAGCACCTCGCCGTTGAGTTGCGCTGCGCTCAGGTTGACCACGAAGGTGCCGTTGGCCGCCACCGTGGTGGTGCCGATCTCCACGGTGCCGACGTAGACCCGCACCGTGGTACCGGCCTCGCCAGTGCCGCTGAGCTGGTCGCCGGCAGCATTGAGGTGCAGCGAGGCCGCCGCAGCCGGCGGGGTCAGGTCCGGTGCGTTGACCGAGACCGGTTCGCTGATGTTGCCGGGTGGGTCGGCCTGCTGTACCGACAGCACCTGCTGGTTGATCTGTGCGGGGGTCAGCGTAACGCGGAAGCTGCCATCGGCGAGCACCAGGGTGGTGCCCAGTAGTACGCCCGCGGCGTTGGTCACCGTAACGGTCGCACCCGGTTCGCCGGAACCTGTGACCACGCTGCCGTCGGCGTTGATGGCGACGTTGGTGAGCAGGTCTGGCGGGGTGAAGTCCGGTGTCTGCAGGGTCGCGACGGCCGACACGTTGCCAGCGCTGTCGGTCTGGGTAAAGCTGAGCAGTTCGGCATTGCCCAATGCCGGGTTGAGGGTGATGGTGAAGTGGCCGCTGGCATCGACCAGCGCCGTGCCGATCGTTTGGCCGAGGGGGTTGAGGACCGTAACCGATGCCCCCGCTTCGCCCCGGCCGGTGATGGTCACGCCATCACTGGAAATGGCCAGTTCGCTGGGCGCATTTGGTGGAGTCGTATCCGGCGCGGTAATAGCGGCGGCGGTGGACTGGTTGCCGGCGGCATCGGTCAGTACCACCTGCACTTGCTGGCCGTTGGCCTGCGGTGTGAGCAGGGTAACCTGGAAGGTGCCGTTGGCCAGGACCACACCAGTGCCCAGCACGCTACCGTCGAGCGCGACGACCTTGACCAGGGCATTAGCTTCGCCGGTACCGTTGAGCAGTGTGCCGCCCCCGGCGAATGCCAGGTTGGCCGCTGCATCCGGCGCTACCCGGTCTGGCGCGGTGAGGCTGATGCTGTTGGACTCGTTGCCTGCGGCGTCGGTTTGCGCGGCGCTGAGCAGTTGCCCGTTGATCTGTGCGGCATTGAGGTTGAGGGTGAAGTTGCCGTTGGCATCGACCACTGCGGTGCCCAGCGCCAGCCCGCCGAGGCCTGTTACCGTAACGGTGGCGCCGGCTTCCCCGTGGCCGGTCAGTACCAGGCCATCGGCGGACAGCACCAGGTTGCTCAGCGGTTGCGGCGCGGTGGTATCCGGCGCCTGCAGGGTGGCCGGTAGCGAAACGCCGCCGTCGGTGCCCACCGCGCTCACATGCAGGACTTCGCCGTTGGCCTGGGCACTGCCGAGGGTGACGGTGAAAGTGCCATCGTTGCCCACCGGTGCGCTGCCGAGCAACGTGCCTGAGGGGCCGTAGACGTTGACCGTGGTACCCGGCGTGGCCGTGCCGGTGACGGCCAGGCCATTGGCCGACAACACCAGGTTGCCGGGGATGTCCGGCGCGGTGATCCCGGGTGCGGTGACCGTCAATGCAGGGGAGGTGTTGAGTGCGGCATCAGCCTGGGTCACGCTGAGGATTTCGCCGGTGCTGGCGGCAGGGATCAAGGTCACGCTGAAGTGGCCATCGGCACCGACGACCGCCGTGCCCAGGATCGTGCCGTCCGGTGTGCGCACAGTGACTGTGGCGCCGACCTCGCCGGTCCCCGCCAGCGTCGCACCATTGGCAGCGACGGCGAGGCTGGCGACTGCGGCCGGTGGCGTCGTGTCGGCGGCCGTGTAGGAGGCGGCAGTCGAGATATTGCCCGCGGCATCGGTGGCGGTCACCTGCAGGGTCTGGCCGTTGCTCTGCGCGCTGTTCAAGGTGAGCTGGAAGGTGCCGTTGCTGGTGGCCACGGCGGTACCCAGCACATTGCCCGCGGCATCGCGCACGGTCACGGTGCTGCCCGCTTCGGCGTTACCGCTCAGCTGCAGGCCGCCACTGGACAGGGCCAGGGCGCTAGGCGCCGCGGGTGGCGTATGGTCAGGTGCGATGACGCTGACGGCGGTGGAGGTGTTGTTGCTGGCGTCGGTCTGGGTCACGCTCAGGTGCTGGGCATTGAGCTGGGCACTGGTGAGGGTGAGGGTAAAGCTGCCATTGGCCGCTACCAGGCCGGTGCCGATGATGGTGCCATCCGCGCCGCGCACGGTCACGCTGGCACCGGCTTCGCCGAGGCCTGTGAGGGTGAGCCCGTTGTTGTTGAGCACCACGTTGGTCAACGCGGTTGGCGCGGTCAGGTCTGGAGTCGCCAGGCTGATGGCGGGCGACACGTTGCCAGCGGCGTCCACCTGGCTCACACCAATCGCCTGGCCGCTGATCTGCGGCGTGTCGAATATCACCGTGAAGCGCCCGTCGGTGCCTACGATGGCACTCCCAAGCACGGTGCCGGCGGCATTGCGCACCTGCACGGTGGCACCCACTTCGCCGCTGCCGGACAACTGCTTGCCGTCGGCACTGAGTACCGGGTTGCCAACTGCGGCGGGTGGTGTGCGGTCTGGCGTCGCCAGGCTGGCAGGGCCGGACACGTTGCCCGCGGCATCGGTCAGGGTCACCTGCAGCGGGCTGCCGGTGGTTTGCGCGCTGGGCAGGGTGATCTGGAACTGCCCGCTCAGGTTTACCGTGCCGGTGGCCAGAATGGCGCCGCTGGCGTCACGCACGGTCACGGTCGCACCGGCTTCGCCCTGGCCACTGACCACGGTGGCAGCGCTGTTCAGGCTCAGGCCAGTGGCGGCGTTCGGCGCCTGCAGGTCGGCTGCTTGCAGCGTGGCCGCCAACGAAACGTTGCCGGCGGCGTCGGCCTGGGTGATGGTGAGGTTCTGGCCATTGGCCTGGGGCGGTATCAGGGTGACGCTGAACAGGCCGTTGCTGGCGACGGTCGCGGTGCCCAGCACGGTGCCTTGGGCATCGACCACACGTACCGTGGCGCCCACTTCACCGTGGCCGGTCAGGGTGCTGCCGGTGCGGTCGAGGGCCAGCAGGTTCGGCGCATCCGGCGCAGTGGTGTCGGCGGCGACAATGATCGCCGGCACCGACGGTTTGCCTCCGACCGCCAGGCGAGCGCTGACCTGCAGGGTCTGGGCATTGAGCAGGGCATTGGCGAAGAAGATGTGGAAGACGCCATCGGTGCCGACCGTGCCAGTGCCCAGGGTGGTGCCGCCGGAGGTAACGGTGATCAGTGAGCCGACTGTGCCTTCACCGGTCAGCAGGAAACCGTCGGCACTCAACGACAGGGCGGATGGCGTGGCGGCTTCGGTGCCGTCAGGGCCGCTGACATTGATGGATGTTTCGTTGCCACCGCCATCGCGTACCACCACTTGCACCGTGTCGCCGGTGACCAGAGGTGGGTTGACCGGTATCACGAAGGTGCCATCCGGCCCGGCGGTGCCGGTGCCCAGCTCGGTGTTGCCGTCGCGCACGATGACCGTTGTGCCAGGCTCGGCGCTGCCGCTGATGGTGCCGCCGTCGGGGCTGACCGTGACGTCGGCGGCCGGGGCGGGCGGGGTGGTGTCGGGCGCAGTGACGGTGGATGGCGCGGTTGCGTTGCCGGCTGCATCGCTGACCACCACGCTCAGGGTCTCACCGTTGGTGAGCGGCGTATCCAGTGGCACGCTGAAGCTACCATCGCCGTTGACCGCGACGGTCACCACGTTGCCGTTCGGGTCGGTCACGGTCACCGAGCTGGCACCTGGCGCAGTGCCGGTGACGGTGCTGCCGTCCGGGCTGACCAATAGCCCGACGGGCAACTCCGGCGGGGTAATGTCCGGCGCGCTGACCGGTGCGCTGGTGGACGCGTTGCCTGCGGGGTCGAGCAAGGTAACCTGAAGCGTCTGGCCATCGAGTTGCGCCGGGGTCAGGGCCACACTGAAACTGCCACCGGCGGGCACCACCACGCTGCCAAGCAGGTCGCCTGCGGCGTTGCGAACCTCGACCGTCGCGCCGACTTCGCCAGTGCCGTGCACGCTGCTGCCGTCGGCGCTGACTTGCAGGCCAGCCGGCGTGGCCGGGCCGGTGGTGTCCGGTGCGGTGAACGAGGTCGATGGCGAGTTGTTGCCGGCACCGTCGATCAGTACCACCGACAGGACCTGGCCATTGGTCTGTGGGGTGCTGAGGGTGATACTGAAGCTGCCATCGGCACCGACAATGCCGTCGCCGAGCAATTGCCCGGCGCTGTTACGCACTTCCACGGTCGTGCCGATTTCGCCCACACCGTTGAGCACGGTGCCGCCGCTGACCAACCCCAGGACCACTGCCGGGCTGGGTGCTTGCAGGTCACTGGCGACCACGGTGCCGGCGCCAGAGGCGTTGCCGCCCCCATCGGTCTGGGTGACGGACAAGGTCTGGCCGTTGAGCTGCGCAGGGATGAGGGACACGCTGAAACTGCCATCGGCCTGAACCACTGCAGTGCCCAGTACCACGCCACCGACGCCGGTCACTTTCACTTGCGCGCCAGGCTCGCCGCTACCGGTGACGACGGCGCCGTCGGCCGACAGCAGCAGGCCGATCGGCGCATTCGGCGCCTGGGTATCCGGGGACGGTAAACCGACGGCGGCAGAAACGTTACCGGCAAGGTCGGTCTGTTCGACGGTCAATGCCTGGCCGTTGGTCTGTGGCGGAACCAGGGTGACCGCGAAGCTGCCATCGCCAGCCACCAGTGCGCTGCCCAGCACGCTGCCGTCTGGGCCGCGTACCGTGACCGTGGCACCGGGTTCACCGGTACCGCTGACCGTCGTGCCCGTGCCGTCGATGCTTGGACTGCCGACCACCTGTGGCGGGGTGTGGTCGGGTGCGGTGAAGGCCACTGGCCCGGCACTGTTGCCGAGGCTGTCGGTGGCCTCCACGGTCAGGCTTTCACCGTTGCGCTGCGCCGCAGTGAGGGTGACGTCGAAGCGCCCGTCGGCGCCGACCAGCGCAGTACCCAGCACGCTGCCATTGGCCGCGCGCACGGTCACCGTCGAGCCGACCTGGCCCAGGCCGGTGAGGTGCAGGCCGGTGATGTCGACACTCAGGGCGGAAGGCTGCAACGGGCCATCTGTATCCGGGGCGGTAATGTTGGCGGTCGAGGTGTTGCCTGCGGCATCGCGCAGTACCACATCCAGTGCCTGACCATCGGTTTGCGCGGGGGCCAGGGTAACGCTGAACTGGCCGTTGGCACCTACTATCGCGCTACCGAGCAGCGTGCCCTGGGCGTTGGTCACCTGCACCGTGCTGCCAGGTTCGCCGCGGCCGGTGAGGGTGACGCCGTCGGCGCTCACCACCAGGTCGCTGGCCTGGTTGGGCGGGGTGATGTCCGGTGCGCTGATCTGGGTCGGCAACGAGCTGTTGCCGTCGGCATCGATGGCAACCACGTCGAGCAGTTCGCCGTTGGCCTGGGCCGGAATGAGGCTGATGGTGAAGGTGCCATCGTTGCCGGCTTGGACGCTACCGATCACGTTGCCGTTGGCATCGCGGACCTCCACCAAGCTGCCGGCTTGCGCGCTGCCGCTGATCGATGTGCCATCGGCGGCGACCACCAGCCCGCTGGGGCTTTCCGGCACTTCGGTGGCCGGGACGATGACCGTCAGGGCCACCGACGGGTTGCCGGCAGCGTCGGTTTGCACCAGCACCAGCACCTCGCCCGCAGTGACCGGGTTATCGAGGTTGACCAGGAACGTGCCATTGGCCGCGACTACACCGGTGCCGAGGACAGAGCCATTGACATCGCGGATTTCCACCGTCGCGCCAGGCTCGCCGCGGCCAGAAACCGTCAGGCTGCCGTCACCGACCACCACATTGTTGATGATTGCTGGCGGGGTGATATCCGGTGCGGTGTAGCTCAGCGGCGTAGAGGCGTTGCCGGCCGCGTCGGTGGCGGTGATGGACAGTTGCTCACCATTGGCCTGGGCAGGGGCGAGGACCAGGCTGAAGCTGCCATCCGCAGCGACGATGCCGCTGCCGATCAGGTTGCCATCGGCATCACGCACATCGATTCGGGCACCCGGCTCGGCGGTGCCGGCCAAGGTGATGCCATCGGTCAGGCTGAGCCCGATCGGTTGCGCAGGCGCCAGGTGGTCCGGCGAGGTCAGCGGGCTGGGTGTCGAGACGTTGCCAGCGGCGTCGGTGAGGGTGACCTGCAGCGACGAGCCATCGACCACGGGTGCCGTCAGTTGCAAGGTGAAGGAGCCATCGGCTTGCACGGTACCGGTACCGATCACTTGGCCCTGGTCATTCAGCACATTGACCGTGGCATTGATTTCGCCGCGGCCGGAAACCGTGCGGCCATCGGCACTGATGATCAGGTCGGTGGCGGGCTGCGGCGGAGTGGTGTCACCACCGCCATCGACGTCCGGCGCGGTGACGTTGCCTGCCGTGGAGGTGTTGCCTGCAGCGTCGGTGGCAGTAACCTGCAATTGCTCACCGTCGACTTGCGCGGGCGTGACGGTGACGCTGAAGGCGCCTGAAGCGCCGGCCACGGCGGTGCCGAGCACGGTGGTGCCATCGGCGGCCAATACCCGTACGGTGCTGCCCGGCTCCGCGCGGCCGCTGACCGTGCTGCCATCGGCGCTGACGGCAAGGTTGTCGGGCGCGATTGGGGCGGTGATGTCCGGGGCGCTGATCTGAGCGGGCAGGGAGACGCCGCCGGCGGTGTCGACGGCAGTCACGTTCAGCAGTTCGCCATTGGCCTGCGCCGGGTTGAGCACGACGTTGAAGGTGCCTTCGGCGCCAACCACCACGCTGCCCACCACGGTGCCGTTGGCATCGCGCACATCTACACGGGTGCCGGCCGGGGCGTTGCCGCTGAGGCTGCTGCCGTCGGCGGCAATGACCAGGCCGCTGGGACTGTCCGGTACCTGGGTCAGCGGTATGTCATATTGCACCGCTGGGGAAGGGTTGCCGGCTGCATCGGTCTGTACCAGGCTCAAGCGCTCGCCCGGCTGCGCGGCGGGAGCCAGGTCGATCAGGAAGGTGCCATTGGCACTGACAATACCTTGGCCAAGCAGGTTGCCACTGGCATCGCGCACCTCGACGGTGGCACCGGCCTCGCCGCGGCCACTCAAGGCCAGGCCGCCGTTGCCGACCGCAATATTGCTGACTTCGGCAGGTGGGGTTATATCCGGCGCCGTGTAATCGAGTGGCACGGAGGTATTGCCCGCCGCGTCGGTCAGGCGCACGTCCAGCGTTTCGCCATTGGCCTGGGCCGGGGAGAGGGTAATGCTGAAGTTGCCATCGGCACCCACCGTGCCGCTGCCGATCAGGTTGCCGCTGCCATCGCGCACTTGCACGATGCTGTTGGCTTCACCTTTACCGCTCAGGGTCACGCCATCGATCAGGGCCAGGTCGGTGGGTTGTGCCGGGGGTTGCAGGTCGGGCGAGGTCACCGAGCCTGGTTGCGACACGTTGCCGGCGGCGTCGGTGAGGGTTACTTGCACGCTGCTGCCATCGTTCACGGGCGGGTTGAGGGTAATCTGGAAGTTGCCATCGCCGGCGACGGTGCCACTGGCGATCAGGTTGCCCTGAGCATCGCGCACCTGCACGCTGGCGCCCACTTCGCCACGGCCACTGAGCTGCTGGCCGGCCAGGGCGATCACCAGGTTGGTGGGCGCATCGGGTGGCGTGGTATCGCCGCCATCGATGTCGGGGGCGGTGACGTTGCCAGCGTTGGACGTATTGCCAGCTGCGTCGGTGGCGGTGACTTGCAGCACTTCACCGTCGACCTGCGCG
>NZ_JBKGGW010000052.1:0-30917 GCF_052041945.1 Pseudomonas sp. SMN11 | reverse complement strand
CCCCCCCCCCCCCCCCCCCCCCCCCGCTCCCACAGGGATTGCGCCAACTTCAAGAAATTGAGCAAAGACAGTTGCTCACAAAGGAATAAAAGTGCCGTTGCGAAAGCGCCTCAAGGTGCCATAGGCTGCCTTTTTATGATTGGTGCTACTGACGCGAGTGAAGCGATGATCGAATCACAAGGATATGCAGGACTTTCCGGTCTGAAGTACCAGCCAGTCGGGCCCTCTGACGCAGAAATGATCTGCTCGAATCGCGAGCAAATGTTTCTTGAGGCGGGCGGGAATCCTGAAGAGCTGCGCGTGATGACTGAGCACTTTCGCCCATGGCTGGAGGAGCGGCTCGGTGATGGCCGGTATTACGGATTCAAACTCCTGGATGGCGACCAACCGGTCGCCGCCATTGGCCTGATGAGCATTGATTGGCCTCCCCATCCCGCGCACCCAACGCTGGACAAGCGTGGGTACGTGTTGAATGTTTACGTCCAGCCGGCCTACCGCCGCCGGGGCCTCGCTTCGGCCTTGATGCAGGCGGCTGACGCCGAGTTCGCTCGCCGGGGCATTACGTTCGCTGTGCTGCATGCCACCGAGACGGGCAAACCGGTGTATGCGCAAAGCGGTTGGGTTGGCACGGCGGAAATGGCCAAGTCCATTGCTTTGCAGTGACCATTTTCGATCCTTTGCGGACGCACACGCATGAACACCATAGAAATACTGTCTTTGTCTCCAGACGGTCGCTACCGGATGTGGCGATGGCACGCACATTGAATTAGCCAGCCTGGGAAGCCCCCTTTGAGGGTTTGCTCGATCTGCTCGGCTGAACTTACTTGTCAGCAAGGACCTGAATGATGAATTGGAAGGCCCTGGAACAGGCGCTGTTCGACGCCGCCAGACAGGCATTGCAAACGCTGCTCGATGAGGGGGGCAGCCCTTTGTACGCCGCAGCGTTTCATGCCAGCTACCGAGAAGAAGAGGCAGTTCTGTCGCTGCCCAGCTTTGCCGCAAACAGCCTGCAAGCACTGAGTGAAGACTACCCCGACGAGGAAGATGAAAGCTTCAGTTCAGTGAAGTGGAACCCGCCAGACTGGCGCTGGGATTGGGAAATCTGCGCAGGTGAGCCGTTCACGCGGCTTGATGATGAGCTACAAGCCCACGCCAATCGGCTTGGCCCACGCCAGTGGCAAGCGGCTGAGCAGCGTTTGATGGTCACCGTTTGCCGTGCCGCTAGGGCGCTCGGCCGCCATTTCGGCCAGCATCCTGGCGTGACGCCTGGCTTCGTGGTGATTTTTCATGACGTTGCTGGCTATATGCCCTTGGCCAAGCGCAGCATGACGCGCCAGCAGTTCGAGGATAATTTCCCTGTCGAACTGGCCATTGAAAACACCCTGCGCGAAGTCGGTGCCTTGCCGCTCGACGAGCAGGTCGCGTTCTACGTCAGCCGCTTGCATTGTTCGGATGGCATTTCGGGGGAAGACGCAGAGCGCTGGCTGATTGCCAACGGCCGCCCCGCCCAGGCAGCGCTTATCGAACTGCTCAACGGGCATAAAGAGCCTACCGCCGCCGCGCGCATTCTTGGGCTGGCTGGCATGGCTGATGAGCCCGCCATCCAGGCCCTGCGCCGACAGGTCATTGAGGCCTGTGAGCAGCCGACCCGCAACTGGTGCGCAAATGCCTTGGGTTACCTTGAGGATTTCGACTGGCTGATGCAGCAAGTGCCCGAGGTCGCTGTCGCGGGAATCTGCGCTAACTTTGACGGTTTCCGCTGGCGGGGCGTGCAGCCACCGGTGCTGAACTACACACCCGTTGAGCGCCTGCTTGATCAGCGTCCTGAGCTTCGGGCTGCTGTTGAAGAAGCCTTCGATGAGGTCTACGGTCAGATCGATACCACCACCGCCGATGTCAGCGAAGCCTTGCGCGGTTTGCTTTCACCTCACGTAGCCATTCGTCGTCATGCGGTGAGTGGATTGAATAACCGTGGCCTGTTGCCCGACGATGCGCTTCGAGCCATCGAGGCGCTACGCATGGCAACACAGGATAGCGATGAGCAGGTGCGGCGCGTCGCCGGTCTTGGCCTGGAAGCTATGAAACCCAGTTTGGCCAATCGTTCTGGCGAGGGTACTGCAAAAGTGATAATTTAGATTAATTCTCATTTGCATCCAGTTGACATCGTCTTCCTGTGAGACCGAGCGCCGCCCCCCGCGGCGCTCGATCTCATAGGCGCAAACGATGTCACGGTGAACGTTCGCAATGGGTCGATAGCTGTCGTACCCTTCACCAGCATTGCGCTCATTCGGCATCTTCAACATGATCAATCAGGGCGAAACGCTCGACCAGGAAGTCGATAAGGCTGCGGACCCTTGCTGACAGGTGCAGCTGCTGCGGGTAGACCGCATACACATCCGCCCGGGTTGGGGTTTCTTCCTCCAACACAAGGCGCAGCCGGCCGCTGCGCACATAACGGGCGATATCCCACTCGGCACGCATCAGTATCCCGTAACCTTCCAATGCCCAGTTCAGCGCCACCTCGCCGTCATTGCAGCCCAAAGCACCGCGGACCTTGATGTTCTGCGTGCGGCTGCCAGTGGTGAAACTCCATACGCCATAAGGCGTTTCATTCTGCCGAATGAAAATGCAATTGTGCTGCTGCAGGTCCGACAGGCGCGTGGGCGTGCCATGCTTCTCCAGGTACAGCGGTGACGCGCACAGCAGCCGGCGGTTGGAGGCGATCTTGCGGGCATGGAACGCCGCATCCGGCAGCGTGCCGAAGCGGATGCCGAGGTCAAAACCGTGCGCGGCCAGATCCAGCGGGTGGTCGGTGATCTCCAGCTGGATTTCCACTTCCGGGTAGCGGCTGAAGAATGCTGCCAGCGCCGGGCCGATATGCCGCCGACCGAAACCGAGGGAAGCATTCACGCGGATCAGGCCTTTGGGCGTCGCGCGGCTACTGACGACCATCTGCTCGATCTCATTGATTTGCGTGAGGATGCGCGCCGCGTGAGAAAAATACAGCTCACCCTCTGAGGTCAGGCTCATCGCGCGGGTCGTGCGGTTGACTAGGCGAACACCAAACCGCGCCTCCAGCGCTGCCAGCCGCTTGCTCACCGCCGGTGGGGTTACGCCAAGCTCGCGTGCCGTGGCCGCAAGGCTGCCCTGGGTGGCGAGCAGGTGGAAAAACGAAAGATCCAGTGTCTGGTTCATGCCTGGCTCGGGAGGGTGGCGGGGCCCAATAGCGTGGGCCCAGGCATTAGTAACTTCAAGTTATTTATGTAGTGATTTTGAGTGGCTTATTGCCTTTGGATTTCTACTTACACTCTGCTCACATCCTGTCCAATGGTGTGATCGACAGGGAAAACAAGAAAACCAAGAGAAGGTGCGTACTCATGAACACTTACAACATTGCAGCTGTCCCAGGTGACGGAATTGGCATTGAGGTGATTGCCGCTGGCGTCGAAGTACTGAAGGCCCTGTCGAAAAAGGCCGGGTTCGAAATCACCTTCACAGACTTCGACTGGAGCTCGGAGCAGTACCTGCAGACCGGCCACTACATCCCCGAGGGTGGGCTGGAAGCGTTGAAAACCTTCGACGCCATTTTTTTTGGTGCCGTGGGCGCCCTGAACGTGCCGGACCATATTTCCCTGTGGGGCCTGCGCCTTCCGATCTGCCAAGGGTTCGACCAGTACGCCAACGTGCGCCCGGCCCGCGTGTTGCCCGGTGTGAAAAGCCCGCTGCACAACGGCGACCAGATCGACTGGGTGGTGGTGCGTGAGAACTCGGAGGGTGAGTACTCAGGTAATGGAGGCCGGGTGCACCGCGGCCTGCCGGAAGAAGTGGCCACCGAGGTGTCGGTGTTTACCCGTGCCGGTGTCGAGCGCATCCACCGCTTTGCCTTCCAGCTGGCACAGAGCCGCCCTCGCAAGCACCTGACCCTGGTGACCAAGTCCAACGCCCAGCGTCATGGCATGGTGCTCTGGGACGAGATCTTCTACGAAGTCGCCAAGGAATTCCCGGATGTGCGGATCGACAAGGAACTGGTCGACGCCGTGACCACGCGCATGGTGCTCAAACCTTCCACCTTGGACGTGATTGTCGCCACCAACCTGCATGCCGACATCCTGTCCGACCTGGCCGCCGCTTTGTCGGGCAGCTTGGGCATCGCCCCCACCGCCAACCTCAACCCATCGCGCCAATTCCCTTCGATGTTCGAACCTATCCACGGGTCTGCCTTCGACATCACCGGCAAGGGCGTAGCCAACCCGGTCGCGACTTTCTGGACCGCAGCGCTGATGCTCGAACACCTCGGTGAAGCGCCTGCCGCCAGGCAATTGATGTCGGCCATCGAAGCCGTGACCGAGAGCGGCCTGCACACCCCGGACCTGGGTGGCACTGCGACTACCCGGCAAATCACAGATGCCGTCATCGAGCTGATCAATCGCTGATCGAGCAGTACCGAAAGCCAGACAAAGCGCCGAGGAGCGGATCGTTGATCCGTCTTCTAGGTAACGCCTGACAAGAATAAAAATTCAGGGTCCTGCCATGAAAAGAATTCTGCGAAAGCTGTACGTCCAGGTATTGATTGGTGTCGCTTGCGGCGTGCTGCTTGGTGTGTGCTGGCCGCACATCGGCACTGACCTCAAGCCGCTTGGCGATGCGTTCATCAAGCTGATCAAGATGGTGTTCGCCCCCATCATTTTCGCCACGGTGGTGCTGGGCATTGCCAGGATGGAGAACATGAAGGAGCTGGGACGTGTGGGTGCCCGAGCGCTCATCTACTTTGAAGTGCTTTCTACCTTCGCCCTGATCCTCGGCCTGCTGGTGGTCAATGTCGTCAAGCCTGGTGCTGGCATGAACGTCGATGCGGCGCACCTCGACGCCTCCAGCATCGCCACCTATACCTCGGCTGCGCAAAGTGGCGAAGGAATCACTGCGTTCCTGATGAAGATCATCCCGGCCAGTATTACCGATGCCTTTGCGCAGAACCAGATTCTGCCGATTCTTCTGTTTTCCACCTTGTTCGGTATTGCCCTGGCGCACCTGGGGCCGCGGGGCAAGCCCATGGTCGATGTGCTGGAGTCTTTCTCCCACGGCATGTTCCACATCGTCGGCATGATCATGCGCCTGGCCCCCTTGGCGGCCTTTGGCGCGATGGCCTTCACCATTGGCAAGTACGGTCTGGGCTCGATCGTGTCGCTGGGCAAGCTGGTGGCGACGATGTACGTGACCTGCTTCCTGTTCGTCGTGGTTGTGCTTGGTTTTATCGCTCGGCTGTCCGGATTCAGCCTGTGGAGGTTTCTCAGATACCTCAAGGAAGAGCTCTTCACCGTTCTGGGGACCAGTTCGTCAGAGTCGGTCGTGCCGCAACTGATGAACAAACTTGAAAAAGCCGGTGTGTCCAAGCCGGTAGTCGGCCTGGTGATTCCGTCCGGGCTGACGTTCAACCCCGATGGCCAGTGCATCTACTACACCATGGCCGCCATTTTCATCGCCCAGGCCACCAACACACCGCTGACGCTGATGGACCAATTGATCGTGCTGGGCGTGTTGTTGCTGACTTCCAAGGGCTCTGCGGGTGTCACCGGCTCAGGGTTCATCACGTTGGCTGCCACCCTGGCGACGATGGACAAGATTCCGGTAGCCGGCATGGTGCTGCTGCTCGGGGTGGATCGCTTCATGTCCGAAGCCCGCGCGATCACCAACACGATCGGCAATGCGGTTGGCACCTTGGCGATCGCCAAATGGGTCGGCGCACTGGATAAAAAACAGCTGGACCAGGCCCTGAGTGGGCAGTCGGCGCCAGCGCCGGAGGCGACTCGCCACGCGCCAGTTGGCTCGAATCGAACCGTACAAACACAAGTAGCGGGCGTTCTGAGCCCGCACGAATAACCTGGTGATGCTGAAAGGAGATAATCATGGATAAAGCCTCAGCCGTACTCTCGCTTACCGATACGATGGCGAAGTTCACCGCCTATATCGGCAAACGCCTGCCCACCGATGTGAAGAAAAAGACTGCGCAACTGCGCGCTGCGGAAACCAATCCGCTGGCCATTGCCGTCTACGATTCGATGGCCGACAACCAGGAATACGCCGACAAACTCGACCGCCCAAGCTGTCAGGATACCGGTGTGATCCAGTACTTCATTTCGGCGGGCGCGAGCTTCCCTTTGCTCAGCGAACTGGAAGGCATCCTTGAAAACGCCACCAAGGAAGCCACCATCAAAGGCCCGTTGCGCCACAACGCGGTAGAAACCTTCGTCGAGAAGAATACGGGGACCAACACCGGCTCGAAGATTCCGTGGCTGGATTGGGAAATTATCCCCAACGCGGACTACGCCATCGTGGATGTGTACATGGCCGGTGGCGGTTGCACGCTACCGGGCTCGGCCAAGGTGCTGATGCCCGGCCAAGGCTATGAAGGCGTCACCGAGTTCGTGTTTGACGTGATCACCTCACGGGGCATCAATGCCTGCCCGCCGCTTCTGGTGGGTGTTGGGGTGTCGACGTCGGTGGAAACCGCAGCGCGCCTGTCCAAGCGGGCCATCCTGCGCCCGGTGGACTCCAGCCACCCCAATGAAAGTGCGGCCCTGATGGAGCGACTGCTCGAAGAAGGCCTCAACGAGATTGGCATCGGCCCACAAGGCCTGACCGGCAACAGCAGCGTCATGGGCGTCAACATCGAATCGTCCGCTCGCCACCCTTCAACCATTGGCGTGGCCGTGTCCACAGGCTGCTGGGCGCACCGCCGCGGCAAGATCCGCATCAACGCCGACCTGTCTTATGACATCCTGTCCCACGAAGGAGTTGTTCTGTGAAAAAGATCCTCACCACCCCGATCAAGGACGAAGATCTTGCAGACCTCAACGTTGGTGATGTGGTTTACCTGACCGGGCAGCTGGTCACCTGTCGCGACGTGGCACATCGTCGCCTGATCGAACTCGACCGTGAACTGCCGGTAGACCTGCGCGGCGGGGCTATTTTTCATGCCGGCCCGATTGTGCGCAAGAATGACGATGGCAGCTTCGAGATGGTTTCCATTGGCCCGACCACCAGCATGCGGATGGAAAAATTCGAAAAGGCATTCATCGAAAGGACAGGCGTGAAGCTGATCGTCGGCAAGGGCGGCATGGGCCCGGAAACCACTACCGGGTGCCTGGAAAACAAGGCTGTGCATGCGGTGTTCCCCGGCGGTTGCGCGGTACTTGCCGCCACCCAGGTGGAAGCGATCGAGCGGGCCGAGTGGCAAGACCTGGGGATGCCAGAGACGCTTTGGGTCAATCGCGTGCGAGCGTTCGGCCCGTTGATTATCTCGATCGATACCAAGGGGAATAACCTGTTCGAGCAAAACAAGGTGCGCTTCAACGAACGCAAAGGCTCGGTAATCGAAAAGATCAACGCACAGGTGCGCTTTATCAAATGATCGCGTAGTGCGGCCAAGGCGCACACCTGACGTCGGGGCCGCGATGCGGCACCGACATCTCCAGCCAGCGCAGAGGCGGCACGCCGTAGGTGCGAGTGAAATGTGGTTTTGCTTTTCGTTCCATGAACAGGCTTGCCGCCATTGCGCAATGTTGGATGCGGATGGTCCATCCTATTTCGGATTTGCGCGGGCACCCAATTCATTTCCGCTCGATGCCCGCCATGGGCCGTCAGCCAGACGGTCATGGCGCTTCGCCTTCAGGGGACTATCGTTGCTTGTCTGGGCAACGACTACCGATCGAGGTGAGCGCCATGAACACCAGTGACTTACTCGAACAGCTACTTCGCGCCGGGCAGAATTCGCAAGCGCAACAAGGCAGCGGCGGCCTGTCAGCGCAAGGCGGCCTGGGTGGTTTGCTGGGTGGTCTGCTTGGTGGGGGCAGTGCAACGGGTGGCGGCAATGGCCTGGGTGGTCTGCTGGGCGGCCTGTTGGGTGGCGGTGGTGGCAGCAGCGCCGGCGGCTCTGCCCAAGGCCGCGCCGCCGGCGGCATCAATTACGCGGCCCTGGCGTCGTTGGGCATGACGGCATTCCAAGCCTATCAGAGCTGGCAGCGCAGCCAGGCGGCAGCCCCGCAGCAGGCGGTGCGTACGGTCGATCAATTGTCCGGCCCCGAGGCCGAGGACCACAGCCATGCGATCCTGCGCGCGCTGATTGCCGCCGCCAAGGCAGATGGGCGCATCGACGAGCAGGAAGAACAACTGATCTATGCGGAAATCAAACGCCAGACCGACGACCCGCAACTGCAGCAATGGCTGGATGATGAGGTCAGCAAGCCACTCGATGCTGCCGAAGTGGCGCGGTCGGCCAAGGACCCGGCCATGGCTGCGGAAATGTACCTGGCCAGCGTGATGCTGGTGGATGACCAGCAGGATGCAGAGCGGGCTTACCTGGATGAACTGGCCAGCGCGCTGCAGATCGACCCGACGTTGCAGGTGCGCCTGGAGCAGCAGGCCAAGGGGGCCGTCTGACGGGCTGAGACGCCGTATGGACGCTGCTCCTGAGCCCCGGTTTCAGTGCCCACTGTGTGTCGGGGGCCGAGCGGCCCATCTGGAGCGGGGCGTCAAGATGGCCAAGGCGATTGCCACGATGAAGAGCGCAGGCACGTCACCTGCCAGGTGCCCCATCTGCCCCGGCTGGGCGATGGCCTGGACAGCCATGATTGCGCCATGTACGGCGCTGGACCACACGGTGAACCAGATCAAGCTCAGGTTGGCCAATGGATCACGCGCGGCCAGGATCAGGAACACGCCGAGCACGGCGTAGATGCCAACGATCATCATCGGGTAGTCGGAGTGGCCAATGTGCCAGGCCCAGCCGGACGGCCAGAACAGCATGAGGGGATAGAGAGCAAGGCACGCGAGGCCAGCCAGGACTAGAACGACGCGCAAATACCTGAGGCGATCGACCAAGATCATGACGGGCTCCTCTGGATAGGCCAGGCCCTGCACCCTCCCTCTGGAGGCTGCAGGGCCAAGCATGACTGGACTCAGTCTGCAGTCTGCTCCACTGCGGTCTCGGCGACTGGGGCCGGGGCGGCCGCCTTTGCCTTCGCACGGTCCTTACGGCTTTTGCCGCGCTGCCGCGAAGCTTGCTGCTTGGCGTACAGCGCCTGGCCGGCGGTAACGACGCCTGCGGGCTGGCCATTCAGGTCCAGGCGCGGTGCGTTCTCCACCATGCTTGCCCAGTAGCGGTTGCCCCGGCACCAGGTCGAGATGCCCAGCTTCAGCTGTTCACTGGTGATGCCCAGCAGCTCCAGGTGTTGCTCAGCATCCTTGAAGATGCCCTCTTTGAGCGGGACCTTGGGGGCCGGGTTTACCGGGAAGGCCAACGGGAAATGCTTCTGCAATGGCCAGATCGCTTCCACAGCCGGGTCCTGCTCGCGAGCCTTGGCCTGCGGAGCGGGTTTGCGCTTGGCGGGCTTCGGGCTGTCGGCCTTCGGGCTATCAGCCTTTGCCTGCGCTTTTTCAGACCGCAGGCGGTCACGTAACTCAGCTAGTTGTTCAAAACCCATCGTTAATTCACTGCTTCTACGTTGATTGCGTGGCGCAAGGATAAGCCATGCAGCGCTTGGGAGCAGCAGAAAGAGGATGAATTGCTGCTGATTTAGTCACCAGGCATGGTCAGACGCCCTTTCAAGCGCCACCCCGCAAGCAGCTGACGACCCATGCGATGCTCCTCAACGGCAAGTGAGTGGCCCATTGAATGGCATCTGGTTCAGCGCCGCTCAGGCCACCTTCAGTTCCAGTTGCCCGTGGGTCTCGGCGCCCGAGCGCTTCAGCATCGCGGCAGGTATCGCCAGGATCAGCAGGCCGCTGACGAACAAGCACACGCCCAATACATAGGTGCCGTCGTTGATGTCACCGGTCAGGCTCTCTGCCGTGGCCGTGATCATCGAGCCGGTGAAGCCCGACAGGTTGCCGATGGCGTTGATCATTCCGATGCCCGCTGCTGCCGCGACGCCGGACAACACCGTGCCTGGCAGTGTCCAGAAGATTGGCATCAGGCTCAGCACACCCGACGCCGCTACCGTCAGGAACAGGATCGACAGCACCACGTCATGGGCGAACGCGGCGCTGAGGATCAGGCCGCAGCCACCGATGAATGCCGGGATCGCAGCATGCCAGCGACGCTCGCCGGTGCGGTTGGAGTGGCGCGCATTCAGGAACATGGCAACGACGGCCACACTGTAGGGAATGGCGGTCAGCAAGCCTATCTCCAGGGTGCTGGTCACGCCCGCGCTCTTGATGATCGACGGCATCCAGAAGGCCAGGCCATAGAAACCCGTGTTGAAGGTCAGCAGTATCAGCACCAGCAGCCACACCCGCGGGTTGAAGAACACATCCCCCAGGCGCGAGACCTTGCCGTCCGCTTCCTGTTGCAGGTTGGCCTTGAGCAGCTGCTTTTGCGCATCCGTGAGCCAGGTGGCCTTGTCGATGTTGTCGCACAGGCAAGTGAACACCACCACGGCCATGATCACCGAAGGCACGCCTTCGATCAGCAGCATCCACTGCCAGCCCGCCATGTCCTGCCAGCCATCCAGGCGGGTCATCAGCCAGCCCGACAGCACGCCACCCAGGGTGAGGCTGACCGGCATCGCCATCAGAAAGCCCGACATGACCCGGCTCTGCCGGTGGGTCGGGAACCAGTAGTTGAGGTAGAGGATCACGCCGGGGAAGAAACCGGCCTCGCAGATGCCCAGCAAGAAGCGCAGCACGTAGAACATGGTGCTGGATTCGAGGTGGAAGAACGCGGCCAGTGGCTGGGTGAACGCCACCGCCATCGAGATGATTGCCCAGCTCAGCATGATTCGCGCGATCCAGAAGCGCGCGCCATAGCGATGCAGCAGCAGGTTGCTGGGCACCTCGAACAGGAAGTAGCCCCAGAAGAACACACTGGCGCCAAGGGCATAGACGGTGTTGCTGAACTGCAGGTCGTCGAGCATGCTCAGCTTGGCAAAGCCGATATTGACCCGGTCAAGGTAGGCGGCGATGTAGCACAGCAACAGGATCGGCAGGATGCGCAGGATGACCTTGCGGTAGGTTCGGTCTTCGAACGCCTGATCGTGGGTGGGGGCGACAGATGGATGAGCCATGGCCAAGCCTCTTGGCATGTCGTGCATGCCTGATTGTTGTTATTGGAAGCCCCAGGGTGCCAGCGCACCGAGGGGACTATCAGTAGCGGTTGTCAGCAGATCGGATCTCGGCTGGGCTGCCCGTCGACCAGGCGCAGCAGCCCCAGCGGGTTGGCATCGCGCAGCGCCTCGGGCAGCAACGCATCGGGGAAGTTCTGATAGCACACCGGGCGCAGGAAACGGTCGATCGCCAGGGTGCCGACGGAGGTGCCACGGCTGTCGGAGGTGGCCGGGAACGGGCCGCCATGGACCATGGCATCACACACCTCGACACCGGTCGGGTAGCCATTGACCAGCACGCGGCCGGCCTTCTGCTCCAGCAGCGCGACCAGGGGCGCAGCGTGCGCAAGGTCGTCGGGCTCACCGATCAGGGTGGCGGTCAGTTGCCCGCCCAGCGCCTGCAGCGCAGCCAGCAACTGGGCCTGGTCGGCAAGCTCGACGACCACGGTGGCCGGGCCAAAGACTTCTTCCTGCAGCAGCGCTTCGCCCGCCAGCAGCAACTGCGCATCAGCCTGGAACAGCTGCGGCCAGGCCTGGTTGCCCTGTTGCTCGGCGCCGGCCAGCAGGCGCACGCCGGCATGCGCCTTGAGCGTGGCCACGCCATGGGCATAGCTTGCCAGGGTGCCGGCATTGAGCATGGTTTGTGGCGGCTGATCGGCCATCTGCACTGCCAGGTGCTCGACAAAGGCGCTGAACGCCGGCGAGCGTACCCCCAGAACCAGGCCAGGGTTGGTGCAGAACTGCCCACAGCCCAGCACCACTGATGCGGCCAGTTCGCGGGCCGCGGCCTCACCACGCGCGGCCAGCGCCCCGGGCAGCACCAGCACCGGGTTGATGCTGCTCATCTCAGCGAACACCGGGATCGGCTGCGGCCGCGCCGCCGCCATGTCGCACAGGGCACGGCCACCTTTGAGCGAGCCGGTGAAACCAACAGCCTGGATGGCCGGGTGCTTGACCAGCGCCTCGCCAACCCGGCCACCGTAGATCATGTTGAAGACCCCGGCCGGCATCGCGCAACGCTCGGCGGCTGCGACGATGGCCTCGGCCACCCACTGTGCCGTGGCCATGTGGCCGCTGTGGGCCTTGAACACCACCGGGCAGCCGGCGGCCAGCGCCGCGGCGGTGTCGCCACCGGCCGTGGAAAACGCCAGGGGGAAGTTGCTGGCACCGAACACCGCGACCGGCCCCAGCCCCATGCGGCACTGGCGGATGTCCAGACGCGGCAGCGGGGTACGTTGGGGCTGCGCACGGTCGATGCGAGCGCCGGCAAAATCACCGCGGCGCAACACGGTGGCGAACAGCCTCAACTGGCCGCTGGTACGCGCCCGTTCGCCGTGGATACGGACTGACGGCAAGGCTGTTTCCCGGCATACGGTATCAATGAAGTCTTCACCCAAGGCATCGAGTGCATCGGCGATTGCGTCGAGAAACTGGGCACGACGGGCGGCGGGCAAGGCCCGGTACACGGGATAGGCTGCGGCAGCGGCCTGGGCAGCGGCATCGACTTCCTCGTCGCTGGCCTGGTGGAACGCGCCTGGCAGTGGCTGCCCGGTGCGCGCATCGACACTGTACAAGGCCGCCTGACCGGTGGCGCGGCGAACCCCGCCGATGAATTGCTGGCCTGCGTGGGACGTCATGGATGATTCCTCGGCATTGCGATAGACATGGGGGGCTAATCTAGGCGGCTCTGCGATGCTTTCCCAATGGCATTTATCGATCATCCGATAACGCCGCGTTATCGCTCCGCGTCCCCTCGGCCCGCGTGGGCCAACAGGATTTCAGCGAACTCCAGTGCCGCCCCGCTCAAGGGCTCGCCCTTGCGGGTGAGGATGCCGTAATCCTGGGGCACCAGGTGCAGTGGGGTGTCGAGGTTGACCAGCACCCCGCTGGCCAGGTGCGGCTCGACCATCGCCTGGGGCAACATGCCGATCATTGGCCCGCCCAGCAGCACCTTGAGGAAGGTCTGCATGGAAATGGTATCGATGGTGTTACGCGGCACGGCCACGCCAGCCTCGGCGAATGCCCGCTCCATGCGTCCGCGAATGGGTGTGCCTTTGGGGTAGAGAATCCACGGCCACTCCAGCAGTTGCGGCAGGGTAACCGGGCCGGCTCCGCTCAACGGGTGCTGATCGTTGACCACGAAGCAGAACGGTTCCGGCGCCAGCGGCTGGAAGTCGAAGCGCTGCTGCTGGGACGCGTCGGTAAAGCGGGCCACGGCCAAGTGCAAGTGTTTGTCTTCAAGCATGGCCATCAGGTGATCGCTGGTCTGCTCCACCACCTCGATCGACAGCAATGGCTTGCGCTGTTTGATCTCGACGATTGCATCCGGCAGCGCCACGGCAGTTGCGGCAAAGATGCCGCCTACCTTCAAGTGCCCGTGCCCGCCCTGGCGCAAGTTGTCAATCTGGTCGACGAAGTTGCGCGCATCGTTCAAGGCGACCTGGGCATAGCGCAGCACCTGCTCGCCAAGCGCGGTGGGCGGCATGCTGCGCGGCAAGCGTTCGAACAGGGCGAAACCGAGCAGGTGCTCGATTTCCTTGAGCATCTTGCTGATCGCCGGCTGGGTCAGGTTCATCTGCTGCGCCGCCACATGCATGTTGTGCGTGCGCCCGAGGGTCTCGATCAGCAACAGATGGCGGAACTTGAGCCAGTTGCAAACGTGGGAAAAGGAAAGGTCCGACATGCAAGCCCCTGTCGCTGCGATAACCGCTTGTTATTGAATGGTGAGATTAAGCCATTGGAGTTTATCGCGCCGCTTGCCTAGCGTGCAGCTCTCACGTTCCGAGAGATTGCGATGCCATGCCGATGACCCTCACCCCCGCCAACACCCTGCCTGCGGACGGCCTGACCGGCACCCTGATCGGCCGCGCCTGGACCCCCGGCGAACCCGGCGGCCCCTCCCCGATCACCTTGCGCCCCGACGGTGTGTTCGACCTGTCCGAACGCTTCGCCACCCTCAGCCAGCTGCTGGAAAGTGAAGACCCATTGCACGCCGTGCGCAGCACCCCGGGCCGCTTCCTGGGCAGCCTGGAAGCGTTGCTGGCGAACAGCGGCGAGGCGTTCGACGCCAACCAGCCTTACCTGCTTGCCCCGGTCGACCTGCAAGTGATCAAGGCGGCCGGTGTGACCTTCGCCGCCAGCATGATCGAGCGAGTGATCGAAGAGCAGGCCGCCGGTGACGCCAGCAAGGCCGAAGCGGTACGCGCCACCGTGCACTCGGTGATCGGCGACAACCTGCGCGCGGTGCGCCCTGGCTCACAACAGGCCATGGCCCTGAAGGCGCTGCTGATCGAACAAGGCATGTGGTCGCAATACCTGGAAGTGGGCATCGGGCCGGATGCCGAAGTGTTCACCAAGGCCCCGGTGCTGGCGGCGGTTGGCAGCGGCAGCGCGATCGGCGTGCACCCCGGCTCGGCGTGGAACAACCCCGAACCCGAGGTGGTGCTAGCGGTCGACAGCCGCGGGCGCATCCACGGCGCCACCCTGGGCAACGACGTCAACCTGCGCGACTTCGAAGGCCGCAGCGCGCTGCTGCTGAGCAAGGCCAAGGACAACAACGCCTCGTGCGCCGTCGGCCCATTCATCCGCCTGTTCGACGACACCTTCGACCTGGACGCGGTGCGCCACTGCGTGGTCGATCTGGAAGTCCAGGGCGAGGACGGCTACCGCTTGGTCGGCAGCAGCTCGATGGACCAGATCAGCCGCGACCCTGAAGACCTGGTGCGTCAGACCCTCAACGCCAATCATCAATACCCCGACGGTTTCCTGCTGTTCCTTGGTACGCTGTTCGCCCCCATCGAGGACCGCGACCTTACGACGCACCGCTCAAGCACAGTGCAGGGTTCATCGTGCTCAGCGGCAATTTCTTCGACAGCGCAATAATGAAGATGTCGGTGGTCGGCGAGGCCTTCCGCAAGACCTACCTGGCCGAGCCCGGCAAGGAAAACAGCTTCGAGGCCAGGGCCATCGTGTTCGAAGGGCCGGAGGACTACCACGCGCGCATCGACGACCCGTCGCTGGACATCGACGAGCGTTGCATCCTGGTGATCCGCGGTGCCGGTACCGTGGGTTACCCGGGCAGCGCCGAAGTGGTCAACATGGCGCCCCCGGCCGCGCTGATCAAGCAAGGCATCGACTCGCTGCCCTGCCTGGGCGACGGCCGCCAGAGCGGCACCTCGGCCAGCCCGTCGATCCTCAACATGTCGCCGGAAGCGGCGGTCGGTGGCGGCCTGGCCTTGCTGCAGACCAACGACTGGCTACGCGTGGACCTCAACCAGCGCCGCGTCGACTTGCTGGTGGACGATGACGAAGTGGCGCGCCGTCGCGCGGCATGGAAGCCGAACATTCCGGCCTCGCAGACGCCCTGGCAGGAACTCTACCGCCAGCTGGTGGGGCAGTTGTCCACCGGTGGCTGCCTGGAACCGGCGACGCTGCACATGCGTGTGATTGCCCGGGAAGGCGGGATGCCGCGGCATTCGCATTAAGTGTGATCTCTGTGGTTCAGTCTTCGTCAGAAGCGCTACCCCTCGCCGTCGTCTGGGGACTGACCACAAGGCCTTCCATGCAAACGCTGTTGAACGAGATTCTCGACCAGGTGCGCCCCTTGATCGGCAAGGGCAAAGTGGCTGACTACATTCCTGCGCTGGCCGACGTGCCAGCGCAGCAGCTGGGCATCGCCGTGTATGGCAACGATGGCAGCTACTACTGCGCAGGGGACGCCCAGGTGCCGTTTTCGGTGCAGAGCATTTCCAAGGTGTTCAGCCTGGTCCAGGCGATTGGCCATTCCGGTGAAGCCATCTGGCAGCGGCTGGGCCACGAGCCCTCGGGCCAGCCGTTCAACTCGCTGGTACAGCTGGAGTTCGAGCGCGGGCGCCCGCGCAATCCCTTCATCAACGCCGGTGCATTGGTCATCTGCGACATCAACCAGTCGCGCTTTGCCGCGCCCACCTTGTCGATGCGCGATTTCGTCCGCCGACTGTCGGGCAACCCGCACATCGCGATCGATGCCCGCGTCGCCGATTCGGAGTACCAGTTCCGTGCGCGCAACGCGGCCATGGCTTACCTGATGCAGTCCTTTGGCAACTTCCACAACGAAGTCGAGACAGTGCTGCGCAGCTACTTCAGCTACTGCGCGCTGCAAATGAGTTGCCTCGACCTGGCCCGGGCGTTCTGCTTCCTGGCCAACGACGGGTTCTGCAAGCACAGCGGCGAGCAGATCCTGAGCCGACGCCAGACCCAGCAGGTGAACTCGATCATGGCCACCAGCGGCCTGTACGACGAGGCCGGCAACTTCGCCTATCGCGTCGGGTTGCCCGGCAAGAGCGGCGTGGGTGGCGGGATCGTGGCCATCGTGCCTGGGCAATTTACCGTGTGCGTGTGGTCGCCGGAGCTGAACGCGGCAGGCAACTCCTACGCCGGGATGGCGGCACTGGAGTTGCTCAGTTCTCGGATCGGCTGGTCGGTGTTCTGACCGGCGAAACCACAATGTGCGCGGCGTCACGTTCCGCAAAACGCTAGCACCTGCGTACTATTCTCATCACGTAAAGCGTCAACCACCATTGAGGCGCAAGCCTTCGGCAACTGGTCGAAGCTGAACGGCAACAACGGTGCCGGCGGCCTGCACCAGCGCGCACTGGCCGTGTGCTGATTGGCGCCGACGGCAGCATTACCCCGGGCTGGCGTGCCGGCGTTTACGGCGGTTACAGCCATACCAAGTTCGATGCCGACGACCGCGATGCCAAAGGCCAGAGCGACAACTACCACCTGGTCCTCTACACCGGCGCCCTGCTCGACGCCCTGCGCCTGAGTGCAGATGTGGGTTCAGCGACCACCTGAAGGGCGAGCGCGACGCCAACACCCTGCAGGCCAGTGGCGAGGCGGCTTATCGCATCGGCCTGGGTGAAGTGTCGCTGGAGCCGTTTGTAGGCGTGGCATACGTGAAGTACGACGCCGACAGCTTCCATGAAAAAGGCGGTGCCGCGGCGCTGGTTGTGCCCAGCGAGCAGCAGGAGACCTGGTTCTCGACGGTGGGCATGCGCGCCTCGACCCGTACCCGTGTGGCGGACCACGACACTCCATTCCCACACGCCAGCTTTAGCAGGCACAGCGCAAATCCTGAGACCTGCGCTGTAACTGTGGGAGCTGGCTTGCCTGCGATGGGCCGCAAAGCGGCCCCAACAATAAGCCCCAGCGCTACCTTGCAGGAGAACCCACCAACCAGGAGCTCATCAGAAGCGCGTCAATTGCAGTTCCATGGATTGCGACATCAGCATCGACCCCGGCCGCAACGGCTCCGGTTCACCGACAGGGCAAAAACCACTACTCTGATACAAGTGCATGGCAGCACTCTGTGCGATCGTCACCCCCAGGCACACACGTTCCGCACCGCGCCTATGCGCCCAAGCGATAGCTGCATCCAGCAACGCCCTGCCCGCTCCAAACCCTCGAAACGCAGGGTCTACCCACATCTGGAAAAGCTCGACGACAGCAGGCTCAGCAGCCGATGATTTACACCACAACAGGCCACAGGGCTCGGTTTGCTGAAAAGCAATCAAGACTTCAGCGCCAGTGGACTTGGCCGCTGCGCTGACCCGAGCGGCCCAGTCTGAATCCTCCCTGACGGCCTCACCTTCGTATTGGCTTGCAAAAGCATCCTGTGAGTCGTGCAAGGCCCTTAAACGCAAGTTTCGATAGACCTGCCATTCACTTGCCTCCAAAGGGCGTACGAACACCATGCGTTCTCCCAGCATTGCGCTTCACAGGCTTAGGCGATATCGATATCCGTCAAGCCGAGAACCTCAGCCTGGGCCAGTACTTCGGCGGGCGTGGCATCGGCTGGCGGCATGATCAGGCTGTTCTCACCGTCCCCGAAGTGCAGCACCATCAGATGCAGTGCCGCCTCGTGCACGGCAAACTGCGGCTGCTTCAGGTCAAAGGTGTGGGTGCAAGGCTGGCCATTGAGCAGGTAGCGAACGGCGTATGCGGGCATGAGAACCTCGAGAATTGACCATCAACCATTTATGAAGACAAGGCTACGTGGGCACCCGGCCAAGTCACAGCCTGCGCTACGATCACATCCTTTCCATTGAACGTGAGTGCAGGCCCGCCATGGAGTTGATACCCCAGCTTCAACGCATCACTGACCCTGTGGCAAAAGGAAGCGTCATCGGGGCCGGTGAGCACCCGGTAAATCGGCATTCCATCCGGTGGTTGAGTCATCTGCTCGGTCCTTGCGGTAGTAGGTATGTAGTCCGAGAGTACTGTTAATGGCAGGCGGACGGCTACGACCAGATCGAGTCTGGAGCGTGACCCTGTGGGAGCGAGTTCGAAGATCCTCGCCTTCACCAACTTCACCGACGGCAACCGCTACGCCGACTACGACGCCAAGACTGACAAGCTGGCGCCGTACGGACTGGCCGCCCTGGTCGCCGGTGGCATCGCCGCCAAGGCGGGCCTGTTCGCCAAGATCGGTGTTGCCTTGCTGGCGTTCAAGAAGTTCATCGTCCTGGGCTTGCTGGCCATCGCCGGCTTCTTCCGCAAGCTGTTCAAGCGCAAGCAAGCTTGATTCTGACCTGGCTCACCCTTGCTGGGTGGGCCACGGCCTACCACGAACGAGCCTACTGCTGAACGACTCCAAGCATCACTACCCCGCGTGGTGACCTCTGGTGGCCGCGCTTGTCGTAGCGATGGACAGCAAGCCACCAAAATACACGATGACCAGTGACGCCTTCAGTCCAGGCTCAACCAAGGTTTCAATTCAGCCCGGTTCGCCAATACCAACTGCTGGGCTTCAGGCCGGGCGTCATGCAAGTTCGGGTTTACGTGAAATCGTTTCACCACGTACTTCGCCAACGCTTGTGAGCTATCGACCACCAGTTGCCCATCAGTCATTGCGTAGTCCACTTCAATGATCGATCGTTGCGCCGGCGTCAGTCGCTCATCCGGCTTGAAGATGACAGCGATCTTCGTGTTCCACTCCACATCGTGCTCGATACCATTTTCCGTCTGATCGTCGAGAAGATCCGGCTCACCTCGAAAACGGCTCAGCACAAAGTCTCGGTATTCACGGTTCTTCTCGCAATAGGCCCGCACGTGCCAACGCATCCCGGTATACACCAACGTGTGCGGAGCAATAGTGCGTCCTTCCACCTCAGGGGTCTTGAACGATACATACTCGATGTCCAGGCGCCGCTTTTCCCGACAAGCCTTGAGCAATGGCCGTAGCACCTCCGGCCGCACAGAGCGATCAGGCACCTTCAGCACCTCAGTGTGCGCATAAGCGAGGTTCAACCCTTCGATATGTGGGGCACGCTCATCGTTGTGATTGAGCAGGTCCAGGTAAGCACTGGCACTGTCGTCGATGAACAAAGGCTTGAACTGCCGGGTCGGTACGTAACCTTTGATCTGCTTGTCGTAGACCAGGTTCTTCGAAGCGTATTCGGTGATGTAGGTGTTGATGTCCTTCGACGCCTGCTGTCGGCTGATGCCGAAGCATTGCATCAGATGATTCGTGGTCAGACGACCTTCCCACCAGACCACCGTTTCGATCAAGCGGTAGCGCAGGGCAAGGTCCCAGCGGATTTGATCCATACATTGCTTGTGTTTCATCGTGGGCCCTGAATGGTTGGCAGCGGGTAGCGACCAGACGAATGACGTGTCGTGAAATCCTACGTGTCTGCTCAATTACGATCAATACGTGCAAGACATGTAAAGTAATCATACGTATCAAGCAAATGGTCGAAAGCCTCTCTTTCGGGAGCGTTTCCCTCTTCAGGCCACGCCATCCGTGACCTGCGCGATAGCACATTGCTTTCACCCACCTATCCGCGGACCGGCCCAACCCAGTCGGGATCTGCACTAATCCTTTACCTGTACAAGTAGCCAATATGGACATGTAGTATTTATAGACATATCGTTTTGCTTACCGGCAAACAGCCACTACTCAAGGAAGCGATAAATGGAAACCCTGCAACTCGCATTGCTGAGCCTAAGCGGCATCACTCTGCTCACTCTCATGCTGGTGCACTCGCGGATTGGGGAGGTCTGGGACGTGGTGAGGAACGACCGGGACGTGCAGCGCATCGCTCGGATTCACGAGCACGAGAACAATGAACTGCGCTCCGAATTGCGCGCTGAACGTGAGCTGGTGGGGCAGCTGCGGCGCCAGGTTCAGGTGCTGTTGGGGGTGGCACCCGAGAGCTGAAGTATCCTGGGACGCGAACGTGAGCCAGCACAAACCGAACACCAGCTGACCGGTAGTAACGCCGCCCCAGTTCGGCCACAATCGGTCACTCAGTTCAAGCTGGGACGCACCGGATGCTCACCACCCTCGCCATCGGCAACTACCGCTCGATCAATCACCTTGTGTTACCACTAGGCCAACTCAACCTGGTGACCGGCGCCAACGGCAGCGGCAAATCCAATCTCTACAAGGCCCTGCGCCTGCTCGCCGAAACCGCCCAGGGCGGCGTGATCGAAGCACTGGCCCGCGAGGGCGGACTGGATTCGACCTGGTGGGCCGGGCCTGAGATGAGCGCACGCATGAAGCGCGGTGAAGTACCTATCCAAGGCCAGCATCCGACCGACGTCAAACGCCTGCGCCTAGGTTTTGCCACTGCAGATTTCGGTTTTTCCATCTCCCTAGGCCTGCCGATCCCCCTACCCTATCCCAGCGCCTTCATGCTCGACCCCGAAATCAAGAGTGAAGCCATCTGGGGCGCTGGCGCCTACCGGCCGGCTTCCTTGTTGGTCGAGCGCAGGAACGCCATGGTGCGTGCCCGGGAGGGCAACAGCTGGACAGTCCTCGATCAACATGCCGACAGCTGTGAGAGCTTCTTCAACATCGTTGGCCGCCCGCGCCAAGCACCGGAGATCGGTGAGCTGCGGGCTTTCATCAACAGCTGGCGGTTCTACGATCACTTTCGCATCGACCGCGATGCACCCTGCCGTCAGCCCCAGCTGGGCACTCGCTCGCCAGTGCTGCACCACGATGGCCGCAACCTCGCTTCGGCGCTGCAGACCATCATCGAGATTGGAGAAGTGGAAGACCTCGTGTCAGCGCTGGAGGATGCATTCCCCGGCAGCCGCCTGGAGATCGACGCGCCACCGGGCGGCCTGTTCAGCGTGCGGCTGCATCAGCATGGGCTGCTACGCCCGCTGGGTGGCGCCGAGTTGTCGGACGGCACACTGCGTTATCTGTTACTGATGGCCGCGTTGCTGACGCCGCGGCCCCCATCGCTGATGGTGCTCAACGAACCGGAAACCAGCCTGCATGCCGACCTGCTCCCGGCCTTGGCGCGGCTGATCATTCGTGCTTCGCAGCGCAGCCAGGTGTGGGTGGTGTCGCACAGCAGGCCACTGATCGAGGCGTTGACGGCGTGCGAGGGGTGCAATGTGCTGGAGTTGGAGAAGGTCCAGGGCCAGACCCAATTGCGCGGGGTCAGGCTGTTGGATGAACCGCTGTGGCACTGGATCGACTGATACATGAACGATGCGGGGCTGGGCCAGCGTTTCACTGGTAGAATGCGCCCCGCTTTTATTCCCCAGTCCGCAATCACAGTGCTGCGGCATCATTCGCCAATTTCATCTTTCGGGGTCACGGGTGTCGTCCATCAAGAAGCTTGCTGCTTTTGTCGTTCTGCTTGCTGGATGCGGGTATGTAGCCGTTGCATGGAATGAACATGCGGCATTCGAAAAAACCGGGGAGAGCCTGATCCGCCAACTGGGCTCTCAAATCGTTACCGACCTTGGGCGGATGAACAGCCAATGCAGAGCCGTGGCCAGGATCGACTCGATCGCCATCGAACCAGACGGGCTATTCGCGAAGAAGGGCTCGGCAGTGCTGCACATTTCCGGGAAGAACGACAGCGGTATTGCCATTGAATACGGTATGAAAACCGTGGGCAACAAGGTGTGGGTCCAGCCTGTGAGTCAAGTTTCCGCGCAGTCCTCAGTCATGCAATTTGGCTTGAAAAGCTGCAGTTAGAGAAGCACATCAGGTGGCGATAAGGTATGCCGCCAGGCCCTTGGCCAAGTGCCAAGGCTTCCAAGAGGACAGATGATCGAACAATCGGCTGGAGTTGCCCGCCAGCCCAGCGACCGCGAGATAGACGAACCACTTTCGCAGCGCTTTGGAGAGTTTTCTTTTCACGAATCGCAACAGACGGCACACCTTGGAAAATGCCCTGTCGCCAGAACGGAAAAGCCCAACCTATTGTTGGGCTTCAGCGCCACTCCTCACCGCGCACAGGAATGGCAGGACGGCGCTATGTTCGACAAAGCGGCAAAGGAAGTCAATCGGCCATTCTCCCCAAAGGCGCCTCCTGCTTTAAAGGCTCTACTCCAGCGGTTCTCGCCTCACCTGACATTTCGTCCAGCGTTGTCCCCTACAGGGGACATCGCGCCCTGCCACCTCAAGTACAGTCATCTGCACACCTGAATACCTACAAGAAATTAGGATGTGCACCGCCATGCATCACCCCCACAGCGCGCCCCGCCGCTCCCTCTATTTCAACTACCAGGTTTTCCCCGCCCACACCGCCAGCGTCGGCGCTGTCCGCCCTGAGCGCAAACCTGTGGTGGTGGCAGGCGCCGGCCCGATCGGCCTGACCACTGCCCTGGACCTGGCCCGACATGGCATTGCCTGTGTGGTGCTGGCCGCAGAGCGGCAAGTGAGTGAAGGTAGCCGGGCGATCGTGTTCACCCGCCGCTCGATGGAAATCCTGCAACAAGTGGGTGTCGCCGACCGGGTCTGCGCGCTGGGCTTGCCGTGGAGCTGTGGCAATTCGTTCTACCGCAACCGGCTGGTGTTCCGTATGGAGAACCCACACGACCCAGACGACCGCTTCGCACCCATGACCAACCTGCAGCAGCCCTGCCTGGAGCAGTTTCTGGTCGAGGCCGCCGAGGTCAACCCGTTGATCGAGCTGCGCTGGGGCAACCGCGTGACCGGTTTGACGCAGCATGACGGCTTCGCTCGCCTGGTCATCGACACCCCTGCCGGCAACTACGAACTGGACGCTGACTGGGTAGTGGCTGCAGATGGCGCACGCTCGACACTGCGCGCGCTGCTCGATCTGAAACTTGAAGGCACCGCCTACGAAGGCCGCTTCGTGATTGCCGATATCAAGATCGACCTCGGCCTGCCCACCGAGCGCCTGGCCTACTTCGACCCAGCCTGGAACCCGGGCAACACCGTATTGATGCATCGCGAACCGGGTGACATCTGGCGCATCGACTACCAGCTGCCGCCAGATGAAACCGCGGAACAGGCGCTGCAGCCCGAATCCTTGCGCGAACGCATCAATGCCCAGTTGCAGATGATGGGCGTAGAAGACCCGCAGTGGGAAATGGACTGGAGCTCGGTCTATTCAGCCCGCGCCCTGACCCTGCCGGATTACATACGTCAGCGCGTGATCTTCGCCGGCGACGCGGCCCACCTGTTGCCGATTTTCGGCGTGCGAGGCGCCAACACCGGCTTCCAGGATTGCCACGGGCTGGTGTGGAAGCTGGCCCTTGCCCTCAAGGGCCTGGCGGGCCCCAAGCTGCTGCCGTCCTATTCCAGCGAACGCGTGAGCGCCGCGCGGGAAATCATCAGCGAGGCCGGCAAGAGCACCCGTTTCATGGCGCCACCCACGGCGGGCTACCGCCTGGTACGCGATGCGGTGCTGTCGTTGTCGCTGACCCAGGCGTTCGTCCGGCCGTTATACCACTGGCGCACCTCGCGGCCACACGACTATGCCGACTCGGTGCTCAACTGTGCGGCTGACGACAACTCGCGTTTCACGGCCGGGCCGCGCAACGGCGCCCCGCTGCTGAACACCCGCCTGGGCGAGGACGAGTACCTGTTCGACCGCCTGGGCGCCAGCTTCTACCTGCTGTGCTTCACCGACAGCGATTGCATCCCAAGCGACGTGGTCGAGCAGGTACAGGCCATCCGCAGCAACGGCGTGCCCTTGGAAATCATCGCGATTGCGCAAAACGCCCAAGCCGCCATCAGTGGTGCAGACCAGCTGATCGACGACGCCAACGGCCACATGGCCGCCAAGTATGGCATCACCCGCAACGGCGCCTATCTGGTGCGCCCGGACCAGCACATCTGCGCCCGCTGGCTGCAGCTTTCTGCTGCACAACTGCACACCGCCGTCGACACCGCCCTGGGCAAACACTGAGAGGAAGCGCCATGAACACCTTGACCGCAGCAGACCTGGAAGTGGTTTACGACGTACTGGCAGAGGCCTTGGATCAGGCCACATCGGCCAAGGCCGAGCTGTTCCTGACCAAGCTGGCCTTGCTCAGCGCCCATGCACTCGGCGATGCCCAGGCCTTCACTGCGCTGACCCAGTCGGCGCTACTCGACTTGTAGGCCCTGCCGTTGCCGCTTAAACCAATAATAATCAGGCGCCCCATGCACCCGAACACTTCCCCACTCGCTACATCAACAACCGCCAGCAGTCCTCAGCACGCCGTGATGCGTAAAGTCTCCAGGCGCCTGCTCGGCTTTTTGTTCCTGTGCTTTGTGCTGTCGTTTCTCGACCGCATCAACATCGGCTTCGCCGGCCTGACCATGATGGGCGACCTGGGCCTGAGCAGCACTCAGTTCGGCATGGCGACCACGCTGTTCTACATCGCCTATGTCGCCTGCGGCATCCCCAGCAACATGGCCTTGGCCAGGGTTGGTGCACGCAGATGGATTGGCAGCCTGATGATCGCCTGGGGGCTGGCCTCGACCGCGACCCTGTTCGCAACCGATGCCAGCAGCCTGTACCTGCTGCGGATGCTGGTCGGTATCACGGAAGCCGGCTTCCTGCCTGGCGTGCTGCTGTACCTGACGTTCTGGTTCCCGGCGGAGTACCGCGCACGCGCCAATGCGCTGTTCATGATCGCCATGCCGTTTACCGCAGGCTTCGGCTCGGCACTGTCGGGGCTGATACTGAGCCTGGATGGCGTGTGGGGGCTGCACGGCTGGCAGTGGCTGTTCCTGCTCGAAGGCATGCCTTCGGTGATCATGGGCTTTGTGGTGTTCGGCTACCTGAACGACACGCCAGCCCAGGCCCACTGGTTGAGCCCGGAGGACAAGCAACGGCTACAGCAGGCCCTGGCCGCCGATAAGCCGACTGCAACGCGTACTGAGAAAGATGAGCCCGGCAGCCTGCTGCGCGAAATGCTCTCGCCTACGGTGCTGCTGTTCAGCCTGGTGTACTTCTGCCTGGTAAACACGCTGGCGATGATCGCCGTCTGGACGCCGCTGATCATCAAGAGCATCAGTGCCGCCGACAGCAGCAACAGCACCATTGGGTTTCTGGCGATGATCCCGCAGGTGTGCACTATCATCGGCATGGTGGTGTGGGGGCTGCATTCCGACCGCAGCCAGGAGCGCAGATGGCACCTGGTGCTGCCCATGCTGATGGCGGCTGCCGGTTGGTTGTTCGCAGCCTATGCCGGTAACCCACTGGTGCAGCTGTGTGGCATCTGCATGGCCGCCACCGGGTCTTACACCGCCATGTCGATTTTCTGGACGACCCCGGACCAAGCGCTGACGTTCAAGGCGCGGGCCATTGGCATTGCGGTGATCAATGCGTTCGGCAATATCGGTTCGGCACTGAACCCGCTGGTGGTTGGCTGGCTGAAGGACCTGACCCAGAGCTTCACGGCCGGGATCGTGTATGCCACGGCTTTGCTGGTGATCGGTGCACTGTTGACCTTCCTGCTGCCGCTGCGCCCGGCTACATCGGTTCCAAAACCTGCGCGGTAGGAGCGGGCTTGCCCGCTCCTACCGCTCAATGCATCAAGCGCTCGCAGACACTGCCCGTGGCGCACGCACACCCCACAACCAGTAACCCAGGGAGAGCAGAACCAACCAGCCAACCCCGACATACATTGCGGTGCGGCTGGCCGGGAACCAACCCAGCACGCCAAAGACGAACACCATGAACGCAATCGCGCAGGCTGGGCCCACCGGCCACAGCGGCACCCGATAATCCAGTGCCGCTACCTCCTCCTTGCTCATGCCGCGACGCATCGCCACTTGCGACAGCAGGATCATCAACCACACCCAGACAATCGAGAACGTGACCACCGCCGCCAGCACCAGGAACAGGTCTTCCGGCACCAGATAGTTCAATACCACGCCCAACAGCAGCGCCACACCCATGACCGCAACCGTCATCCACGGCACACCGAAACGCGACAGGGCTGCAAACCCCGCAGGCGCCTGGCCGTTCTGCGCCATGCCGTACATCATGCGCCCTGCGCTGAAGATATCGCTGTTGATCGCCGACACGGCCGCAGAAATCACCACGATGTTCAACACCGTTGCCGCTGAACTGATGCCCAGGCCGCTGAAGATCTGCACGAACGGGCTACCGTGGCTGCCAATGCTGGTCCACGGGTAAATGGCCATGAGCACGAACAGGGTCAGGATGTAGAACAGCAGGATCCGCAGCGGCACCGAGTTGATGGCCTTCGGCAATACGCGCTTCGGGTCCCTGGCTTCGCCTGCGGTGATGCCGATCATCTCGACCCCGCCAAAGGCGAACATCACCACCGTGAACGAAGCGATCATTCCCCCGACGCCATTAGGGAAGAACCCGCCATGGCTCCAGAGATTCGAGACGCTGGCCACAGTGCCTGCATCGTTGTTCAGCTGAATACCCAGTAGCAGCACCGCCGCCCCTGCCACGATCATGGCAACGATAGCGGTCACCTTGAGCAACGACAGCCAGAACTCCATTTCCCCGAACACTTTCACGCTGCACAGGTTCAATGCCCCGATGAAGAACACGATCCCAAGCACCCAGATCCACGCAGGTGTTTCCGGGAACCACAGCCCCATGTAAACGCCAAACGCTGTCACATCTGCCAGGCACACCACCAGCATCGAGAACGCATAACTCCAACCTGTCAGAAAACCCAAGTAGCGCCCCAGATATTGGCTGGCATAGTGGCCAAACGAACCGGACACCGGGTTATGCACCGCCATTTCGCCAAGGGCGCGCATCATCATGTAGATGGCCGCGCCCCCGATCAGGTAGGCCAGCAACACCGAAGGCCCTGCCAGTTTTATCGCCGATGCCGAACCATAGAACAGCCCCGTACCGATAGCAGAACCCAACGCCATGAAACGAATATGCCGGGTCGACAGCCCCCGCTTAAGCTGGTGTGAGGATTGAGCGTTCATAGATACCTTCTTGATCTTATTATCAGGTCCGCACAACGCAGATGCCGTGCGGTTTCATCAGGCACGCATCACTTCAATCTTCAAGCCCTTGGCCACAGCACCGGGAACAGCTCATGGTCCATCGGCGCACCGCTGGCCAGTTGCGTTTCAAGCCCGGGAAACTGTGGCGAAGTTTTCCACTGGCGCGGCGCATGGGTAATGTCATCGCCCAGGAAGCGCACCGAGAATGCACGACGCCGGCGATTGCCACCGACACCACCCGAGGCGTGCAAGGTCAGCATGTGGAAGAACACCGCATCGCCCGGGGAGAGCTCCCAGCCGAGGATGTTCCAGGCGCTGCGATCGGCCTCGATATCCGGCAAGTCCGCCAGGCTGCCCTCCGGGAACCATTGCGCCTGGCTGTCGAGGAAACTGCGCGGCATCAGCCACGGCCCGAGGTGCGAGCCACCGACAAACTCAAGGGTGGACTCCCGCGCGACAGGGTCGATGGGCATCCACATGCTGCAGTTCTGGCGCCCGTCAATGTTGTAGTACGGCTGGTCCTGATGCCAGGGCGTGCGCTGGCGCGTGTTGGGTTCCTTGACCAGCAGGTGATCGTGATAAAGCCGGGCTGTTTCGCTGTTCATGAGTTGAGCGGCAACGCTACCCACCCGGCTTTCCAGGATGAACTGGCGATAAGCTGAAATATCGCGCCAGTTGCAGAAGTCTTCGAAGAACCAACCCGGATCATCCGGGCGGCTGGCCACTTTGGCGCGCTCGCTGGGGGTTTTCAGGTTCTGTTCGATGCCGGTTTCGAGCAGTGCAACTTCTTGCGGCGTGAACAGGTTACGCACACAAACGGCACCATCACGCTGGAACGCCTCGATGGTTTCATTATCCAGTTGAAATTCAGCGGACTGTTTCATGAAGCACCCTTTAGTCTTTTTATTGGGGCCGGCGCATACAAGTTGCCCTGTATTTCTTGCGCCAAGTAAAAACAAGGCAACAAACTGGGTGCACCGCCTATTTCACTTAACGGGCGATCTGGCTTTTAACTGAAGTAAGCAAGGTGCAAGGCGAGTATTGCTTTTCGGTACCAATAGGAAAAGAATATATTTCCTAATTTTGAGTATAGGAAAACATGATAGGGTTCTCCTTCAGGCAGCTCGAGTACTTCGTCGCCGTGGCCGAACATGGCAGCATCAGCGCTGCCGCGAGAGCCCGGCACGTCTCACAGCCCTCGGTTTCGGTGGCGATTGCCCAACTTGAAGAAGCGCTGAACGAACGCCTTTTCCGCCGCCAGGTCAGCCGCGGGCTGGAGCTGACGTCAGCCGGCACGCGCTTGCTGGCCCAGGCCCGCGAAATCATCGGCATGGCCATCGCCATGAATCAAAAGGCCGACCCCACACTAGGCACGCTGCGAGGCAACCTGTCGCTGATCTGCTTTCAAGACTTGGGCCCTTACTACGCACCACGGCTGCTATCGAGCTTTCGCAAGCAGTACCCCGAGGTCGAGGTGACCCTGTTCGAGACCGACCTGGCAGGCGTACAACGCCACCTGAGCGCCGGCAAAGCCGAACTCGCGCTGACGTATGACATCGGCCTCGACCCCACGATGCCACGCCAGATACTGGCGGAGTTGAAACCCTACGCGCTGATCGCCACCGACCATCGGCTGGCCCACCTGGCCGCGATACCGCTGCAAGAGCTGGCGCAAGAGTGCGTGATCCTGGAAGACATCGCACAAACCCGTGAGTATTTTCTCTCACTGTTCTGGGCGCATAACCTGCAACCACGCACCCAGCAATTTACCCAGACCTTCGAGATGCAAAGAGGCCTGGTCGCCCATGGCTACGGCGTCGCCCTGTCCTGCACCCGCCCCGCAGGTGACCACTGCTATGACGGCACGCCGCTGTTATGCCGGCCACTGCTGGAGGACGTATCACCGCAAAAAGTGGTGCTGGCACAATCAGGCGCGATGCACCCATCCCCAGTAGCGGAGGCATTCAAGGCCTGGGTTGCCCAGGAGATATCAGCCCAGCCAACCTGAGCAGCCTCAGCGCCGCACTCTAATCCGGCGCAATACCTGTAGGAGCGGCCTTGTGTCGCGAAAGGGCCGCAAAGCGGCCCCATTCACCTAACTCACAGCATCAGTAATCTACCCGCAAACACCACACACCCCGCTCCATGCACCGCACCACCCTTCCGGCCACCCCGCGCCGCATTCACAAATTAGGTATCCTGCCCAACAGCCCACGCCAAGGGGCCGCCCAAAACAATAAATCATGCCTTTTCCCCAGGGAGCACAGCATGGAATTCTGGCCACTACGCCCCTCCACGACCGACTTCCGCCTGAGCATCGAGCAAACCGCCACACTGCTCTCCCGCACCCGCGAAAGCCACGGCAAGCTACTGGCCGCCGACATGCTGAAACTGGTCAGCGCCCAAGTCCCCTTGGCCCAGTGCACCATCTTCGCCTACAGCCCCAACCGCAGCCCGCAGATCATTTCCTTCGCCGACCGCGCCCGGATGATCGAGCTGCCCAGGATCTCCAGCAACTACGCCGAACGCTTTTACAGCATGGATGGCAACCAACAGGCGATGACCGCGCGGCCTAGCCGGTCGACAAGCGACCGCATCCTGGTGCAACGCCAAGGCATCGAAGACATCACCCACCGCGACTACCGACGTATCTGCTACGAACTGCCGCAGATTTCCGAACGGGTTGCGCTGCTGACCCATTGCGAGGGTAACCGCTGGCTGTCGGTGAATTTCTATCGGGGGCGTGAACATAGGCGTTTTTCAGCCAATGAGATAAGTGTCATCGAAACAGCGGCGCCGTTGATCGTACAAATCTCGCGTCTGCATTACCGGGCTTATCTCGAAGCCAATGAAATGCCGGCGCTGCTCAGTGAACGAGTTGTCAGTCTGTACCCGGAACTGACTCGGCGTGACCAGGAGCTGCTGCAATTGATGCTGGCTGGGTGTGAGGTTGAGGACATCAGCGCGAGGATGGGTATTCAGCTGTCGAGTGCGGCTACGTATATCAAGCGGCTGTATCGCAAGTTGGGGATTTCCGGGCAGCGGGAGTTGTTGGCGCTGGCTACGCAGCGTAAGTGGTCGAGTCAGGTTCATTAACTAGACCGCTCCAAAATCCGCGCGGCAGACGCACTTTGGGATTACCCCATACAACCGCCATATGGCTGCAAGGTTCGATACGCAGCGGGTCACCAGCGCAAACCCGCTGCTACGTTTTATTCAGCCACGGAGATCAGGGTTCGTCCCTCGATCAGTTAACTGGAACAAGGCGCTCGCGCTGAGCGGCAGTCAAATCGTCGATAACGCCAACTTTCAGGGGCTGCTCGCCAGTCTCCGCCAATGGTTTGCCCATATCTGCAGACGCGAATTCCGGCAGCTTGTACATGGCGCCGGTCAGGGGATCGACTATCAGCATACCGATAACCCCGCCGAGCAGGATATTGCCCCAGTACCAACCGCTCAGGCTCGAATCCAGTTCCACGGTCTTGTCTGGGTACCCTTCCTTCTTGAATCGGAGGGTATAGGTCTGCCCCGAGAAATAGCCTTTTCCAGACTTCAGGGTAACGGTGCTTGGGGTATTGCCGGAATGTACTACGGTGCCGTTCTTGTCGGTGATTTCAAAG
>NZ_JBKGGW010000051.1:0-33758 GCF_052041945.1 Pseudomonas sp. SMN11 | reverse complement strand
CCCCCCCCCCCCCCCCCCCCCCCCCCCCCCCCACCCACCCCCCCCCCCCCCAGATTTATGAGCGTGTCTCGTGGGCTAGGAGATGTGGAGAAGAGACAGTTGGGAGATCGATCGCCGCGCGGGCGGCGCTCGATCTCACAGGCGCTGCAAGAACAAAGGCGATCCCCTCAAGCCACCATCCGCCGCCGGGCGAGGCAGGCGTACCCCATGCCCACTACCCCGAGCAGCAACACACCCAGCAGCCCCACCAGTTCGCGGCTGTAGCGCGCCACCAGCGCCTGGAACCCGGTGAACTCGCGATAGACCCGCACATCCGCCTCGCCACCGGCAAAACTGACACTGATACCGCCTTGGCGAATCTGCGAATAGTCGGCATCAAAATACACCCAGACCTTGCATGCCCCGCCCTGCTCGATGGCCGGTATCTCCACCTGCGCCGTCGCCGCTTCGTAAAGGGTGTCGTTGCCCGCCGCATCGCGCACCTGCACCAGGCCCTTGGCTGGCAGGCGGATCTTCACCTGGCGCACGTCACTGTCGCCAAGGTTGTGCAGGTCGATCAGCAAGCCGGTACGGTGATCGACCAACCCGGCCTCGAAGGGCTTGGCGAACAGTTGCGCATAAGGTGCCTGGACCAGCTCAATCAGCTTGTCGACCTGATACGGGTTCAATGCGCCATCGCCAATACGGTTGATGCGCGGCTGCAACTGCTCGTACTTGAGCTGCTCGTTGGCCTTGCTGATGCGCTCGCTGAACTGGCTGGGATAGGTGAGATAGGCGTAAGTCAGGGTCGCGTCGAGCCGTGGGTGGTCCTTGAGCAGCCCATAAGCCACCAGCAAGACCATCAGGCCAATCAGCATGGCTACCAGGCGTTTGCCGACTTTGTCCCAACTCAACGGTGCGTTTCCTTCTGTTACGGCACGGAGGATTGATGCGGCGCAAAGGGTGCCAAGTTAAGCGCCGCCAGGCAAGCGCTCAACGGCTCAACAATGCCGGAAGCGACGCCATCAGCATGGCCACCCCGGAGGCGGTCAGCAGCCCCAGCACCACCCGGCGAAACGCCAGCTCGCTGATCCCCAGGTACAGCCGCGTACCCAACAGCGCTGGCAGCGCCATGGCCAGCAGCACCACGCCGAACGCCGGCAGCATGTCGCGGGTCACCACCCCGGTGCCCAGGTAGGTGAGCAGGGTCACCAGCAGCATCGACAGGTTGAAGTTCTGGATCACCGCGCGCTGGGTATCGCGCTCGAAGCCGCGCAAGGTACACCACAGTGTAGGCACTGTGCCGGTAAAGCCACCGATTCCGCCCAGCGCCCCACCCACCAGCCCTACCGCGCCATCGGCCAGACGGTTGCCCGGCAGCCGTGGCAAGCGTGGCGCCAGCAGCATCAGCGGGCACCACAGCACCAGCAGCGTGCCGAACACGGCCTTGAACCAGAGCATGTCCAGGTACGGCAGCACCCACACCCCCAGCGGAATGCCGGCCAGGCCGCCGAGCACGAACGGCCACAGCAGCGCCCAGCTGAAGCCGCGGCGCACGCTGAACACGGCAATGAGCTGGCCGGCGAAGCTGCCGAACACGGTCAGCGACGCCGCCAGCCGCGGTTCCAGGCCCCAGGCCCAGAACGACATGGCGACCATGCCGAAGGCAAAGCCGGAAAGGCCCTGGACGAAACCGGCAACGATGGCGCCGAGGGCGATGAGGTAGACGGCATCCATGGGGCGACTCGAGCCTGGTGTGATCGGCGTTCCACCTTGCCAGAGCCGGGGGCGAATGTCTGCCATCACGTCCCGCATTGTGAACGCTCGTCACACCCGCTGTGCCGCCACAGCGCCTAATCCTCCGCCGGTTTGCCGCATAAGGTAGCGATCAAGGCCGTCTCACCGATGGCCCATGACAACAACAAGCGTGCAACCGAGGTGCGAGCCGATGCGTGGCGAACAACAGATGCAAAACGACAAGCTGGGGAATGGCCTGAAAGGCCGGCAAGTGACGATGATCTCGATCGGCGGGGTCATCGGTGCCGGGCTGTTCGTAGGGTCGAGCAACGCCATCGCTGCGGCCGGGCCCGCCGTGCTGGTGGCTTATGTAATCGCGGCAGCGATCGTGGTGCTGGTGATGCAGATGCTCGGCGAGATGGCCACGGCCCGGCCGGACACCGGCTCGTTTTCCTCCTACGCCGACCAGGCCATCGGCCGCTGGGCCGGGTTCTCGATCGGCTGGCTGTACTGGTGGTTCTATGTGCTGGTGATCGCCATCGAGGCCATCGTCGCCGGCAACATCCTCGGCGACTGGCTGGGTTTGCCCCACGCCTTCACCGCCTTTGCCATCAGCCTGGTGCTGATCGGCTGCAACAGCCTCAGCGTCGGCTCGTTCGGCACCCTGGAATACTGGCTGTCGCTGTTCAAGGTGGTATCGATCGTCACCTTCATCGTGCTTGGCGTGCTGGCGATTTTCGGCCTGATGCCGGGCTCGTCGACCAGCGGTATCAGCAACCTGTGGGCCAACGGGGGTTTCGCGCCCAAGGGCAACGTGGCCATCGTCGCCGCGCTTCTGACCGCCATGTTCAGCTTCCAGGGCAGTGAAGTGGTGACGATTGCCGCGGCCGAATCGCGAGACCCGAAAGCCAACATCAAGAAGGCCATCCGCGCCGTCGTGTGGCGCCTGGGCCTGTTCTACCTCGGTTCGATGTTCGTGGTCGTGTGCCTGATCCCGTGGAATGCCCCGGGCCTGGCACAAGGCTCTTATCAGGCCGTGCTGAACGCCATGAACATCCCCTGGGCGCCGGGCATCATGAGCATCGTGGTGCTGGTGGCAGTGACCAGTTGCCTGAACTCGGCCATCTACACCGCCTCGCGCATGGCCTACTCGCTGGCCCGGCGCGGCGACGCCCCAAAGGCGGTTTCGCACACCACCGCGCAAGGCGTACCGCTGCTGGCCGTCGCCCTGACCGCAGGCGCCGCGCTTGCGGCCCTGGCGGCCAACTACCTGCTGCCCGCCGAGGTGTTCCAGTTCCTGCTGGCCACCAGCGGCGCACTGGCCCTGCTGATGTACCTCGTGATCGCCGTCACCCAGTTGTGCATGCGCCGCAAGCTGGTGGCGCTGGGCAAACGCCTGGAGGTGCGCATGTGGCTGTTCCCCTGGCTGACCCTGCTGACCATTGCCTTCATCGTCGGCGTATTCGCGGTCATGGCGGCCTTCCCGGGGCAGCGCGCAGAACTGCTCTCCACCCTCGGTCTGACCGCCGTGCTGGTGGCCATCGGTGCCTATCTGCAGAAGCGCCAGCCGGTGCTCTCGGCCCAGCGCGCCGCGCTGCGCCTGGATGAACCCACCACCGCCTGAACTGTGACGCCGCTTCACAGCGGGTGTGCCGGCCAGTGCCTTTTTCAGCCTGCAGCACACCCCTAAGCTGATGACACCCCGGGGCAGACCGCCCCGGACACTCCAAGAAACCCGTGTGGAACCTATCATGACCGTAGCCCGCAAACCCGACGAACTGGCCATCCCCTATCAACTGCCGCAAGTCCCCTTCATGTCACCCGACATGGTCCACCCCGGCGTGCTGGGCACGTGGCTTGAAGATGACCAGCTATGGGTACCGGTGACCGCCTCGGTGTCGTTCAAGCCCCTGCTGCTGAACGTCTCCGGCGGCTACTACATCAATCTGCTGCGGGTGCGCCAGAGCGGCGTGCTGTCGCGCCACCGCCACACCGGCGGCGTACATGCCCTGGTGCTCAAGGGCCGCTGGTTCTACCTGGAGCACGACTGGGTCGCCAAGGAAGGCTCGTTCGCCTACGAGCCACCGGGCGAGACGCACACCCTGTTCGTGCCGGAAGATGTCGAAGAAATGATCACCTGGTTCCATGTGCAGGGTGGCTACACCTACGTGGACCCTCAGGGCGTGGCGGTGGGCTACGAGGATGTGTTCACCAAGCTGGAAAGCGCCCGTGCCCACTACAAGGCGCTGGGCCTGCCGGACGACTACATCGAGCAGTTCATTCGCTGACCACAGGTTGCCAGCACCCGGCCGCGCTGCCAGTCTTCTGCTCAATCACCGGAGGCGGAACATGGACAACTACACGCAACTGCTGGCGTTTCTCTGGGCCACCGAGCACGGCAACTTCTCTGCCGCTGCGCGGGCCTGCGGGATGACGCCCTCGGCCATCAGCAAGCTGATTTCGCGGCTTGAGGATCGCCTGCAGGTGCGCCTGTTCCAGCGCGGCACACGCAGCCTGACACTGACCGAGGAAGGCAGCGCCTACCTGGTCAGCGCACGGGCGGTGGTCAATGCCATGGCCGAGGCCGATTCGCTGGCCGAGGCCTTCCCGACCCGGGTCAGCGGGACCTTGCGCGTGCACACCATGACCACCTTCGCCAAGCACCAGATCATCCCCTGGCTGCCGGAGTTCCTGGCCGCCTACCCAGGGCTGACCGTGGATATCCAGGTCGGCGCGCAATTCACCGACCAGTTCGACCAGGGCCTGGACGTGGCCATCCACAGCGGCGTCCTGCCCGACTCGACGCGCATCGCCCGCAAGATCGGCCAAAGCCGCTGGATTATCGCCGCGGCTCCCGAATACCTGGCGCGCCACGGCACCCCGGCGGACCCTGGCGAGCTGCTTGAGCATACGTGCTTTTCCTTCGGCTTCAGCAGCGTGTGGAACACCTGGAGCTTCATCGTCGATGGCCAGACCATGACCGTGCCGGTGGTGCCCAAGGCCACCTTCGCCCAGGGCGACCTGCTGCGCGACCTGGCCCTCGGCGGTGCCGGCATCGTGCGCCTGGCGGAGTTCCACATTGGCCAGGACATCCAGGAAGGCCGCCTGGTGCCGTTGCTGGAGGCGTACAGCGCCGACAGCGTCGAGCCGATCTACCTGATCTACACCAATCGCAAGCACCTCAGCCCGCGTATCCGCGTGTTCCGTGACTTCCTCGAACACAAGCTCGCGCAGAGCCCGTGGAATACCCGCTGAGCCCCAAGCACCCGACCAGAACACCGAGGTACCCATGCGCAATCTCGTAGGCGATGTTTCCAGCGCCGCCCGTATCCTGCCTGATCTCGACGGCCAGGCCCTGTTCATCCGCAACGGCAAGGGCCCGTACCTGCACGACGACCAGGGCCGCCGCTACATCGACACTGCGCTCGGCTTCGGCGCCGTGCTGCTCGGCCACGCCAACGACACGGTCAATGATCAGGTGGCCGCGGCCCTCGCCGACTCCGCCTCGCCGTCGTGGGCCCATGTGCGCGAACACGCCGCAGCCACGGCACTGGCCGCGCACACTGGCGCGCTGAGCAAGGTGATCTTCACCAACTCCGGCAGCGAGGCCGTGCACCTGGCCTGCCGCGCCGCCCGGGCCCACACCGGGCGGGCGCGTATCGCCAAGATGGCGGCCGGCTTCGATGGCTGGTTCGACGATGTCAGCTTCGGCAATGTCGGCTCCACCGAGGCCGCGTTCGCCGATGGCCAGCGCCCCGCCACGGCCCGTACCACACTACTGCGTTTCAACGACTTCGACGACGTCGAGCGGCTGTTCGCCGAGGACCAGGACATCGCCGCCGTCATCCTCGAACCGATGCTGGCCAACGCCGGCTGCCTGATGCCGGACCCCGGCTACCTGCAGCATGTGCAGGACGTTGCCCGCCGGCATGGTGCGCTGGTGATCGCCGACGAGGTGCTGATGGGCTTTCGCCTGCACGCCGGGCTCGCCAGCCAGCTGGCCGGGCTCGACCCGGACATCGCCAGCGTTGGCAAGGCCATCGGCAATGGCGTGCCGGTGTCGGCCATCGTCGGCAAACCGGAGGTCTTGGACGCTTTCGAACAAGGCAAGGTGCTGCGCGGTGGTACCTTCAGCGGCAACCCGCTGGCCTGTGCGGCGGTGATGAGCACCCTGGCGCAACTCGACCAGCACGATTACCCCGGCCTGATCGCCCGTGGCCAGCAGCTGCGCCAGGCGGTGGAGGCGATTTTCGAAGCCCAGGGCATCGTGGTGAGCACCAGCGGCTATGGCAATGTCTTCAGCCTGTGGCCGTCGCGCCAGGCACCGACCACCTACGCGCAGGCAGTGGCGGTGGGCAGCGCGGTGTTCAGCCAGGCGCTGCACCTGGCGCTGCGCGAAGCCGGGTTGCTGGTAATGCCTTCACCGTATGGGCGGCTGTACCTGTCGTTCGAGCACGACGACGCCGTGGTGGAAGCGATGAAGGCAGCCTTTGAACGCGCCGCGGTCAAGCTCGCAGCGCAGTTCGCCAGCCGCTAGAACCCGCTTGACCGGAGGGAGCCCGCTGATCGACGATCAGCACTCCCTCCATCAAGGATGACGGCATGTTGCGGATACTGGGCAGGGCCTCTTCGATCAACGTGCGCAAGGTGTTGTGGGCCTGCGCCGAATTCAACATTCCGTTCGAGCGTGAAGACTGGGGCAACGGCTTCCAGTCTACCGACGCCCCTCAATTCCTCGCGCTCAACCCTAACGCCATGATCCCGGTGATACAGGACGGCGACTTCACGCTGTGGGAATCCAATAGCATCATCCGCTACCTGGCAAACCGTTATGGCGATGCGGCCTGCTACCCCGGCGAAGCGCAGGCGCGGGCGCGCATCGACCAGTGGATCGACTGGCAGGCTTCGGACCTGAACCGGGCGTGGAGCTACCCGTTCATGTCGCGGGTGCGCCACTCGCCCGCGCACCAGGATGCTCACGCGCTGGCTGCCGGTTGCGCAGAGTGGGCGCGCTACATGGGCATCCTCGACCGGCAACTGGCTGCGACCGGCGCGTTCGTCGCCGGGGAGCGCTTCACCCTGGCCGACATCCCCATCGGCCTGTCGGTACAGCGCTGGTTCGCCACACCGATAGACCACCCTCGGTTGCCCGCCGTGAGTGCCTATTACGACCGCCTCAGCCAGCGGCCAGGCTACCTTGCCCATGGCCGCAACGGCCTGCCTTGATGGCTGATCTGCTGCTTTTTTGTAGGAGCGGCCTTGTGTCGCGAAAGGGCCGCGCAGCGGCCCCGGCAGTTGAATGGGCGAAGCTGAAATCCTGGGGGCGCTTCGCGCCCCGTTCGCGACACAAGGCCGCTCCTACAAGAGACCGCGTCTAACATTCAGAAGCCGAGGGTGGCGGATAGCAGGTAAGTACGCGGCGTAGACAAGGTCAGCCCCGGCTCACTGTCATCGGACGCCCCCGCCGATGCCCAGTAGCGCTCATCCATCACGTTCTCGACACTGGCACGCAAGGTGACCTCGGTGGCGTCGACCTTGAAGGCATAGCGCGCGCCGAGGTCGAAGCGTTCCCAACCGTCGATCTGCTTGCTGTTGTCCTGGTCCAGGTACTGCGAGCTGGAATGAATGCCCCGCGCCGTCAGTGTCAGCCCGTTCACCCCGGGAACATCCCACTCGGCGCCGAGGTTGACGTTGTACTCCGGCGTGGCCGGCGCACGGTTGCCGTCGAAGGCACCGTTCACGGTATCGGTCAGTTCGCTGTCGATGTACATCACCCCGCCCAGTAGCCGCACGCCATCGAGCGGCTCGCCGAACACGCTGAGCTCAATACCGCGGTTGTCGCGTTTGCCATTGGGGCCGAACACCCGTGACGTGGCGTTGGTCTCGTAGGCCGGCTGGCGAATGCGGAAGGCGCTGGCAGTGAAGGCGACTCGGCCCAGGTCGTACTTGGCGCCGACCTCGACCTGGCGGCTGATGAATGGCGGGAAGATCTGATCTTCATTGACCGAGGTCGACGGGGCGATCTTGCCCTGGCTCAGGCCTTCCATGTAGTTGGCGTAGAGCGACAGCTTATCGGTGATCTTGAGCAGTACACCACCCGAAGGCGAAACCTTCTCCTCGTCGTAGGCCGTGTCGCCTTTCACGCCATCGCTCCAGTCGTCCACCTGCACCCGTTGCCAGCGGGCCCCCAAGGTCAGCAGCAGCCGGTCGTCGAAGAACCCGAGGGTGTCGGCCAACGCAACCCCCGAGAAACGGTTCTCGGTGTACACCTCGGGGTCGATGCGCGTCGGCGTGCCGGGTGTTGACGTGGCGACCGGGTTGTACAGGTTGCTTGGCGCCGACGCATAGCGCGCGCCGCCATTGGTGAAGTCCATGTAGAAGTAGCTGGCAGCCAGGTTGAGTTCATGGCTGACGGGGCCTGTGTGAAACCAGTTGCGCAGCCCGGCCAGGGCCGTGCGCACCGACTCGTCGCGGGTAAAATCGCGTGGCTGTACGGTGAAGTCACCGGCGTCGTTGATGATCGACACGTTGTGGCGCAGGAAGTCGTGGTTGCTCTTGCGGGCGCCGACCGCGCCGTAGGCCATGAGCGAATCGCTGAGGTCGTACTCGGCATTCAGCGCGCCAAAGGTGTCGTTGGTGCGCGCCTTGCTCCAGGCCTGGGCGTAGTTGTGGTGCACATCGCTGGCATCCGGCACCTTGGCGTTGGCGCCGACCAGCACGCGTTCCTGCGGGGCGTCGGTGTCACGCTCCGTGTGGCCAAGGTCGGCCGACAGGCGCAGGCGTTCGCCGCGAAAATCCAGGCCCAGCACAGCCATTTCGCGGTCGACGCTCTGGTGGTCCCATTCGGTGGCGCCGGACTGTTTCACACCGTTGAAACGCAGGCCGAACTGATCGCCTTCGCCGAAGCGGCGGCCGACGTCCACTGCCCCTCCGGCCTGGCTACCCGAGGCATAGCTGCCGGTGAACTCGGTGATCGGCTTGTCGCCGGCGCGCTTGGGTACCACGTTGATGGCGCCGCCGACGCTGCCCCGCGGCGAGATGCCATTGATCAGCTGGCTCGGGCCCTTGAGGATGTCTACGCGGTCGGCCATTTCCATGTCGATCGAATAGGTCGGCAGGATGCCGTACAGGCCGTTGTAGGACACATCGCTGTTGAACAGGCTGAAGCCACGAATGGTGAACTGCTCGAAACGCCCGCCTGCCGGGTTGGTGGCGCGCACCGACGGGTCGCTGGCCACCAGGTCGCCCAGGGTGCGGGCCTGCTGGTTTTTCACCAGTTCGCTGGTGTAGGTGGTCATGCTGAACGGTGTTTCCATGAAGTCCCGCGAGCCGAGCAGGCCTTGCGAGCCCTTGCGGGCGACTTGGCCACCGGCATAGGGCTGGACATCGCTGGGCGAGGCCTGGCCACCGACGATGGTGGTCGGGGCGATCTCCAGGGCATCAGCGCCTTGCGGGGCCGGCATCAGGGTAAAGGCACCCTCGCCTACCGGCTGCAGTTGCAGGCCGCTGCCGCGCAGCAGTTGCAGGAAGCCTTCGTCGACGCTGTAGCTCCCAGCCAGGCCGCCGCTCTGGCGGCCACTGACCAGTGCCGGGTCCAGCGACAAGCTGATGCCGGCCTGTTCGGCGAAGCGGGTCAGCGCGGCGCCCAGGCTGCCGGCAGGGATCCCGTAGCTGCGGCGGGGTTGCTCGTCGGCCCAGGCAGGCACGTTCAGCAACAGGCTCATGGCGAAGCCCAGCGGGATGAGGCGGTATGGCGTTACGGCTGGCATTGAAACAGGCTCCCTTTATGTTCTCTTACCGGTAATGACCGGCGAGGGAAAAAAAGGGGACAGCCTCATGCACGATTTTCTCGCGGGGCCAGCGTCACCCAGAAACGGGTACGGGCATGTACCTCCAGGGGCAGGCTGGCGGCGAGCAGCGCCAGCACTCGGTCGGTGTCGTCGAGGCGGAAGGTGCCGGTAACCCGCAAAGATTCCAGTTCAGGCGCCCAGCGCAACAGGCCGGGGCGGTAGCGCCGCAGCTCGTGCAGCAGGTCGCCGAGGGGGCGGTCGTCCAGCCGCAGCACGCCGTCACGCCAACCCAGCAGCAAGTCGTCCACGGCCGAGACCGAACCCAGGCCGGTTGCCACCAGGCTAGCCTGCTGGCCGGCCTGCAGGGTGATGGCAGTGCCGCGTAGCGGCTGCAAGGTCGCAACCCCACGCAAGACCATCACGCGGCAAGCCTCATCGAACATTCGCACACAGACCTCGGCACCGCTGATAGCGACCTGACCAAACGGTACTTGAAGGCTCAGGTTGACTGTTTCGGGTACGCTGATTGCCACCTCCCCGCGCACAAGCCTGATACGCCCTGCCTTGAGGTCGATGTTGACGGCACTGTCGGTGTTCAGCTTCAACGCGGTGCCGTCGCTCAAGGTCATCTGCCTGCGCTCGCCAACAGCGGTGTGCATATCGGCGATCCAGGCTTCCAACGGCAACTGACGGCTAAGCAACCAGGCCGTCGGCACCAGGGCGGCGATGCCCAAGGCTTGCTTGAGCAAAGCCCGTCGACTGGCGTCCGGGCGGCCAAGGGTGGCCATGGCCAGTTCGCTGGGTAGTTGCGAGAACCGTTCGCGCAGCAGCAAGGCCTTTTGCCAGGCGCTTTCGTGCAGGCTACTGCTGGCGCGCCATTGCGCCAGGCGCTGGAGGTCGGCGGAGCTGGCTTCGCCGGACTCGAGCAGTGCCAACCAACGGGCGGCGGCGCGCACCACTTCGCGCGCCTCGGCAGAGTGCGTAGCCATCAGAGATCCGCCAGCAGGCAATGCTCATAGGCCACGGCCATGTAGCGTTTGACAGTACGCTCGGAGATATTGAGGCGCAAGGCGATTTCGGCGTAGCCCAGGCCCTCCAGTTGGCTCCAGAGAAAGGCCCTGCGCACAGGAGCTTTGAGGCCATCGAGCAACTCATCCAGGGCTTGCAGGGTTTCCAGCAGAATCCAGCGCTGTTCGGGGGATGGCAGACTCTGTTCGGGCTGTTGTGCCAGCGCGTCGAGGTAGGCCTTTTCGAGGCTGCGGCGCTGATGAAGGTTGCTCAGCAGGCGCTTGCCCACGGTCAGCAGATAAGCACGCGGTTCGCGGATGTTCTCCAAGGGCTGGGCGCTGGCAAGCACGCGCAGAAAGGTGTCCTGGCTAAGGTCAGCGGCATCCCACGCGTTGCCCAGGCGCCGGCGCAGCCAGGCTTCCAGCCAGCCACGGTGTTCGCGGTAGAGGGCAGGCAGGCTGGGCTCCGGGGGCGGCGCGGTGTCGATCATGGGGGCGGCTCTGGAATGGGCGCAAATGCGACCGATTCTAATTTACGACGCTGCGTCGAGCCAAGCCATTTATGTGCCCTCAGGCAAACGCGACCAAGCGGGTAAGGATGCGCAGCACGTGGCCCTTTTCGATCATTGCCGCCCAGTGGCCGTCACAGAAGCGTTCACCGCGCACGCAGTAGGTCAGCAGGCTCTGGAGTTGGGGCAAGGTGGCTTGGGCGATGGTGTCGGGGGCGCTGAGCAGGTCGTTGGCGCTGGGCCGGTAGTTGATGTCGGTCCAGCAGTCCCTGGCGGCCTCTCTATAAAAGGCACTGACCACTGCTTCATAGTCGGGCCAACGGCTGCCTTCCTTGAGTGTGTAAGTCTTGATCGGCACGCCATTGGGGTAGAGCCGGGATTGGTATGACAGCAGGGCTTCGATATCGGCCTGGGTAGGATGCATGGTGATTTCCTTATCGAGGCTGGGCAAGTCTATAGAAATGGGGCTGCCTTGCAGCCCACTGTCAGTTATACCGCCGCCTGCTGAACTGGCACCACTGGCCGCGTCCGCCAGGCGATGGTCAGTACCAGCCCCAGCAGCGCCATCCCTGCCCCGGCATACGAAACCGCCGGATACCCAAGCCCCGCATTGATCACTGCGCCACCCAGCGCCGCGCCAATCGCGTTGCCCAGGTTGAACGCGCCGATGTTCACTGCCGACGCCAGGTTCGGCGCGTCCTTGGCAGCTTCCATCACGCGCATCTGCAGCGGTGGTACCAGGGCGAAGCTGGCGATTCCCCACACCAGGATCGCCACCGCGGTCGGCAGCGACCAGCCCAAGGTGGCCGGAAACACCAGCAGCACGGCAATCAGCACCGCCAGCGACACCATCAAGGTTCGCTCGATCGAGCGGTCCGCCGCCTTGCCACCCCACATGTTGCCCAGGGTCAAACCGATGCCGAACAGCACCAGCATGGCGGTGATGAAAGTCGTCGACGCCTGTGCCTGGGCATGCAGGATCGGCGCGATGTAGGTGAACACGGTGAACATCGCACTGGAACCCCCCACGGTCAGCGCCAGCGCCGACAATACCGGCCCGCGGCCAAGCACACGGATTTCGGCCATCGCACCGCCACTTTTCGGCAGCGGCAGGTTGGGCAGTGCGAACCACAGCGAGACCATCGCGGCCAGGCCCAGGCCGGCAATACCCCAGAACGCCGTGCGCCAGCCCAGCAGCTCACCGAACCAGGTAGCCAGTGGCACGCCGCCGATGGTAGCCAGGGTCAGCCCCATGAACATTGCCGCCACCGCGCCAGCCCGCTTCTCGGGCGGAACCACGCTGGCCGCGACCACCGAGCCGACGCCAAAGAACGCACCATGGTTAAGCGAGGTGACGATGCGTGCGACCATCAGGCTTTGATAGTCGGTGGCCATCGCCGACATCAGGTTGCCCAGGGTGAAGATCGCCATCAGCCCGATCAGCAGGTAGCGGCGCGGGATCTTGCCGGTGGCCAGGGTCATCAGTGGCGCGCCGAGCAGCACGCCGACCGCGTAGGCGCTGACCAACAGCCCGGCGGCAGGGATGGAAACGCCGAGGTCGGCGGCGATGCTGGGCAGCATGCCCATGGGGGCGAACTCGGTAACACCGATGCCGAAGGCACCGATGGCGAGTGCCACGAGAGGGGGATTGATACGCATACAAGGCTCCTTATCTATGACGGGAATGCTACGATCCTGCTTTTGAATGCACTAGACCGGTTTTTCGGCAATCACCTTTGCGCTGGAGGCACAGATGGACTACCACGGGCGATCCGGAGAGATGGAGGTGTTTGCCAAGGTGGTGGATGAAGGCAGCCTGTCCGCCGCGGCGCGGGGGTTGGGCCTGACGCCCTCGGCGGTGAGCCGCATCATCGCCCGCGCCGAACAGCGCCTGGGCACACGCCTGCTGCTGCGCACCACCCGGGCTATCACCCTCACTACCGAGGGTGAGGCATACCTGCGCGGGGCTCGGCGCATCCTCGCGGACCTGCTCGAAGTCGAAGAGGCGATCACTGACCAGGGCGTACCGCGCGGGCGCTTGCGGGTCAGCGCGGCACTGGGGCATGGGCGACTGACGGTGGTGCCGTTGCTGACCGCGTTCAGCGCCCGTTACCCGCAGGTGGTGGTGGACCTGACGCTGAGTGACGAAATCGCCGATATCCATGGCGGCCAGGCCGATGTGGCGCTGCGCTTTGGCCCACTGCCGGACAGCTCGCTGAGCGCACGCTGCATCGGCCATACCGGCCAGGTGGTGGTGGCTTCGCCTGAATACCTGGCCCGTTGCGGTACGCCGCAGGTACCGGAGGACCTGACGCAGCACAACTGCCTGCGCTTCAACTTCCGGCGGGCAGCGCCGGACTGGCCGTTTCGTCGGGAGGGTGAGGATTATTCACTGAAGGTAACGGGCAATATCGAATGCAGCAGTGGCGAGGCGCTGGCACAACTGGCCAGGCTGGGAGCGGGGATTGCGCGGATCGGGACCTTCACCGTAGTTGATGAGCTGAAAAACGGCCAACTGGTAGCGCTTTTGGAAGACTACAACCCGGGCGACCGCGAGCCACTGCATGCGGTGTTCGTCGGCGGGCCGGCGATGCCGGCGCGGGTGCGGGTGTTTGTGGACTTTCTGGTGGAGCATCACCAGGGCTGGCCGTTGACTTCAGCCTGACGCCGCTTTGGAGCGGCCTTGTGTCGCGAAAGGGCTGCGAAGCAGCCCCGGCAATAACTGCATCGCTGATGAAATCATGGGGCCGCGCTGCGGCCCTTTCGCGACACAATGCCGCTCAAAGACCGCGTTATGCTTTAGTCGCAGACTCAACACACCGTCAGGGCCGACCACCATGCACATTGCCATTCCCGATGACTACCAGAACGTGATCCGCTCACTCGACTGCTTCAAGCGCCTGGCCGGGCATGAAGTGAGCGTGTTCCACGACAAGCAGCCCGCCTCGCTGGACGAACTGGCCACCCGCTTCGTCGGCGCCGACGCCCTGGTCCTCACGCGCGAACGCACGCGCATCGATGCCGCCCTGCTCGACCGGCTGCCGAAGCTCAAGCTGATCAGCCAGACCGGCAAGGTCGCTGGCCATCTGGACCTGGAAGCCTGCACGGCCCGCGGCATTGTCGTGACCGAAGGCCGCGGCTCGCCAGTGGCACCGGCGGAGCTTGCCTGGACACTGATCCTCAACGCCCGCCGCCAGCTGGTGCCGGCAATCGAAGCCTTCAAGCAAGGCCAGTGGCAGGTAAACCTGGGGCAGGCGGTGGCCGGCCAGGTGCTGGGGATCTGGGGCTACGGCAAGATCGGCCAGCGCCTGGCGCGCTATGCCCAGGCGTTCGACATGCCCGTGCTGGTGTGGGGCAGCGACGGTAGCCGGGCGGCGGCCGAGGCGGATGGGCACCGGGCGGCGACCTCGCGCGAGGTGTTTTTTGCCGAGGCCGATATCGTTAGCCTGAACCTGCGGCTGTCAGATACGACGCGCCATGGGGTGACCTTCAACGACCTGTCGCGGATGAAGCCCGATAGCCTGCTGGTGAATGTCAGCCGAGCCGAGCTGATTGCACCCGGGGCCCTGCTGCAGGCGCTCGACGCCGGCAGGCCGGGCTTCGCCGCCGTGGACGTATTCGAACAGGAGCCGATACTCGAGCCGAACCACCCCCTGCTCACGCACCCGCGGGTGATGAGCACGCCGCACTTGGGCTATGTGGAAAAGAACGGCTACGAGCTGTACTTCGGCGATGCCTTCGACAACGTGGTGGCGTTCGCCCAAGGCATCGCGAAGAACGTTGCCAACCCTCAGGCGCTTGCAGTACGGCGCTGATCTGGAGGATTGAGCGTTATTGCTTACGCCTTGTCAGGCAAAGCCATATGCAACAAAGGGAACGGCCGGCCTTCGCCGTCCAGCGGCGAACGCCCGGTCTGCACGAAGCCGTAGTGGAGGTAAAAGCCCACTGCCTGCGGATTCTGCTCGTTCACATCGACACTGAGGGTATCGCGTGAGCGGCGGCAGAAATCCAACAGTTCTCGGCCAATACCCTGGCCACGCAGGTCAGGGTCGATGAACAGCATTTCCACGTGGTTCTTGTTGAGCCCGATAAAGCCCAGCGGCGTGTCTTCAGGGTCAACAGCCACCCACAGCTCGACGGCATGCAGGTAGACATCGCGCAGTTGTGGTAGCAGTGCGTCGATGTCGGACGCCTGCAGGAATTGATGCGTCGCGCGCACGGCGCGCAGCCAGATGTCGAGCAGCCGAGGGTGATCGGCAGCGAGCGCTTGGCGAATGATCATGGAATCATCCTGATAATTTTTGATGACGGATTATCGGTGCGCCTTGGCAAGGCGACCGTACTCATGTCGGCATCATGTATGCCCGCTTCGCGAATCAACGCCTGGGCGGTGCACGGCAGAACAGCCGGAAAGGAAGGAGGCGCCAATGCTACCTTCCCCTTGCCGACGAGGTAAAGGCGCTTACGGCGCCGCTACCTGCTCTTGGGCCGCAGCGCCGAACGACACGTAGTACGCCAGGCCGACGAAGATCGCCCCGCCCACCGCATTGCCGAGGAACACCGCGACCAGGTTCTCGACCAACGCGCTCCAGCTCAGGTAACCGGCAAAGATAGCCGCCGGGATCAGGAACATGTTGGCCACCACGTGCTGGAAGCCGATGGCGACGAAGGCCATGATCGGGAACCAGATGCCGAGGATCTTGCCGCTCATCTCACGGCTGGCAAAAGCCAGCCACACGGCCAGGCACACCAGCCAGTTGCAGCCGATGCCGGAGACAAAGGCATGGACGAAGTCGGCGCTGGCCTTGCTGGTGGCGGCGGCCACGGTCTTGTCCAGATATGCGCCCTCGGTCAGGCCAAGCAGATGGCCGAAGAAGTACGCCACGAACAGCGCGCCCAGCAGGTTGGCCAATGTCACCAGCAGCCAGTTGCGCGCCACCGCGCTCAGGCGAATGCGCCCAGCGAACATGGCCAGCGGCAGGCTCATCATGTTGCCAGTGAGCAGCTCGCCCCCGGCCAGGATCACCAGTATCAGGCCAATCGGGAACACTGCGGCGCCCAGCAGGTTGCCCAGCGAGGCCCATTGCCCGGGAATCATCGCGCTGACATGGATGGCCAGGATGAAGCCCATCGAGATGAAGCCGCCGGCGAGGAAGCCGAGGATGAGCAACGCGCGGGTAGGCAATTGGGCTTTCTTGGCACCGGCTTCGATGACGAGCTCGGTGATCCGGGAGGGGGCATTGACAGACATTTCAGAAACTCGAACGCAGGGACGACAGCCATGCCCAGAGGCATGCCGGAAGTCAGGAATTAACGGGTTGCGGGGTAACGCGGGGGTGGTTCAGGGGGAAGGCAAAACGGGTGGTCTCTGGGGCTACAACGAAGAGCCGCGCACGTTACTGAGGCAGAATGTCGCAGTCAAATTGATAGGGTGGATGGGGTGATAGATGGGGTCGATGACGGCGCAGGTAATCACTGATGGGGCTTGTCCAGCCCATCGCCGGCGGTGGAGCAACTGCCCTGCTCGGCTTCCGGAAGCTGACGCGTCCCACAGGGCAGTGCTCTATCCAGCGATCAGGCCCAGCAGGACTGGCGAATCACACTGCAGAAGTTACCCGGCCGGAAGCCCGGCTCCTTGTCAGCAATCACATCGGCCTTGACGTTGCCGAAGGTGGTTTGCGGTTTGTGCCGGATCCCGTCATAGAACGCCTGAATGATCGCCTCCTTGAACTGCGCCCCACGCGGGTGCGCCTGCACCACCGCATCCCGCTGCGCAGCGCTGAGCCCCTCATGGTGCAAACCCAGCACATCGGTCTCGACACCTGCGGTGACCAAGGCGATCAACGGATGCATGTGCTCTGGAATGCCTGGCGTGGTGTGCAGCGCGATCGCCGTCCACACCCGCTCGACATCGCGCTCGTCGATGCCATGTTGCTGCAGAAAGTCGCGGGCGGCGTTGGCACCGTCGACTTCGAAGCGGCAGCAGTCACTGCTATGGGTATGGGTCAGGCCCATATCATGGAACATGCAACCTGCGTAAAGCAGCTCGCTGTCGTACTTCAGCCCCAGACGTTGGCCGGCCAGGGCGGCGAAGTAGAACACCCGGCTGGAATGGTGAAACAACAAAGGGGAAGCCGTGTCGCGCACGAGTTCGGTGATTTCACGGGCCATGGCGCTGTCGGGCAGCGCGATACCGGCGATGGATGAGGACATGGTGGCTCCTGGGTCGGTTGATGACGTGCCCAGTCTGCTGGCCGGGGCCAACGTCCTCAATTGACTTGTAGCGTCATATCCTGCCAATGTCGGTGCATTACGGACTTGCAAGCCATTACCCGGAGCCACCATGCCCCCTCGCCCACTGACACTGGCCATTCTGGCAATGCCCGGCGTTCAACTGCTGGACGCCTGCGGCCCACTCGATGTGTTCGCCGAGGCCAATCGCCAGGTCGGGTACGACGCCTATCGCCTGCTGTTGCTGGCCTGTGAACCAGGCCCGTTGGTGAGCTCCTCGGGCACGCGCCTGCTCGCCGATGGCTGGATCGGCGAAAACCTGGAGGCCATCGATACCTTGCTCGTTGCCGGTACGCCAAACGCCGCCGATCTGTACCTGCGCCCCGGCATTCTTGACTGGCTGCGCCAGCGCGCGGGCGCCTGCCGGCGCTACGGTTCGGTGTGTACCGGCGCGTTCGCCCTGGCGGCGGCGGGGTTGCTCGATGACCGCCGGGTAACGACTCACTGGGCCGTGGCGCAACCGCTGGCCGAGCGATACCCTCGCGTGCAGGTCGAGGCAGATGCCATCCAGGTGCATGACGGCAAGTTGCGCACGGCCGCCGGGGTAACGGCAGGGCTGGACCTTGCCCTGGCCCTGGTGGAAGAAGACCTGGGACGGGACGTGGCCAGGCAGGTGGCTGGGCAACTGGTGATGTATTTCAAGCGCCCGGGCGGGCAGCTGCAGTTCAGCCGCCAGGGCGGCACCTCACCTGTCGGGCGCTCGGCGCTGCAGAGCCTGCAACGCTATGTTGCGGCCAACCCGGCGCTGGATCACGGTGTGGCTGACTTGGCTGCCCGGGTGGGTCTCAGCCCCAGGCACTTCGCGCGGGTGTTCCAGAACGACGTGGGCATGACCCCGGCAGCCTGGGTCGAACTGGCCAGGGTCAATGCCGCACGGGCGCGACTGGAGGTCGGGCGCGAACCACCGAAGCAGGTGGCGGCGTTGTGCGGGTTTGCCAATGCCGATACCTTGCGGCGGGCGTTTGTGCGGCATGTGGGCGTGACGCCAGCGGAGTATCGCAAGCGCTTTGGCGCCCAAAGCCGCGCCCCTGCAGAGCAATGATTGCGACATTCCAAAATGGCCTAGCGGAAAATCAATGAGTGATGAGCCGCGCCGCCTGTTCTGGCGCCCTCGCCCACCGCGATCGCCACATTGCCGGCGGCCACCGCCGCATCACCACATGCAAAAACCCCTGGCACGCTGGTTTCACGCAGTGCATCGACCTTGATGAACGCCCCCATCGGCCCGTCTTCGAACGCACAGCCGAGCATCGCCGGCAGCGGGCTGGCCATGCGCGTGCGTGGTTGGGTGAACAACCCCGCCAACTCGACCACGCGGCCGCTGGCGAGGGTCACACTGGCGCGGTCCCCTTCCACGGCCACAACACCTTCCCGCTCCAGCTGCACGTCGCGCCGCTGCAGTTGCGCCAGCTGCTCGGCATCGGGTTCGAACACGCCGTTGAGGAAGAACGTGGTCGGCCCCCAGTCGGGCAGCATCATGGCGTGATGGATCGCCACCGGCGACGCCGCCAGCACGCCAATCGGCCCGCCATCCAGCTCGTAGCCATGGCAGTATGGGCAGTGGAACACGCTCTGGCCCCAACGATCTGCCAAGCCTGAGATCGCGGGCAACTCATCCACTACACCGGAGGCAAGGATCAAGCGGCGCCCGCTGAACTGCTCGCCGTTCACAGTGCCCACCACGAATCCTTCGCCATCCTTGACTGCCGAAACGGCCGACTGCGTCAGCCACTGCACCGTCGGGTAAGCCAGCAGCTGGCCACGCGCCTCTTCGGCAATCGCACCAGGGTTGCGCCCATCCTGGCCGAGGAAGCCATGGGAACTGTGGGCGAAACGGTTGCGCCGCACGCCTGCATCGATCACCAGCACCTTGCGGCGCGCCCGCGCCAGCTGCAAACCCGCAGAAATACCGGCATAGCTGCCGCCCACAATGATCACGTCGAACATTTGCTCATTCTCCCAGGGGCCAGGGCCCGCTTATGAAACTCACGACACAACGTAAGTTACATGAGCGCGATACGTCAATGGTCTTGTAACCTTTGTTGTTTCGTGTGAGGCTGCCCGGTATCTCCCGAACGCCGATTACCCATGAGAAACGACACCCGCCTGTCCCGCATGCTGCACGTGCTGATCCACATGGCCCGGCACGACAAACCCGCCACTTCGGAAACCATCGCGCAGATGCTCGGGACCAACCCGGTGGTGGTGCGCAGAACCATGGCCCTGCTCAAGGAGCAAGGCTACGTAAACTCGGTAAAGGGGCACCGCGGCGGATGGACGCTGGCCAAACCGCTGGCCGACATCACCTTGCTGGATATCCATGAGGCCTTGGGCGGCGCGTCGATCTTTGCCATCGGTCTGTCCACCGACCACCCGCAGTGCCTGGTGGAACAGGCGGTCAATGCGGCGCTGACCGATGCCTTCGAGGCGGCGCAGGCGTTGCTGCTGGAGCGCCTGGGGAGCGTGACGCTGGAGCAGCTGGCGAGTGACTTCGAGGGGCGCTACCAGGCGTTGTAGCCTGCCAGTTGCGCCGCTGCCTCGGCAAATCGAGGTACACTGCCGGCCGACATGGAAGCCGACAGGACACGGAATGCTCCACTCATCTATAGCGCACCCCGCTGTGCGCCGTGCATTGGTGCGCTGGCTGCAAGCCGCAGCGCTGATGCACTTGCTGATTGGCCTGGGCCTGACCTGGGCCGGCCATAGCTCGCTGCTGGGCAACTACCAACTGAGCATCGAGCAGGCCTTCTGGGGCCAGGCAGCACCCGCCCCTGCCCGCGAGCAGCAGGTGTGGTGGCTCGCGCTGTTCGGCGCCACCTTGCAAAGCTATTCACTGTACATGCTCGGCCTGATCCAGCTGGGCGACCGCCTGCGCAGCCACAACGCCTGGGTCTGGCTGGCATTCGGCATCGTGCTGTGGGCACCGCAGGACATGCTGGTGTCGCTGCAGGCCGGCATGTGGTCGCACCTGGTCATCGATGGCCTGGCCCTGATCGCCCTGCTGCCGCCGTTGCTGTGGCTGTATCGCCACGACCGCCCCACCACCACTTTGGAAGGACTTGAACGTGGCTGAACTGCCGATCCTGACCTGGGCCCTGAACCTGTTGCTGATCCAAGGCCTGCTGGGCGCGCTGGACACTATTTACCACCATGAACTGACCGTGGCCCTGCCCCAACGCTACAGCGCGCGGCTGGAGCTGGCGATCCACGCGGTGCGCTCGTGCTGCTACGGCATCCTGTTCCTAGGTATCGCCCACGTGGCCTTCCAGGGCGTCTGGGCGATCATCGTGGCGGTGGTGTTCACCCTGGAAATCGGCCTGACCCTGTGGGACTTCGTGGTCGAGGACCGCAGCCGCAAGCTGCCGGCCATCGAGCGCATCATGCACACCGTGCTGGCGATCAACGCCGGCGCCTTCTTCGCCTTGTACGGCCTGCAGTTGCTGCAGTGGTCGAGCCTGCCCACCGGGTTGGTGGCCATCGACCTCGGCTGGCGCGGCTGGCTGCTGACCCTGTTCGCCCTCGGCGTGACCGCGTCGGGCATTCGTGATGCGCTGGCGACACTGCGCATGCAGCGCCAGGGGCAGCCGGCCAACCCGTTTGCCGGGGGAGCCTACCAACAGGTGCTGGTCACCGGTGGCACCGGCTTCATCGGCGAGACGCTGGTCAACCAGCTGCTCGATGCCGGCCACAGCGTCAGCGTGCTGGCCCGCGACCCGCTGCGCGCCGCCTACCTATTCGACGGCCGCGCCCGTTGCCTGCGCAGCCTCGACAAGCTCGGTCACGACGAGCGCTTCGACGTGGTCATCAACCTGGCCGGCGCCCCCGTCGCCGGGCCACGCTGGACACCACGCCGCCAGGCCCAGCTACTGGCCAGCAGGGTCGGTACCACCGAGGCCTTGCTGCGCTGGATGCGCCAGGCCCGGCACAAACCGGCGCTGTGGATCCAGGCCTCGGCCATCGGCTATTACGGCGTACGCGACGGTAATCAGCAGCTGGACGAAAGCGCCAGCAAAGGCAACGGTTTCATGGCCGAGCTGTGCGATCGCTGGGAGGCTTCTGCCAGCCTGGCCAGCGCCCTCGGCGCCCGACAGGTGGTGCTGCGCCTGGGCGTGGTGTTCGGCCCGGGCGGCGCGCTGACGCCCCTGCTGATGCCGTTCCGCCTGGGCCTGGGCGGGCGCATGGGCGATGGCCAGCAGATCATGAGCTGGGTGCACCGTGATGACGTGCTGGCGGTGATGGCGCGCGCCATGGCCGACAGCGACATGCAGGGCACCTACAACCTGGTTGCTCCCGAACCGGTCAGCCAGGCCACCTTCGCCCACAGCGTTGGCCAACTGCTCAAGCGCCCGGTTTGGCTGCATATCCCGGCCGCACCGGTACGGGCCCTGGCCGGCGAAATGGCCGAACTGTTCTTCGATGGCCAGCGCGTGCTGCCGAGCCGCCTGGAGCAGGCCGGCTACCGCTTCCGTTACCCAACCCTGGACAGCGCACTGCGCGACCTGGCCTGAGGAGCATCGATGAGCAAGCCCCTGCTGTACCTGCTGGCCGGCAACGGCAGCGCCGCCGACTGGTGGGATGATGCCCTGCCGCACTTCCGGCATTACCGGATACAGGCGCTGGAGCTGCCCGGTTTCGGCGACAACCCCGCGCCGCCCTGCGCCAGCCTGGACGAGTACGCGCAAGCCCTGCTCGCGCTGACCGAGCGCGGCCACGCGATCATGGCCGTGGGCGTCAGCGCGCTGATCGTCCTGCATGCCTTGCAGCGCAGCCCCGGTCACTTCAGCCGCAGCGTGCTGCTGGCCCCGGTCGGGGCCTTCCTCTGGCAACGGCGCCTGCCGGCACTGATGTCGCCGCTGCCGCTGCGCAAGGCCATCCACGGGTTGCTCAGCCACAAGCCACATTGGTTCGCCCGCAAGTTTTCCAGCCAGCGCTGGACGCCCGCACGATACCAGCGCATGGGTGCTGGCTACGCCCGCTGCCGCGCCTTCGTGCCCTCCTGGGCGCAACTGCGCGCCGACACCGCACTGCCACTGCTGGAGTGGGTCACCGACCCGATCGAGCTGGTATGGGGCGGCCACGACCGCCTCCTGGGGATCGCCCAGGCCGCTGCCTGGTCGGCGATCCTCGCCCGCGCCGACCTGCGCATCAGCCTGCAACCCGGTTGGGGCCATTATCCCTGGATCGACGCGCCCGCGGCATTCGCCACCTGGCTGGAGTCGGGTACCCAAGGTTTCGTCGCCCACACCAAAGGCGGCCGCCTGCAACTGGCAGCACTGGCCGGACAAGCCGTGCCCGAAGCTCTGAGCCTCGACGACAGCCATGACCCGCGCCTTGCAAGATTGCTGGCCTCGGCCCCGGATGCCTTGTGGGCCGTGCGCTCCTCCAGCTACGCCGAAGATCAGGCCGATGCCGCCAATGCCGGCCTGAGCACCACCTACCTGCGCGTGCCCGGCGACGCCGTCGCCGGCCGCGTCATCGAACTGCGTGCAGCCGGCGTCGAGGAAGTAGTGGTGCAGCGCTTCATCCAGCCGACGGTGTCCGGCATCGCCTTCGTGCGCCATCTCTCGGTGGAGCTGGAGTGGCTCGAAGGCCACCTGGAAGCTCTGGCCGACGGCCAGGCCACCCCCCAGCGTGCCACGCTGTCACGCCTGGGCCCCGCCTGGCAAAGCGGCCAGTTCGCCGACCTGCACGGCCTGACTGCCAAAGCGATCTGGGACTTCCTGCAAGCCGTGCTGAAGGTGTTCCACTACGTTCCCGGCGATATCGAATGGGCCTGGGACGGCCAGCAGCTGTGGCTGCTGCAGTACCGCCCGATCAGCGAGCACGGCTGGCGCCGCCACCTGACCTCGGCCAACATCGCCGAGATCCTGCCGCCGCAGCCCAGCCGCTTCGTCGAATACGCCCAGCGCCGTGCCGCCGCCAGCATTCCGGCAATCATGGCGCGCTGGGACAGTCGCGTGCTGCAGGACAACGAACCGTTTACCGCCGTGTTCGGCGGCGCTTCCTACATCAACAACGACCTGTTCCTCGCACGCCTGGCCGACTGGGGCATCTGCGCTGCCAACTACGCGGGTGAAGTCGGCGGTGCCACACCCGCCCTGCCCTGGCGCCCGCTGCGCCTGCTGCGCTCGCTGCCCCGCCTGTGGCGCATGCAGCACGCCGCACGCCGCCACCTGCAAGCCCTGGCCCCGGGCCTGCAACGCTTCGACACGGAACTGGCGCAGCTGCAGGCCGCCGGCGCCAGCGGCCAGCAACTGGCCGACTGGTTCAGCCGCTTCTACGTCTTCGTGGTGCAAGGCAACCTGTGCATCGCCACGGCCCTGGCCAGCAGCGGTGGCGCCTGGCTGGGCCGACCACCGACCGCCTACGACAACCTGCAGTACAGCCCCCACCGCCTGCCGTGGGAAACCGACCCCGGCACACCGCGCCCGGCGCCGAGCGAACTGCCCCTGCAGCCACTACCGGCCTGGCCAGGCGCCGTCACTCTGGCCCACCGCCTTGGCCTGCCCGGCTTGCGGGGTTACTACCTGCAAGTGCGCGAATGGTACCGGGACAACCTGATGCGGATTTTCTTCCGCGTGCACCACGCCATGCCTGAGGCCGAGCGCGCACACTGGTTCGCCCCGCATCCGGATGTGCGCAGCCGCGACGGCAGCTTCTGGCAGGACGGCAGCCAGGGCTGCGAACAAGCCAGCGGTTTCATGATCTACCCCGGCCAGGTACAAGGCATCCTGGGCCAGGACATCCTCCTCGAAGACAGCCTCGACCCCGGCCGCCACGCTCACTATCAGGCTGCGCGAGCCGTGATCGCGCGCATGGGTGGGCGGTTGTCCCATGGTTCGACCTTGTTGCGCGAGCTGCGCAAGCCCTCGGCGGTGCTGCCGCAGGTCAGTAGCGAGTGGCTGGGGCGCGAGGTGCAGTACCAGGATGGCGAACTGCGGCTGGTTGAAGGGCCGCAGCGATGAACGACAAGGGACGTGTGACAGCGCTTATGAAAAGGATTGCCAAGTACCTGACGCTCACGCTGGCACTGATGCTGAGTGGCTGCTGGAGCATGCTCACTCACCTCGATGGCGAGCGCTGCGTGTACCCGGGCACGCGCTTTGGCTGGAACTTTGCCACGCAGAACGGACCAGGCGGCTGGGCTGGCCTGATCGACGTGCCCTTCTCCCTTGCGCTGGATACGGTGCTGTTGCCTTATGACCTGACGGCGTTTCTGCCTGAGGACATGGGTGGAGATAACCACACGTGCAACATGGATGGTTCGATCAAGGTCATGTAGCCCGCTGATCAGGACAACTGGATTCTAAGAGGTGTAGGAAAAGGTAACCGAGTGTACACAGAAATCGAGCAGTATCTTCAGGTCATGGCCGACATCGAGCAGGCATACAAACAGAATGCCCGAGCTGACCGCATGCAACGGCAGTCCAACAAGGTCAGTCATATAATATTCCGGTACTTCTGGATCGCGATGATCTCGCCATCTGTACTGGCGGTTGCGCTGGCATTCTTCGCAAAATACTCGCAGACACCCTGGATTTTTCAGATTTGCTGGATTTTGATCACGCTTTCCTATGTAGCAATGTTCATTTATCCATTCCTCACCCTGTGGGTACTCAAGCAATCGCTTATAAAGGCAGTGCGCTCGCCCTTTGCCAGCTTATTGGAGTGGAATGTCAAAGCGACCATGAACGTCGACGCACAGTACCTTCACTCGCTGACGTCACTCTCCTCCGACACATTGAAGCTGGGAATACTGGAACTCACAAGCGAACGAAACAGCTTCGAAAAGAGGACCTGGATGGTCACAGGTGCTCTGGAGAAAATTGGCATTTTCCCAGGTTTGCTCGCACTCATTACAGGTCTCACGACGCTTGAAAAAAACCTGAGCAGCGCTGGTATACCGGATGCCATGCAATGGGTATTTGCAGTGGCCGTTGCAAACTTCTTTTTCTTTATACTGTGTGCCTATAGCCAGATGAAATTAGTGCACTACGATCGCATGGTTGCGCTGACCGAGCTGGCGCTTGAACAAAAGAGTAATTCAAGCGCAGCAACCATCTTGTAGTGCGCCCGAGGGGCAGCAACGGAACACGACATTAACTGGAGCGCGCCAGCCATGCCCTACCCCATCGAACAGAAACTCGTCGTCGGCGTCGCTTCCAGCGCTCTGTTCGACCTAACCGTCTCCGACAACGTCTACCAGGCCGAAGGTGTCGATGCGTATCGCCTGCACCAGGAAAAGAACCTCGACGTGCCCTTCCCCAAGGGCGTGGCCTTCCCGTTCATCCGCCGCTTCCTGAGCATCAACAAGGCCTTCCCTGAGCAACTGCCAGTGGAAGTAGTGCTGCTCTCGCGCAACTCGCCGGAAACCGGGCTGCGGGTGTTCCGCTCGATCAGTCACTACGACCTGGACATCACCCGCGCCGCGTTCATGTCCGGCCGTTCGCCGTACGAATACATCCCGGCGTTCAATGCCTCGCTGTTCCTCAGTGCCCATGAGGGCGACGTGCAGCGGGCCATCGATGCCGACTACCCGGCGGGCCTGGTGCTGCCGACGAAGATCTACGATGACGAGATCGACACCGAGTTGCGGGTGGCCTTCGACTTCGATGGCGTGATTGCAGATGACGAGGCGGAGAGCGTGTACAAGCAGCGCCTGAACCTGGATGAGTTCCAGGCCCATGAGCGGGACCGCAAGGCCATCCCGCACCAGCCGGGGCCGCTGGCAGACCTCTACCGCAAGCTGTCGCTCATTCGCAAACTGGAAGACCGCAAGTTGGCGCAAGACCCGGCGTACAAGCGCATCCTGCGCATCGCGATCGTCACGGCGCGCAACGCGCCTGCCCATGAGCGGGTGGTGACGACGCTGAAGAACTGGGGGGTTTCGCCGGATGAGTCATTCTTCCTTGGCGGAATGGAGAAGGACCGGGTGTTGCAGATTCTCAAGCCGCACATGTTCTTCGATGACCAGCGCAGTCACTTGTTCTCGGCGGCGGGGGACCTGCCGATGGTCCATGTGCCGTTTGGAATAGCGAACAAAGTGCGCACACCGCAACCGGCAAAGCCGGCAATAGTGAACGATGATTCAATCACGCAGGTAAAACCGGAAGACCGAGTATCCGGAGAAGCATGACTGGAGAGGCATGACTATTTGTAGGTCTGGTTACCCAGGGATAGAATCGCCGGTTTGCTTGCGACAGGGAGTCCCCATGCAACGAATCGTCATCCTCGGTAACGGCGGTAGCGGCAAGTCCACCCTCGCCCGCCTGCTCGGAGAGCGCCTCAATCTACCCGTGGTCCACTTGGACAAACTGTTCTGGGAACCCGGCTGGGCCGAGCCGGACGCCGAGCAGTTCCGCGACCGTGTCCGCGAGGCGGTTGCCGGCGATGCCTGGGTTTGCGAGGGCAACTATGCCCGCCGCACCTTCGACCTGCGCCTGCCACGTGCTGACGTGGTCATCTGGCTCGATACCCCTCGGCTTACCTGCTTCAGGCGGGTACTGCTGCGCCTGCTGCGCAACCAGCCTCGGCCTGATCGTGCCGATGGCTGTGAAGACAAGCTCGACATTGAATTCCTCAAGTTCGTGTGGACGTTCGACCGTGGTTATCGGCCAGGCATCGAGGCCGTACGCCAGAAGGTCGGGCCGCAGGTGCCGGTTCTGCATTTACGGGGAAAACGGGAAGTCAGGGCATTTCTCGACGGCTTGCCCGCAGCCAAACGCAAACCGGTATCGATGTTGAAAGGTGCTTGAACATCTTGAGGGCTATGCGGCCCCCTGCGCAGTCTCATGGGGATTGTCGAGGCATGCACTTTTCGACCAGCGTATCCCGGTTGGCATTGCTGGGGAGTGTCTTCAAACGATCGGGCTGGCAGTGTTCATCGGACACCGCGTAGTGGGACGAATCGTCGCCACAGGCCGCCAGAACCACCACGCTGACAATCACAAGTAGGGCTTTGCGAATCATCGGCTCACTCCATTGACGGGGGGAGGTCTGGCGAAAGAAAAGATGCTTGCCCAAAGCGTAGCGCGTCACAGGACGAGTTCAATGCCAGACTGTCACTGAACCCCTTCAGCCTATAGAGGCAAAAGCATGAGCTTGATACCCGGCCTAAATGGCACAGCCGAAGTCCTGATAGGCGGCGCAAGCCGAGGTATCGGCCTGGCACTGTGTGCGGCATTGCTGGCCCGCGATGATGTGGCCAGGGTCTGGGGCGTTTCTCGCAATGCCAGCGGCAATGACGACCTCGCGCTACTCGCCAGGCAGCACGGTGAACGACTGGTACTGATGGATTGCGACGCGCGCGATGAGCACGCGCTCGCAGCACTGGCGGCAGAGCTCGCACAGCGCTGCGATCACCTTCACCTGGTAATCAGTACCTTGGGCATCCTCCATCAGGACGGCGCCAAGGCCGAGAAATCATTGGCACAGCTGGACCTCGCCGGCCTGCAGGCAAGCTTCGCGACCAATGCTTTCGCGCCAATATTGTTGCTCAAGCATCTGTTGCCCTTGTTGCGCAAGGAGTCCGCCACCTTTGCGGCGCTGTCAGCCAGGGTGGGATCGATCGGCGACAACCGCCTGGGGGGCTGGTACAGCTATCGAGCCAGCAAGGCGGCGCTCAATCAGTTGCTGCACACCGCCAGTATCGAGCTGAGGCGCCTGAATCCGGCAGCCACCGTACTGGCGTTGCATCCCGGGACCACTGACACGCAGCTGTCGCGTCCGTTTCAAGGGAATGTGCCAGCGGGGAAGCTGTTTGACCCTGCCTTCGCGGCACAGTGTGTCATCGAGCAGGTCGGGCGGCTGGGGCCCACGGACAGCGGAGGGTTCTGGGCGTGGGATGGGCGAACGATCGAATGGTGAACGCATCACCCAACCCATTACCCGCCAGCCCCACGCGTGAAGCTGGCGAACGGCTCAACTCAGCGGCACTGCCCGGCGGCGCTCAGCAGCGCATTGCAGTTGTTGTTGCCGGATTGGCTGCCAGCGTTGGCGCTGCTCACCGAGTTCGCGCCCGAGCAGATGGCGCTGGAACTCACAGCGCCCATCACGGTGGTGATATAGCACTGGTGCTTGCGGCCATGGGTGGCGGCCACAAAGTTGATGGCGCCGGAGACTTCGCCGGAGCGGTTGGAAACGGTGACCTGGTCGGCGGTGGTATCCAGGGCGAAGGCTGCCTTGGTGGCAAGCTCCTGGTCCGACACGATGTTGTTACCGATGGTGCCGCACCCGGCGAGGGTGGCGACCAGACCTGCGAACAGCATTTTCCTGGCGTGCATTGAAACCTCTGTTTGAAACGTCCATTGGTAAAGGGCCATGGGTTGGCCGCTTCCATACAGTTGCGCTTGAGCGATACGACTGGCTCAACCCGTTCAAGGGGTGGGAGTTATAACAAAAAAAACGACGGGGGCACAAAGCGTTAGGCGCCAACGCAGGGTTCTATCTCCTGGCGCGCGCTAACCTCATCCATGAAATCTGCAGTTTGCTGTGGCAATGCGCCATCGACTGCTAGTCGTCCAGCTCGACATACCTGGATTCCCCGCCACCCTCTGCACCGGACAACCAGCCCCAGACAAAGCGCAGCATTGTACGCCCGCTCAGGTCCTGGCCCACCTCACCGCGCGACCAGCCGGCAAGCAGCTCGCCCTCGGTGGTGATGCACTGGAAAAGCAGTTCTAAGGTGTTACCGCCCGTCACCCGCCCCACCTGATTGCCCACACGGATGCGCCCGCCCTGGTAGGTACTGGTAATGGCCTCGCCGTCGACAAAATAACGGAACACCGTGCCGCTACCCGATAAGCCCTGGCTGTTGCTGGCGACGGTGAATCGACGGTTGTGCAAACGCGCGTACATATCACTCAAGTTATCCATGACCCTCGTGCCTTCACGTGACATTCCATTTCAGACAGCCGAACCTTATCTGAACCATCAGGAGCCAGCCAATATGCCCCCCGTTCATGACGCCGCGCAGACCGGCTACTCCCGCCAGGCCCAGACCTACACCCAAGGCAGGCCAACCTACCCCGAAGCCCTGTCCACCTGGCTGCAGCAGAGGCTGATGATCAACGGGCAGACCCGTGTGGTCGATCTTGGCGCCGGCACCGGCAAGTTCACGCACTTGCTGCTGCCGCTGACGGACCGGCTGACGGCCGTCGAGCCCGTCGATGCGATGCGCCAGGAGTTCGCCAAGTGTGTGCCCGGCATTGAGGTGCTTGCCGGAACCGCCCAGGCCATACCCTTGCACGCTGCCAGTGCCGACGTGGTGCTGTGCGCCCAGGCCTTCCACTGGTTCGCGGACACCCTGGCACTGGCAGAGATCCATCGGGTGCTCACGCCTGGCGGCCGCCTGGGGCTGGTGTGGAACGTACGGGACGAATCGGTCGATTGGGTGGCGGCGATTACCCGGATCATCACCCCTTACGAGGGTGATACACCGCGCTTTCATACCGGCCAGTGGCGCGCTGCGTTCGACGGCTCAGGCTTCTCGGCGCCTGAACTGACCTGCTTCGCGCACAGTCACCGCGGCAGTGCCGAAACGGTGATCATGGACCGAATTCTGTCGGTCAGTTTCATCGCCAGCCTGGCGCCTTCGGACAAGGCCGAGGTAACCCGGCAACTGCGCGAACTGATCCAGACACATCCGGCGCTGCGCGGCCAGGACACCATCGCGTTTCCCTATCAGACCCAGGCGTACCTCTGCCAGCGACTTGGCTGAGGCCCAAGCGGGAAATCACGCCGCCCAGGTTTCATGCAGATGGCGCCACAGAACGCGATCTCCCTGAAGGCTGAACAGTGCCGTCGAGAGCCGTGTCTTCGAGTCCTGGCCGGGCAGCCGATGTGTCTCCTGATAGCGGACCACTGCGCCGTCCGGCCCTTGCGCCAAGGTTTCCAACCCGGTGAGCTCGATGGTCAACCCTGGCTGGCTACCGGCACGTTTGGCAAACAGGGTGGCTACATCCTGCAGGCATACCTGCAAGCCAGTCGGCGTGATCATGGAGAAGTCCGGCGTGAAGCGCTCGATCATGGCCTCGACCTGGCCTTCCCCTCTGGCGAAGAGCGCTTCGATCAGTAGGTGCAGGTCGATGACTTCTTGTAGGTAAGGATTCATGGCGTTTCAGTCCTGGTTCAACGGCGATGCAATGTTCCCGTTTGGTGTCGACCATCCGGGCTGTTGAAAAAAGCAGCAGACCCAGTGCCGTGACGGCCTGGGTCTGCTGCATATGTCTCATGGGCGCCCGGATCGACTGGTATCCATGCGCCCGCCTTGCTCAACTGCAGGTTGTCGAGTTCAGCCCGTTGATCACATCGTCAAAGGACTTGCCGAAGAACTTCGCATCACGCTCGATCGGGTTGTTGTTCTTCCACGCCATCTGGCGCTGCTCATCGTACTTGTAGCCGCCAGTCCTGGCCGTGTCGATGGCCTGGCGGCCCTTGCCGACAAACTGGTTCATCTGGCTCAGCAACACGGTGCAGCCCGGGCCCTTGGCGGTACTCTGCTTGTGCCAGCCTTCAATCATCTGCGCAGTCTTGCCCAGACTTTCTTCAAACGGCTTGACCGACGCCTCGGCCCCGGCCGACTGGAAGAAGTCCGTGGACAAGCGCACCGACTGCTTGGCGTACAGCACGATACCGGCGCGGTAGTAGGCCAGCGAGTCCTTTTCGGCTGCGTCGAATGCTTGCTGGGTGTTGATCTCGTCGCGCTTGCTCAGGCCGTCGTAGAACTTGACCTGTTCGACGGCAACGCCTTCGAGCGCCGCGTCCAGGGCCGGTTCCATGTCCTTGCCCTTCTGGCCGCCGTCGCTCAGGTAACCTTTTGAGTCGGCGTAAGTGGCCAGCTCGCTGTGGATCGGTTCGAGTTTTTCCAGCGCCACCAGCATCGCCTTTGCCGGCTCGTCCAGCTCTGGCATCGGCGACGACAAGGCCAGGGCCTTCTTCAGGTTGTCGCGCAGGCCGCTGATGTCATAGGCACTGAACAGGTAGTACTCGGTCAGCTTGTTCTTCGACGTGAGCTGCTTCGAATACTCTGTGCGGCGGTGATCCAGAATGGCCGCGAAGTTGCCACCGCGGTTCGCGGCGTCGACATAGGCGTTGTATTTTTCGATCTCGATCTGCTCAGCGCTGGGTTGCTCAGCTGCAGCCTCACCTTGCCGCGCCGCTGCAGTGCCTGGCGCCTGGCCGTTATCGCAACCCGCCAGCAGAACCCCTGCGGCGACCAGCAGTGCTAGCCATACACGTCTTGCTTGCATTGTGTTCATCCTTGATTTGTCGATAGGCGATCGGCTGCTGACACATTGCCACTAGCCGGGAGCGCTATCGTAGAGCGCCAAGGCGCGATGAAGTTCATACAGGCTCCAACTTTTTGCATTTTTGCGTCGGGCCTCTCATTCTGCGACCGTGACTGCGTCGTAAACTGGCGTGATGGTGAGGATGATCGGTTGGGTGCGCTGACAGGCGTAGGCAGTGAACCTTCGTGGCTGGTCAGGGCTCAGTTGTCCAGAGCGCGTATGCGACGTCGACAAAGGATTGCCATGGGACATGCCCCCTCCACCGCCCTCCCCCAGATTCGCGTCGAACGTGAACTGAGCCTGCGGGCGGTGTTTACCGTCACGGTGCTGGGCATCTTGCTCACGCCCTCGAATGTGTACGCAGGGCTGAAGATCGGCTGGTCGTTCAACATGTCGATCATCGCCCTGCTGGTCGGTTTCGCCCTGTGGCAGAGCCTGGCGGGGCGCCGCAAGCATCGCCCCGCGTGGACCTTGCACGAAAGCAACATCAACCAGACCGTGGCGTCGGCCGCAGCCTCCATCGTGTCGGGAGGGCTGGTCGCGCCGATCCCCGCCTATACCCTGCTCACCGGACACCAGCTGGACCCGGTGCCGATGATGGCCTGGGTGTTCTCGGTGAGTTTCCTGGGCATCTGGATCGCCTGGTACCTGCGCCCCGCCCTGCTCAACGACCATGGCCTGAAGTTTCCCGAAGGCATGGCGACCCTGGAAACGCTGCAGCAGATCTACAACCATGGGCGCGAAGCCATGGCACGGATCAGGGTGTTGTGCAGCGCCGCGCTGCTATCAGGACTGGTGAAATGGGTGGACGGGTTTGTCTGGACGATACCGCGCTGGGCGCCCACGCCGGCGCTCGAACGCCTGACCTTCACCGTCGACCCTTCGCTGATGCTGATCGGTTTCGGCAGCATCATCGGCATTCGCGTGGGGCTGACGTTGCTGATCGGCGCTGCGCTGGCCTGGGGCGGATTGGCGCCGTGGCTGATCGAGCATGCCTTGGTGGCGCTGGCCCCGAACGCCAGCGGCCCACAGTTCGCCGCGCTGGTGGAATGGCTGTTGTGGCCGGGTGTGAGCCTGATGGTCTGTGCGACCCTGACTTCGTTGTCGGTTCGTCTGTTTCAGGTACCCCGACGATCGCCCGCTGAGCAGCGCACGCCACGCGCCAGGATGCGCTTTACGCCATGGCCTGCGTCGGGGCTGCTGCTGTCCATGGCGCTGGTCGTGGCCCTGCAGGTGCTGTTGTTCGGGATCGATGGGTGGATGGCGCTGCTGAGCATTCCGTTGGCGGTGTGCCTTGCCGTGGTCGCGGCGCGAGTAGTCGGCGCCACGGGCATCGCGCCGATTGGCGCCATCGGCAAGCTGTCGCAGCTGAGCTTCGGTGTGATCGCCCCAGGCCAGGTGGCGATCAACCTGATGAGCGCCAACACGGCGGGTGGCGCGGCCGGGCAATCCACCGACCTGATGAACGACTTCAAGGTTGGCCTGGCGATTGGTGCTACGCCACACAAGCAACTGGTTGCTCAGTGCATCGGGATTTTGATCGGTAGTGTGGTCGGGGTGCTGGTGTATCGAGTGCTGATTCCCGATCCGCAAGCCTTGTTGCTTACCGAGCAGTGGCCGGCACCGGCCGTGGCGACCTGGAAAGCGGTAGCGCAGACGCTCACGCAGGGGCTGGGTGCACTGTCGTTAGAGCTGCGCTGGGCGATCGTGGCGGGTTGCAGCGTTGGCGTACTGCTGGGGGCGCTGGACAGCCTGCTGCCGCAACGGGCGGCCCGCTGGCTGCCGAGTACAGCCGCGTTGGGGCTGGCGTTCATCCTGCCGGCATCGATCAGCCTGATAATGGGGCTTGGCGCCGTGGTGACCTGGCTGGTCAGTTGCCGGTGGCCCAGTGTGACGGACCGGTTTGCGATTACTGCGGCGGCGGGGTTGATTGCCGGTGAGAGCATCATGGGGGTGGGGGCGTCGTTCTGGGCGATGTTGCGAGGGTTGTAGGGAGTGGCATATACGCCTGTCAGTACCGGCCTCATCGCCGGCAAGCTGTGCGCTGGCCTTGTGGGAGCCGCGCTTGCCGGCGATGGGCCGCGAAGCGGCCCCGGCCTGTCTCTTCTCCCCATCTCCGAGCCCACAAGACACACTCATCAATCTGGGGGGGGGGGG
>NZ_JBKGGW010000050.1:0-33983 GCF_052041945.1 Pseudomonas sp. SMN11 | reverse complement strand
GCCCGCGCGGCCTACGACTTGCTACGCAAGTCTACATCTCGCGCCTTCGGCTACGCCGAAGGGGTGCTGCGCACCCTGGCCCTCCAGACGCCTGCGTTCGGCCTCCTGAAGTCGCACTCTGCGTCGCCTGGACTATCGCGCGCTTAAAAGCAGAGCAAGAGCAGGAGCAAGAGCAGCGTTATTGACTCAATGCCCCGCCGAAGCCGGCCCTGCCTTCGCCGTAAACGGCGGCTTGGCCAACCACACCAGCAGGATCAACCCAGCAAACACCCAGGTCATCAAGGTGAAGTAGTCCACCGTCGACATCATGTAAGCCTGCGCGTTGACGATTTGCTCCAGCTGCGCGTAATGCTGCGCACTCGCCCCGCCCATCTGCTCCAGCGTATGCCGCGTCGCCGGGTCGAACTGGCTGATGTGCTCGCTCAGGTAGGCATGATGCTGATCCGCCCGACGAATCCAGATCCACGTCGTCAACGAAGCCGCAAAGCTCCCCCCCAACGTCCGCAGGAAGGTCGCCAGTCCCGAACCATCGGCGATCTGATGCGGCGGCAGGTCCGACAGCAGGATGCTCAAGGTCGGCATGAAGAACAGCGCCACGCCAATCCCCATGAACAACTGCACCAGGGCAATGTGCTGGAAATCCACCTCGCTGGTGAACCCCGCGCGCATGAAGCAGCTGGTGCCAATCGCCAGAAACGCCAGCCCCGCCAGCACCCGCAGGTCGAAGCGGTGCGCGTACTTGCCCACGAACGGCGACATGATCACCGGCAGCAAGCCGATCGGCGCCACCGCCAGCCCCGCCCAGGTGGCGGTGTAGCCCATCTGCGTCTGCAGCCACTGCGGCAGAATCAGGTTGATGCCGAAGAACCCCGCATAACCGCCGACCAGCACGATAGTGCCGACGCGGAAGTTGCGGTGCACGAACAACCGCAGGTTGACCACCGGGTGGCGGTCGGTCAGTTCCCAGATGATGAAGATCGCCAGGAACACCACCGAAATCAGGCTGCCGACGATGATGAACGACGACTCGAACCAGTCCAGGTCATTGCCCTTGTCCAGCACCACCTGCAACGCGCCCACGCCGACAATCAGCGTCAGCAAGCCGATGTAGTCCATCGGCTGGCGGCTGGTGACCACTGGCCGCGTGCGCATCTGCTGGCGCACCACGGCAGCGGCGAACAAGCCGATCGGCACATTGATGAAGAAGATCCACGGCCAGCTGTAGCTGTCGGTGATCCAGCCACCCAGTATCGGCCCGGCAATCGGCGCCACCACCGTAACCATCGCCAGCAAGGCCAGGGCCATGCCCCGTTTTGCGGGTGGATACACGGCAATCAGCAAGGTCTGGGTCATCGGGTACAACGGCCCGGCCACCACACCCTGCAATACACGAAAGCCCACCAGTTCCGGCATCGACTGCGCGATGCCACAGAGGAACGACGCCAGCACGAAGAGCAGCGTGGCCCAGATGAACAGCTTCACCTCGCCAAAGCGCCGGCTCAGCCAGCCAGTCAGCGGCAAGGCAATGGCGTTGCTCACCGCGAACGAGGTGATCACCCAGGTGCCCTGCTCGTAGCTCACCCCCAGGTTGCCGGAAATGGTCGGCAGCGCCACGTTGGCGATGGTGGTGTCGAGCACCTGCATGAAGGTCGCCAGCGACAGGCCGATGGTGGTCAGCAGCAGGCTCGGCGGCGTGAACTGGGCCGGGGCGTTGTTGCTCATCGCTGCGCCGTCTTGCCGGTGGCGCTGTTCTCGTGGATCAGCCGGGCGATCAGGTTATCGGCCTCGACCAGCTGGCGGTCGTACACCTGGGTGGTGTAGCTGGCCTGCTGCGGCGGCTGCTGGGCCAGGGTCGGGCCGCTCTGGTCGTGCAGGTCGACCTCGACCACGGTGGACAGGCCGATGCGCAGCGGGTGGTCCTTGAGCTGGTCGGGGCTGAGGTGAATGCGTACCGGCACGCGCTGGACGATCTTGATCCAGTTGCCGGTGGCGTTCTGCGCCGGCAGCAGGGCGAAAGCGCTGCCGGTGCCGGCGCCGAGGCTGTCGACCGTGCCGCTGTACTTGACTTCGCTGCCGTACAGGTCGGCGCTGATTTCCACCGGCTGGCCGATGCGCATGTCGCGCAGCTGGGTTTCCTTGAAGTTGGCGTCGATCCACACCTCGTTCAGCGGGATCACCGCCATGGTCGCGGTACCCGGCTGCAGGCGCTGGCCGAGTTGCACGGTACGCTTGGCGACATAGCCGGTCACCGGCGCCACCAGGGTGGTGCGGGCGTTGTCGAGGTAGGCCTGGCGCAGGTCGGCAGCGGCCGCCATGACCTCGGGGTGCGAGGAGACCACGGTGTCGTCGACCAGCGCAGTGCTGGTGTTGAGTTGCTGGCGGGCGGCGTTGACGGCGGCCTGGGCCACGGTCAGGTCGTCACGGGCGTGGGAGATCTCTTCCGCAGCGATCGCGCCGCTGTCAGCCAGCACCTTGCGCCGGTTGTAGTTCTGCTGGGCCTTCTGCAGTTCGGCCAGGCGGGTTTCCAGCTGGGCCTTGAGCGAGTCGACGTTGCTGTACAGCCCGCGCACCTGGCGCACCGTACGGGCCAGCTTGGCTTCGGCGGACTGCAGGGCCACTTCGCTGTCGGACGGGTCGAACTGCAACAGCACCTGGCCGGCGTGCACCAGGTCGCCGTCATCGGCGCCTATGCTGGTGACGGTGCCGGTCACCAGCGGGGTGATCTCCACCACGTTGCCATTGACGTAGGCGTCGTCGGTGCTTTCGTGCCAGCGCCCGACCAGGCTGTACCAGGCCCAGGTGCCGGCGCCGGCAAGCAGCACCAGCAACAGCAGGCCGAGCAGCCAGGCCTTGCGCTTGCCCGACGCTGGCGCGTCGGCGGAGGGAGTTGCGGTGTCTGTGGGAGTGGCCATGACAATACCTTGGAATATGCGTAACAGGGATCAACGATCGCCGAAGCGGCGGATCGTCAGAGGGTCGCCGGCACCCAGAAGAACCTTGGCCAGCAAACCTTCAAGGGTCTTCAGCTCGTCTGGCTGCAACACGCCGACCAGTTCGTTCATCGCCGCCGCGCCAATCTCCGGCAGGCGGTCGGCCAAGCGCTGGCCATCGGCGGTCAATGCCAGGCGCACCTGGCGGCGGTCATCGGCGCAGCGGTTGCGCAGGATCAGGCCCTTCTGCTCGAGGCGGTCGAGCATGCGAGTCATCGAACCGCTGTCCAGGCCCAGGTAGCGGCACAGCTCGGCCGGGGTATCCACCTGGTACTGGGTGACGATGATCAGCACCTTGAACTGTGCGGCGGTGACGCCCTCTGATTCGAGGTGCCAGTCGAGAATGCGGTCCTTGAGGATCGCCGCACGGCCCAGCAGCATGCCGATGGCGCAGGTCTGGAAGTTTTCCGGGGTGAAATGGGACATCGGGTCTGCTCGGGCAATTGTATGAAAATATTACTGCCTAGGCAGTGAATGTCAAAGCCTTGATTAGGGTGCTATGCAAAAATTCATGAAACGGCCGTTGCCAGCGACGTTTCAGAGGGCGCGCAAGCCCAGCGCCTGCACGGCCCCGCAGGCAATCGCCATGCCCACCAGTTCGGCCAGGCTGCCTGCCCGCAGACGCTTCATCACCCGCCCCCGGTAGAGGTCCACGGTCTTGACGCTGATGCCGAGGCGCTCTGCAATCTCGCGGTTGTTCAAGCCCTGGGCCAGCGGCACGAACACGTCGCGCTCACGGGGTGTCAGGGCATCCACGCGGGCCTGCACCGCGGCCAGCACCAGGTCGTCCTGGCGCGCCTGCCCTGCCCGCTCCAGTGCCGCCTGCACGCTGTCGAGCAGAAGCTGGTCGCTGTAGGGTTTTTCGATGAAGTCGCTCGCCCCAGCCTTGAACGCCCGCACCACGATCGGCACGTCGGCATGGCCGCTGACGAAGATCACCGGCAGTTGCAGGCCGCGCTCACGCAGCGCTTGCTGCACCGCCATGCCGCCCAGCCCGGGCATGCGCACATCGAGCAGTACGCAGGCCGGCCCATCGTCCACACAGGCATCGAGAAACGCCTGGCCGCTGGCGAACGGCACGCCCTGCAGGCCCACCGATTCCAGCAACCACACCGTCGAATCGCGCATGCCCTGGTCGTCGTCGACCACATAAACCTTCGCTTGCACCCTGCTCTCTCCTTATCCCCGGTTCACTGCCAGCCGGCAGCACAACACCAGCCCGCCCGCCTCACCCGCACGCGCCCAGAGACTGCCGCCGAAACCTTCGATCAGACTGCGGCTCATGCTCAGACCCAAACCCAGGCCATCGGCCTTGCTGGTACTGAACGGCGTGAAAATCTCATCCAGGCGCTCGGCAGCCACGCCAGGCCCCTGGTCGGCGACCTCGATGAGCACCCCATCGCCGTCGCGCGCGGCGCCGAGCAGGATACGTGACGGCTGCGCGCCATGCTGCTCGCGGTTGGCCTCGATGGCATTGCGCAGCAGGTTGAGCAGCACTTGTTCGAGCAGTACCCGGTCGGCGAACACTGCGGGCAATTGCCCGCTGAGGCGCAATTCGACCGCGACCTGGTCACGTGCCGCCTCCCAGGCGCAGAGGCGCATGGCTTCGGCCGCGACTTCGGCCACTTCCACCGCCTGCAGGCGCCGCGGCCCCTTGCGCAGGAACGCACGCAGGCGGCGAATCACCTCGGCGGCGTGGGTCGCCTGCTCGGTGATGCGTTGCAGGCCCTGGCCGACCCGCTCACGCGCCTGCGGGTCGCGCTCCAGGCCTTGCAGGTAGCGTTGGCTGGCATTGGCATAGTTGACCACCGCCGCCAGCGGCTGATTCATCTCGTGGGCGATACCCGACGCCAGTTCGCCCAAGGTGGCGAGCCGGGCGCTGTGGGCCAGGTTCTCCTGGGCCTCGATGCGCAGGGTGATGTCACGCGACACGCTGACCACTTCCACCACGGCGCCGGTGTAAGTCTCGCGGATCGCCCGGCTGGCGATCTCGAACCAGCGATAGGCGCCGCCCGCATGCCTCACACGACAGGTCATGGTGTGGTAACCATCCTGGTCCAGGGCGGCGGCGGCCTGGCGTAGCACCTGACGCCGCTCACGCGGGTGCAGCAGGGCGCGCACCGGCATGCCGCGCAGTTGCTCCGGCCACAGGCCGAGCAGGCGATAGGCAGCCGGCGAGGCGTCGAGAAAACGGCCATCCGGGCTGTGCCGGGAAATGAGGTCGGTGGTGTTCTCGATGATCAGCCGATACAGGCGCCGGGCGCGGCTGGCCTCACGTGCGCCCTGGCGCTCTTCGCTGGCATCGCGGCAGCGCGCCAGTACCCACTGGCCCTGATCATCGGGGATGAAGGTCCACAGCAAAATGCGTTCACCGACCTGTTTTTCCACATCGGCAATTGCCCGGTGCTGGCGCAGACAGGCACGCACCAGCGCCGCAGCATTGCTTGGCAGCCAGTCGGTCAGCGTGGCATCAGCGCCGATCAATCCCTGCAGGGCCGGGTTGCTTGCCAGTGCGCCAGCATCGGCGGCCAGCAGCACGCTGGGTTGTGGGTCCTTGGCGAGCAAGGGGGAAAGGGTCTGGTCCACTGTCAGCGCTCGTTTTTATAGTAGTTCTACTATATTGCTATAGTCGATATTCCATCTACGATAGCGGTTCGCGTAAAACTGCGACAGGGGCAAGCGGCCATCGGCGCGCTGCTCCACACCCTGATCAGAGCTAACAATCAGCCACCGGGGGGCCACACGCACAGGCTGCGTCTGCCTCCCCTACAGGATTACCGTATGTCGATCTTCGCCCAGGGCCTGATGCCCGCTGCCGTCAACCACGTCGCCCTCACCCCGCTGAGCTTCATCGAACGCACCGCCGCCGTATACGGTGATTATCCGGCCGTGATCCACGGCGCCATTCGTCGCAACTGGCGCGAGACCTACCAGCGCTGCCGGCGCCTGGCCAGCGCCCTGGCCGGGCGTGGTATCGGCCGCGGCGACACGGTGGCGGTGATGCTGCCGAACATTCCGGCCATGCTCGAAGCGCACTTCGGGGTGCCGATGATCGGCGCCGTGCTCAACACCCTCAACGTGCGCCTGGACGCCGAAGCGATCGCCTTCATGCTGCAGCACGGCGAGGCCAAGGTGCTGATCACCGACCGTGAGTTCCACGGCGTGATCGCCGCCGCCCTGGCCTTGCTCGAACACCCGCCGCTGGTGATCGACGTGGATGACCCCGAATATGGCGAAGGCCGTGCGGTCAGCAACCTCGACTATGAAGCCCTGCTGGCCGAAGGCGACCCGGACTTTGCCTGGGAATGGCCCGAGGACGAATGGCAGGCGATTTCGCTGAACTACACCTCGGGCACCACCGGCAACCCCAAGGGCGTGGTCTATCACCACCGTGGCGCCTACCTGAACGCCATCGGCAACCAGATGACCTGGGCCATGGGCCACCGCCCGGTATACCTGTGGACCTTGCCGATGTTCCACTGCAACGGCTGGTGCTACCCCTGGACCATCACCGCGCTGGCCGGCACCCACGTGTTCCTGCGCCGGGTCGACCCGCAGAAGATCCTCACCCTGATCCGCGAGCACCGGGTCAGCCACCTGTGCGGCGCGCCCATCGTGCTCAACGCCTTGGTCAACATGCCCGAGGCCGCCAAGGCCGCCATCCAACACCCGGTGCAGGCCATGGTCGCCGGCGCCGCACCGCCGGCCAAGGTCATCGGCGCGGTCGAGCAGATGGGCATCCGGGTCACCCACACCTATGGCCTGACCGAGGTCTACGGACCGGTCACCGTCTGCGCCTGGCACGACGAATGGGACGAACTGCCGTTGGAGGAACGGGCGCGGATCAAGTCGCGCCAGGGTGTGCGCTACCCCACCCTCGACGGCCTGATGGTCGCCGACCCGCAGACCCTGCAGCCGGTGCCGCAAGACGGCAACACCCTGGGCGAGATCTTCATGCGCGGCAACACGGTGATGAAGGGCTACCTGAAAAACCCCGAAGCCACCGCTGAGGCGTTCCGCGGCGGCTGGTTCCACACCGGTGACCTGGCCGTGTGGCACATCGATGGCTATGTCGAGATCAAGGACCGGCTCAAGGACATCATCATTTCCGGCGGCGAGAACATCTCGACCATCGAAGTCGAGGACACCCTCTACAAGCACCACGCCGTGCTCGAAGCCGCAGTGGTCGCCCGCGCCGACGACAAGTGGGGCGAAACACCCTGCGCCTTCGTCGCCCTCAAGCCCGGCCACGAGCAGACCCGCGAGAGCGACATCATCAGCTGGTGCCGCGAACACCTGGCCGGGTTCAAGGTGCCCAAGACCGTGGTCTTCGGCGAGCTGCCCAAGACGTCCACCGGCAAGATCCAGAAATACCTCCTGCGCGACCGCGCCAAGGCCCTGTGAACCGTTATCGAGCCTGACATGACCAACTACTCTGCTCCATTGCGCGACATGCGCTTCATTCTCCATGACGTGTTCCAGGGCCCTGCCCTGTGGGCGCGCCTGCCCGCCCTGGCCGAGCGCGTCGACGCTGAAACCGCCGACGCCATCCTTGAAGAAGCCGCCAAGGTCACCGGCCAGCTGATCGCCCCGCTCAGCCGCAACGGCGATGAACAAGGCGTGCACTTCGACGCCGGCGACGTCACCACCCCGGACGGCTTTCGTGACGCCTGGCAGACCTACCGCGAAGGCGGTTGGGTGGGCCTGGGCGGCAACCCCGAGTATGGCGGCATGGGCATGCCGAAGATGCTCGGCGTGCTGTTCGAAGAAATGCTCTACGCCGCCGACTGCAGCTTCAGCCTGTATTCGGCGCTGAGCGCCGGCAGTTGCCTGGCCATTGATGCCCATGCCAGCGAAACACTCAAGGCCACCTACCTGCCGCCACTGTACGAAGGCCGCTGGGCCGGCACCATGTGCCTGACCGAGCCCCATGCCGGCACCGACCTGGGGCTGATCCGCAGCCGCGCCGAACCCCAGGCTGACGGCAGCTATCGCATCAGCGGCAGCAAGATTTTCATCACCGGTGGCGAGCAGGACCTGACCGAGAACATCGTCCACCTGGTGCTGGCCAAGCTGCCGGATGCCCCTGCCGGGGCCAAGGGCATCTCGCTGTTCCTGGTGCCCAAGTATCGGGTCGAGGCCGACGGCAGCCTCGGGCCGCGCAACGCCGCGCACTGTGGTTCGATCGAACACAAGATGGGCATCAAGGCCTCGGCCACCTGCGTGATGAACTTCGATGGCGCCAGCGGTTACCTGGTCGGCGAGCCGAACAAGGGCCTGGCAGCGATGTTCACCATGATGAACTACGAGCGCCTGTCCATTGGCATCCAGGGCATCGGCTGCGCCGAGGCGTCGTACCAGAGCGCGGCACGCTACGCCAACGAGCGCCTGCAAAGCCGAGCCGCCAGTGGCCCGCAAATGCCAGAGCGGGTGGCCGATCCGATCATCGAGCACGGCGATGTGCGGCGCATGCTGCTGACCATGCGCGCCCTCACTGAAGGCGGCCGCGCCTTCGCCGCCTATGTCGGCCAGCAGCTGGACCTGGCGCGCTACGCCGAGGACGGTGGCGAGCGCGAGCATGCCCAGCGCCTGGTCGCGCTGCTGACCCCGGTAGCCAAGGCGTTCTTCACCGACAACGGTCTGGAAAGCTGCGTGCTTGGCCAGCAGGTGTACGGTGGCCATGGCTACATCCGTGAGTGGGGCCAGGAACAGCGCGTGCGCGACGTGCGCATCGCGCAGATCTACGAAGGTACCAACGGCATCCAGGCCCTCGACCTGCTCGGGCGCAAGGTGCTGGCCGATGGCGGTCAGGCCCTGGCCTGTTTCGCGGCTGAAGTACGGGCCTTCAGCGCCGGGGCACCGCTGCACCGCGAAGCCTTGCAAACCAGCCTGGCACGCCTGGAAGCCACCAGCGAATGGCTGCGGGCACGGGCACGCGAGGACGCCAACCTGGTCAATGCCGTGGCCGTGGAATACCTGCACCTGTTCGGCCTGACCGCCTACGCCTACATGTGGGCGCGCATGGCGGCGGTGGCCCAGGCCAGGCACGCCGAAGACCCGGCCTTCCATAGCGCCAAGCTGGCCTGCGCGGCGTTCTTCTTCCAGCGCCTGCTGCCACGCAGCCTGGCCCTGGATGCCAGCATCCGCGCCGGTAGCGCCAGCCTGTACGCGATGGCAGCCGAGCAATTCTGAGGCGGCAAGGGAGCGCTTCGTGCTTGCCGCGAAGCGTTCTCAAACGCTGGAAATCCCTTGCGCAACCGACGAAAAACACACATAACTGATAGTCATTCGCCATTACCTCGGTTCTCGGGAGCCCCTTGCAGGGGTAGAATGCGCAAAACCCGGAGCTTTGATGAACCAAGACCGCCTCAATCCCAGCCCAGACGAAGCCATCACCGATGCCGCCGCGCACTGGTGCATGCGCCTGCACGCCGACGATTGCACGCAGGTCGAACGTGAAGCGTTCGCTCGCTGGCTGGCGGCCGACCCGCGTCACGCCGAGGAATACCAGGCGATGCTGGAAATCTGGCAAACCGCCGACCTGTTGCCCCGCACCGCCACGGTCATCGACTTCAACCCGCCTGTAAGGCATGCGCCCCGGGCACGCAACTGGCGGCCACTGGCGTCGGCAGCGGCAGTGGTCCTGCTGGCATTACCGTTGGCCGGCTGGGTGGGTTGGGAGCAAGGCTGGCTGCCCAACCACTACCAGCATTTCGAAGCGGGCAACGCGATGCAGACCGTGCAGTTGAGTGACGGCAGTACGGTCGAGCTCAACCTGCACACCGAGCTGACTTACCTCAACTACAAGGACCAGCGTCAGGTCACGCTCAAGCGTGGTGAGGCCTTCTTCAAGGTGCAGCACGACAGCAGCCACCCGTTCATCGTCCGCGCCGGCCACGGCCAGACGCGGGTTACCGGCACCCAGTTCAATGTCTGGAAGTACCAGGATCAGGTCAAGGTCACGCTGGTGCAGGGTTCGGTGCTGGTCAGCAGCGATGGCGGCGCTGGTGGCTACCGCCTGGGCCCTGGCATGCAGGCCAGCTACCACACCGGCGACTTCGAGCCGCAGCTGGCCGAGAACGACGATTACGACAACAGCCTGGCCTGGCGCAACGGCAAGCTGGTGCTGGACAACCTGAGCCTGGAACAGGCCCTGCCGGTGATCAACCGCTACCTCGACGCCCCGCTGCTGCTGGCCGACCCCGGCACCGGGCGCATCCGCATCAGCGGCATCTACAACACCCGCGAGGTCGAGCGACTGGTGGACAACCTGCCGAAGGTACTGCCCATCTACCTGACCCGCAGCAAGGACGGCAGCACCGTCCTCAACAGCATTTCGCCACCGCCCGACAAGGGCTGACGCCTTACAGGGCCATTGCCGCCAGCCAACCGAATGCCAGCAACGGCAGGTTGTAGTGAAGGAAGGTGGGGACCACGGTGTCCCAGATGTGATGGTGCTGGCCATCCACGTTCAGCCCTGATGTCGGGCCGAGGGTCGAGTCCGACGCCGGTGAGCCAGCGTCGCCCAGGGCACCTGCGGTACCGACAATGCACACGGTGGCCAGCGGGTCGAAGCCCAGTTGCACGCACAGCGGCACGAAGATCGCCGCCAGGATCGGCACCGTCGAGAACGACGAACCGATGCCCATGGTCACCAGCAACCCCACCAGCAGCATCAGCAAGGCGCCAATGCCCTTGCTGTGGTCGATCCACTGCGCCGAGGTCTCGACCAGGCTCTTTACTTCGCCAGTGGCCTTCATCACATCGGCAAAGCCCGACGCTGCGATCATGATGAAGCCGATCATGGCCATCATCTTCATGCCTTCGGTGAACAGGTCGTCGGTGTCCTTCCAGCGCACGATACCCGACAGCGAGAAGATCAGGAAGCCGACCATGGCGCCGATGATCATCGAGTCAAGCCACAGCTGGACGATGAATGCCGCGGCGATTGCCAGCCCCGCCACCAGCAGGGTCAGCGGGTTGTACTGCACACTGACCTGCTCGACCTGCTCGATGCGCGCCAGGTCGTAGTCACGCTTCTTGCGGTAGCTGATGAACACCGCCAGCAGCAGGCCGACGAACATGCCAGCCGCCGGAATGGCCATGGCATGGGTGACGTTGACCCCGCTGACATCGACCCCGGCGCGGGCAACGTTGGCCAGCAGGATCTCGTTGAGGAAGATGTTGCCAAAGCCAACCGGCAGGAACATGTAAGGCGTGATCAGGCCGAAGGTGATTACGCAGGCGATCAGCCGACGGTCGATGCGCAGGCGCGTCAGCACGTACAGCAGAGGCGGCACCAGCAGCGGGATGAAGGCGATGTGGATAGGCAGGATGTTCTGCGACGACACCGCCACCACCAGCATCAGGCCTATCAGCAGCCATTTGACCTTGCCGCCGTTGGCATGGCCCTGGCGGTCGATCATGTTCAGCGCGCGGTCGGCCAGGGCATGGGCCAGGCCCGACTTGGCGATGGCCACGGCGAAAGCGCCGAGCAAGGCATAGGACAGTGCAACCGTGGCACCGCCACCGAGGCCGCCGTTGAAGGCCTTGAGCGTGCCTTCGATCCCCAGCCCGCCGACCAGGCCACCAACCAGCGCGCCGATGATCAGGGCGATGACCACATGCACGCGGGACAGGCTGAGTATCAGCATGATGCCGACTGCGGCGATCACTGCATTCATGGTTTGGGGTTCCTCATGGTGGCAGACAAAAAGCGCGCACTCTGACGGAGTGGGAAGTGGATGTCAAAAGCGCCATATTACGGCGAGTTTCGCTGGTAATTTAAATTGAATGTTTGAATAAAGAAAAAAGGGCCTGAGCCGATATAGGAGGAGGCTCAGAGGTGCTTGCCTTTAGGTCTTCAGTGCCTGTGAGATCGAGCGCCGTCCGCGCGGCGCATCGCGAGCTGCGCTCGCTTCTACGTTTGTTTCGGGCCAATTTTTCCTATGGGATTTGCGCGCGTACGCCTTGGCGCATGGCGCGGTATTGCGTTGTACCAACAAGGCGGTCGCGCGCGCCTGTCACAGGCGTTACTGGCCAGAAACAAACGTAGAAGCGAGCGCAGCTCGCGATGCGCCGCGCGGACGGCGCTCGATCTCCCAGGCGCCAAAAAACCCAAGGCAAACACCTCTCAGCCCCACCACCAAACCCTTACTGCCAAAAAAAGGGATTCACCCCCATGCCTTTGCGACAACTTTCCATCCAGTGGAAGATCACCCTGCTCGCCGGTCTCTGCCTCGCCGGCATCGTCACCCTGCTCGTCGGCCTTTCGCTGTACCGCATGGACCACAGCTCGGATCTGGTCAAGGCCAGCAGCATGCAGATGCTCACTGAAGCTGCGCAGTCGCGTATCGAGTCGCAAGGTGAAGTCCAGGCCCTGAACATTCGCCGCCAGTTCATGGACGCCTACCAGTACGGCGCGGGCTTCTCGCGCCAGGTGCTGTTCCTGCGTGAACAGGCGGAAAAACGCTTCCTCGACGCCTTCGACCTGCGCGAGGACCTGACCCGCCAAGTGCGCGCCGCGCTGCAGGCCAACCCCGACCTGCTCGGCCTGTCGCTGGTGTTCGAGCCCAATGCGCTGGACAACAAGGACAGCCTGTTCGCCGGCAAGGCCGAGTTGGGCAGCAACGAAACCGGGCGCTTCGCCCTGTACTGGTCGCAACCCCGCGCCGGCCAACTGACCGCCATGGCCCTGCCCGAGCACGACATGGCCAACACCGAGATCGGCCCCAGCGGCCAGCCGGCCAACACCTGGTGGAGCTGCCCGCGCAGCACCGGCAAGGTCTGCGTGGTGGAGCCGTACTTCTACGACATCGACGGCCAGCGCGTGCTGATGACCAGCATCGTCTTCCCGCTGGCGGTCAACGGCAAGATCATCGCCACCCTGTCCATCGACATCAATCTCAACAGCCTGCAGGCCCTGAGCCAGGACGCCAGCCGCAGCCTCTACGAAGGCCGCACCACGGTCGGCATCCTCAGCCCGGTCGGCCTGCTGGCCGGCTACAGCGCCGACGCCAGCAAGCTGGCCCAGCGTTTCGACCAGGTCGACCCGCGCCAGGGCGCCGACCTGGTGCGTAAGATGGCCACTGGCAAGCTGAGCATCCTCCACGACCAGGCACGCCTGAAGGTGCTGGCTGCTTTCGAACCGATCCCTGGCGCCCAACCCTGGGGCGTGCTGCTGGATGTGCCGGAAAATGCCCTGACCGGCCCGGCCGAAGCGCTCAAGCAAGAGCTGGACACCCTGAATACCAGCGGTACCCTGCTGGAACTGGGCCTGGGCCTGGCCGCAGCGATTGCCGGCCTGTTGCTGGTATGGCTGATGGCCCGTGGCGTGACCAGGCCGATCCTCGGCGTGGCAGCGATGCTCAAGGACATCGCCAGCGGCGAAGGCGACCTGACCCGCCGCCTGACCTACGACAAGCGCGACGAACTCGGCGAGCTGGCCGGCTGGTTCAACCGCTTCCTCGACAAGCTGCAACCAACCATTGCCGAGGTGAAGCGCTCGGTGCAGGCCGCCCGCGGCACCGCCGACCAGTCCTCGGCCATCGCCACGGAAACCAGCGCAGGCATGGAACAGCAATACCGCCAGGTCGACCAGGTGGCCACCGCCTCCCACGAGATGAGCGCCACCGCCCAGGACGTCGCCCGCAGCGCCGCCCAGGCCGCCCAAGCCGCCCGCGAGGCCGACCAGGCCACCCGCGAGGGCCTGGCGGTGATCGACCGCACCACCACCAGCATCGATGCCCTGGCAGCCAACATGAGCCAGGCCATGGCCGAAGTCGAAGGCCTGGCGCAGAACAGCGAGAAAATCGGTTCGGTGCTCGAAGTGATTCGCTCGATTGCCGAGCAGACCAACCTACTGGCGCTCAACGCCGCCATCGAGGCAGCCCGAGCCGGTGAGGCCGGCCGTGGTTTTGCCGTGGTCGCCGATGAAGTGCGCAACCTGGCCCAGCGCACCCAGGAGTCGGTGGAAGAAACCCGCCAGGTGATCGAAGCCCTGCAGACCGGCACCCGCGATGTGGTCGGCAGCATGGACCACAGCCATCGCCAGGCCCAGGGCGGTGTCGAGCAGGTTGGCCAGGCCGTGACTGCGCTGCAGCGCATCGGCCAGGCAGTCAGCGTGATCACCGACATGAATCTGCAGATCGCCTCGGCCGCCGAGGAGCAAAGTGCGGTGGCCGAAGAGATCAACAGTAACGTCGCAACCATCCGCGATGTCACCGAGTCGCTGTCCGGCCAGGCCAACGAGTCGGCGCGGGTCAGCCAGTCGCTGAACAGCCTGGCCAACCAGCAACAGGCGCTAATGGACCAGTTCCGCGTCTGACGCCACGCCCGCTCTCAGGCCGCTGTGCAGGCATGCGCAGCGGCCCTGCCCACCCCGTCACAACGCGTCACGTGCGCTCAGGAAACGGCCACTGCCAAGCACTTGGTCGAGCAGCAGCAGCGCCCCCTGGACATTGGGCCTGGCGCCCATCGGTAATACCTCGCTACCCGACTCGCTGGCATCGTCATAGCCGGACGCCATGACCAGCAGGTGCATCTGTTCGGCGTTCAGATAGAGGTGGTGCTGTTCCATGGCGTAGGACTGGATCAGGGCCAAGGCACCGGTCACCATGGGCGTTGCGGACGACGTGCCGCCATAGTTGTCCGTGTAATCGCGATCATCACCCGGCCTGTCCTGCAGATCGCCGTAAGACAGCGTCGTCACGCTGTCCCCCCAGGCGTTGAGCATACGGTAGCGGTAGTGATGGTTGGAATAGGCATGCGGCTTGCCATCCCAGGATTGGCAAGCCCCCACCAGAATGGCCCCGGCGTCGCCACGGTCGTTGAAGTTGCGCCACTGCGAAAGATCGACCCCCTGGCCAGCCACACTGCCCAGCTTTTCGTCGGTTCGGTTGCTGCCATTGCACGCGGCGACCAGTACGACAGCACCACGCTCGGTCAGGGCGCGGATCGCCTCCCACCAGTTCTGCTCATGCACGCTCGGCAGGAAGGTGTAAAGGTCTCTGACATTGGCGGTCTGTCGGTTGATCCCGACGATGTCGCCAGGCTCTACCTGGCGCAGCAGGTCCTTGAGGGTACGCAGCCTGCCCGCACCATCCTGTGCCCGATTGTGATAAATGAACAACTCGCTTTCATGGCTGATGCCGGTAACCCCGAGCGCATTGTCGGCGGCTAGCAGAATGCCGGCTGAAGCAGTGCCATGCTTGGGGTCATCGTTGGGCCCAAGCGCAACGATCTTCAACGCGGGGTTTTTGCGCAGGTCTTCGTGATTGGGGAACAACCCACCATCGCTGAAGTGGATCCTTGCCCCTCTGCCCCTCACCCGCAGGTTCCAGGCCTGTTGCACGTTCAGCCCTTGCCAGCGTCCACCCGGCGCATCCAGATAGTGCTGCTGCGGTTCGAAGTCTGGCGTGGGCTGTGCATTCTCGTACGCACGGTTGCCGGCCACTACTGCCGCGCCGGTCAACAAGGTAGCCAACGCGCCGGCCGCCAGTAAAAGAAAAGGGTGTGGATCAGGGTGCTCGGTCTGGAATTGCAGCGTCTTCACATACGGTAGCGCGGCCAGGCTCCTCGACAGCGCCAGGAAGGTGTCATTGAGCATGCTCTGGGGCTGTTTTATCAGGTAGTACTGGGCAAGCACTTGCACCCGTGGATCATCTTGCTCATGCGGGTCCAGCAAAGGCTGCAGCTTGATGACCGAGCCCAGTTTGGGCCAAAGGCGTACCAGCTTCGAGTGCGATCGCGGATCCAGATCGGCATGTAGCTGGTCAAACCCGCCCGGGGTAAATTCCACCAACAGTGGCGGCAGCGACTTGCCCACCCCCGAAGTGCCTGCATGTTCACCGAGCTGTACAAAAAGATCATTGACGGGTCTGTCAGGCAGCATTTCATCCAGTGCCCGTCGGCGACGGTGCAGGGAGGATGACAGCGGCACGTTGTCCAGCAGCTTTCTTTTCAAATCCTGCTCGGTAATCACCAAGCTCAGTGGCTCGAGGTCGATCACCCCTCGCGCCCCCGGTGGCAACCCCCGTGCCAGGGCGTGCGCATCGAGCAGCACGACCCTGGGACTGATCCGATAGGTACCCACCTGTACCTTGGTGATCAGGGTCGCCGGGCAGCCATGATCGGCCAGGACGCCACTGAACGCCTGTGAGTGGGTCGACATGCCCGTGAGATGCACCGCCCCACCCGGCTCGATACGTTCCAGCTCATAGCGAATGCGAGCGACCTTATCGAGGTCGTTTCCGATGCAGCGGATATGAAACCTGCCATCGAAACGAAAGTTTCGGTAATACACGAAGTCCAGATCAAGGTTCATGGGGCACTGCTCCTTAAGGGCATGACGAGCTGCCATGCGCCGCCGGATTGTTCACCCCGTATGCTGCCGCTCCCATCGCGAAAGCCTTCCTGCCGGACGGAAAAACCTGTCGTCTACACTTGCCCCAACCCAAGACGCCGCAACCCACGAGGCCCCCATGAAGAAAATCCCTGCGCTGCTGGCCGGCCTGCTGCTCACCGTCGGCCTGGCCAGCACCGACAGCGCCGCATCGGCGGACCAGAGCAAACCCATTCACTTCGGTGCGCTCGGCTGGGAAAGCGGCGCCCTGACCACAGAAATCCTGCGTCACATCGTCGAGCACGGTTACGGCTACCCCACCGACACGCTGCCCGGCAGCACCGTGAGCATGGAAGTGGCGCTGGCGCGCAACGACCTGCAGGTGATCGCCGAAGAATGGGCCGGGCGCAGCCCGGCCTGGGTCAACGCCGAAAAGGCCGGCGAAGTGTTCGCCCTGGGTGACACGGTGAAGAACGCTGAAGAGGGCTGGTGGGTGCCCGCCTACGTGGTCAAGGGCGACAAGGCCCCTGCCCCTGACCTGCGCAATGTCGAGGACCTCAAGCGCTATGCCTCGGTGTTCAAGGACCCTGAAGACCCAGCCAAAGGCCGCTTCCTTAACAGTCCCAGCGGCTGGACTTCTGAGATCGTCAACAGCCAGAAGCTCAAGGCCTACGGCCTGGAAGGCTTGTACACCAACTTCCGCACCGGCTCTGGCGCTGCACTGGATGCCGAAGTGGACTCGGCGATCCGCCGCAAGAAACCCGTGCTGTTCTACTACTGGAGCCCCACTGCGCTGATCGGTCGCTACGACCTGGTGCGCCTGCAAGAACCACCGTTCGATGCGGCAGCCTGGGCCACCCTGACCGACCCGAAAAATCCCAACCCGAAAGGCAGCCAGTCGTTGCCGGCAAAGCTGTCGATCGGCGTGTCCAAGGCATTTCGCGATGGCTATCCGCAGCTGGTGGCAGTGTTCGAGAAGGTCGACCTGCCCATCGACATTCTCAACAAGGCCCTGGCTGAAATGAACGAAAAACGCCTGCCAGCCACCGATGCCGCCAAGGCCTTCCTGCGCGCCAACCCGGATGTATGGAAGGCCTGGCTACCCGCTGACGTGGCCGGCAAGGTCGAGGCCAGCCTGTGAGCACGGGCTTCCCCGAAGCCCTGCAACTGTCCTTCGCCGACACCATCAACCGCCTGGTCGACTGGTTGGTGCTGCACTACGGCGACCACCTGCGCAGTGTCTCCGACCAGTTGCTGCAATTGCTGGTCGGCCTGGAGAGCCTGCTGCGCCTGATGCCCTGGTGGCTGTTGTTGTTGCTGGTCGGCCTGCTGGCCTGGCACGCCAGCCGCAGCTTGCTGCGCAGCGTGGTGCTGGTTGCGCTGCTGGCGTTCATCGGCATGCTCGGGCTGTGGGACAAACTGCTGCAGACGCTGGCCCTGGTGCTGGTCAGTACCGGGCTGTGCGTGCTGATCGGCGTGCCGCTGGGCATCCTCCTGGCCACCCGCCCGCTGGCCCGGCGCCTGCTGTTGCCGGTACTGGACGTGATGCAGACGCTGCCGGCTTTCGTCTACCTGATCCCGGTGCTGATGCTGTTCGGCCTGGGCAAGGTGCCGGCGGTGTTCGCCACGTTGATCTATGCCCTGCCGCCGCTGGTGCGGCTGACCGAGCTAGGCCTGAGCCAGATCGACCCCTCGCTGATGCAGGCCGCCCACGGCCTGGGTGCCGGCCGCTGGCAGCGGCTGCGGCGCATCGCCCTGCCGCTGGCGCTGCCGAGCATCATGGCCGGGCTCAACCAGTCGGTGATGATGGCCCTTTCGATGGTGGTGGTGGCCTCGATGATCGGTGCCCGTGGGCTGGGTGAGGATGTGCTGGCCGGGATCCAGACGCTCAACGTCGGCCAAGGGGTCGAAGCCGGGTTGGCCATTGTCGCGCTGGCGATGGTGATCGACCGGATCAGCCAGGCGTATGGGCGCAGCGGCCGATAGACGCGCCCACACGCCTGGATTGGCTCAATACCGGATCATCACCGACTTCAGCTCGGTGTAGTCCTCGATGAACGCACTGCCGAACTCGCGCCCTACCCCTGAGGCCTTGGTCCCGCCAAACGGCACTGCCGGGTCGAGGAAGGTGTGCATGTTGACCCACACCGTGCCGGCCTCGATCTGCGGAATCAGCCGCAGCGCCTTGGACAGGTCGTTGGTCCACAGGCTGGCGGTCAGGCCATAAGGGCTGTCGTTCATCAGCTCGACCAGCTCTTGCTCGTTGTCGAACGGCAGCACGCAGACGATCGGCCCGAAGGTTTCCTCATGCAGCAGCGGGTCGCTGGCACCGTTGGCCAGGACCACGGTCGGCTCAACGAAGTAGCCCGGCCGGTCCACTGCCCTGGCACCACACACCACCGTGTTGTTGGCCCGCGCCCGCTCGAAGAAGCCGAGAATCTTCTGCAGGTGCGCGGCATTGGCCAGGGGCCCGAACTGCGCCTCGGGGTCCAGTGCCGAACCGATCTTCATCTGCCCCAGCGCCGCCCCCAGCTTGCGGGTGAATTCCTCGACCTTGCTGTGGTGCACATACAGGCGTTCGGGCGATGCGCACACCTGTCCCTGATGCACATAGGCCGTTTGTACGATACCGGCCACCGCGCCGTCGACATCGACATCGGCCAGCAGCGCCGCGGCATTCTTGCCGCCCAGTTCCAGGGTGGCGCGGGTCAGGTTGGCCGCCATGGCCGCCTTGCCCACCGCGATACCGGTCGGCACGGAACCGGTGAAGGCCACCTTGGCCACGTCCGGGTGCTCGATCAGCCGCTGCCCGGCCTGCCCCCGGCCGTTCAGCACGTTGAGCGCGCCCGCCGGCACACCCGCTTCGATCGCCAGCTCGGCAATGCGCAGCAGCGTCAGCGGGGTGAACTCGCTGGGTTTGATGACGATGGTGCAGCCGGTGACCAACGCCGAGGCGATCTTCCAGATGCCGATCATCACCGAGAAGTTCCACGGCACGATCCCGGCCACCACGCCCACCGGCTGGCGCAGGGTGAACGCGGTGTAGCGCTCGCCGGCGAACGACGGGATCGACGGCGTCATGGTCTGCCCGGTGATCTTGCTCGCCCAACCGGCGAAGTAGCGCAGGAACACCACGCTCTGGGCGATCTCCAGGCCGCGGGTGAGGTTGATCGACTTGCCCGAGCACAGGGTTTCCAACTGCGCCAGCTCTTCGGCATTGGTCTCGATCAGGTCGGCCAGGCGGTTCAGCACCACGCCTTTCTGATACGGCGAAGCCTCGGCCCAGGCGCCCTTGAAGGCTCGCCGCGCACTGCGCACTGCGCGCTCGACTTCTGCAACGCTGGCCTCGGCCACTTGAGCGATGACCGTGCCGCTGGACGGGTCATGGATGGCGATCGACGGCCCCGCCTCACCCGCCAGGTACTGGCCCTCGATGAAATGGCCATGGGGCCTGGCGAGGAACTCGACCACGGCAGGTAACAGCTGGATATCGCTCATGACATGACTCCTGGATGGCTGTGCAAGAAGGTGTACCGAGCGATCTTCAAACGCCCGCCTACCCGCCTGCCAGCCCCCCACGGCGTTTTGTCAGGCAGCCTCAAGAGAATGTCACGCTGGCCAAATCGCCGCGCTGGGGTCGGGCGGCACACTGCGATGACTGTGCGCTCCCACTGAAATCACGCAAGCGTTGTACCTTTCGCCCGCTCGGTCAGCGGGCTTTTTTTCGCCCGTACATGAAGCCCTGGCCAACCAGGGCTCCACCCGTGCGCTCAGGGGTAACGGTAGGTCAAGCAGTTGCTTCGCGTTCCTGGCGATAGCTCTGCAGGGAGGCGATACGCTGATTGCTCGCGGCCTCACGCTCCTCGATGATCACCTTGAGTTGCTGCGACGCCTGTACCAGGTAAGCCTGAAGCTCATCACCTGTAATGTATTGTCCCGACAGCTTGTTCAACTTGCTCCAGCCATCGTTGAACAACTGCGCGAAACGCTCCGAAACAACCCCCACAGCAAGCCATTCCGCAGCCTGGGAGACGAAGAATTCATCGGTACTGAGCCGGATCGCTTCCAGGCGGCTCTTGCGCAATACTGCACTATTGCCTGCCTTTTCGTACTCTTCCATGCGAATCGTGGCTTCATCGACGATGCACTGCATGAAGTCCGCGAAGGATTTGAAGAAGAAGGCAATCTCTTCGACAATTTCCTTGCTGCGCTTGAGGGCTGAAACACTCAGGTTCAGCGACCTGACTGCAAGCTCGATGGTTTGCTCTTCACTGCGCTTGGCATCGAGCAGTACGGTAATCTTGGCCAACTCCGCAACCTGGCCGCGCTTGACCTCTTCGTACTTCTCGACATTGTCGAGCATCTGCCGCTCAAGTTCGCGCAGCGATGCACCTTGACGCTGCTGCTCTGCGCCTGCCTCATCTGCCGCGGCGCCCAGTTGACGCAAAAAAGCGCCCAATTGATTTTCAGCTTGGCTCAGCTGGTTCTGCCCCTCACGCAATTCACCCTGAGCCTTTTCAAGCGCACTGCTCAATGCCTGTCTTTCGGCATCGGTGGTTGCCGCCGCCTGCTGCTGCTCAAGTTCATCCACGCGTTGCTGGCGTGCCTCGACCATCTTCGATTGAGCATTGCGCGCCGCTTCAAGGTTGGACTTTTCCACCACCTGCTTCGGGTCGACATTGGTGTTACCGAGCAGCCCCGGTGTACCTGCAGCGGCAGCCCCGAGCGCTCCACCAACCCCGCCCGTCGCCGCCATGGCGGCAATCGGCAGTACAGCGGACACCACTTGCGTGACGGACTTGACCACCGACGCCCAGAAGGACTTCTGCTCAGCACTTTGGGCTTGCTTGCCATACTCGGCGGCCATTTTCTCGTATCGTGCTATTTGCTCCTGCAGCGCACTGACCAGTGAATCCAGTTCTTCTTTACGCGCCGTGGCCTGAACAATCTCTTCCTTGATTGCCTTATTGGCTGCGATGGTCTCGCTCAGGGCGATTTCGCTGCTGTCGGTAACGTCTTTGATGTCCTTGAGAATACTGTCGTATTTAACGATGATCGTATTCAGGCTGCTGCGAACGCCCATGGCAGCCGTGCTGATGCGCTTGGCCATGTCCAGCAGTTCTGCCTTGACGAACTCTTTGATTTCTTCAGGATCGGCACTGTCGCGGACATCCAGCCAGTCCGGCAGCAGTGACGCCAGCTGCTTGCCGATCGTAGCGGCAATGCGAACCGAATCCTTGATCCGGCGCTCACTGTCCTGCTGAGCCTCGACCAACTGGCTCATGATGCGACTTATCTTGACCCGAATGGCGCCGTGTTCCTGCGGCGTCGTATTATAAGCGATATACAGAAGACTGATTGCATGATCGGTATCCGTCTTCGCCCGTGAAGTGTCGTAGTTACCTTCGATTTTACTGACAAAACTGTCGACCAAGGGCGATCGAGCTGTTGGCAATTGCAGTTTTTCCTGTCCAATGATCTCAGCAACCTCGCGAGCGATATCATTTTCCAACAGCACATTACGATTAGCAAAAGAAACGACGTTAGACATGAGCTTGAAACCCCAATAAATAGAAATCGCCATAGGCGCGACCAAACCCTGCGAACCGACAAGCCCAAGTCCGATAGCGCGCACGTGAGTAAAGCAACCCAGCCCCTTCTTAGAGTCAACCTGCGGGCCTTGATGCCTGAAAGCGGACAGATGTTAGTGCCCAGCAATACCTTTAATAATCGGGAAATCTATCCGCCCAATGTTCACCCTCAACGCGCACCTGTAAAATCTGGCGCCCGGCATGCCACCCACCATTCGCTCTCCATCGGCACATAGGCATTCAGCATGCGCGGCAAAAATTGCCCAAGTTGTTTGTGAGCATCCTGGAAATATGCCTCAAGCTGCCTGATCGCCTCGGCCCGGCAAGCCGCTGCCTCCGCCCGCTTGGCCGGGCATTGAGCCCACGCATAGGTAACGTCATCCAGCTGTTCACGCAGCCTGAAACGTTCCGACATAAAATCCGAATGCGATCTGCTTAGAGATTTCATGTACCCCTCATCCGCTCCTCTGCGCACATACCTCTGATTGGCTGCGGTCAGCGCATCCCTCAAAGGCTGCAGCTCACTATTCAAGGCGGAATTATTGGGAGAGTAACGATGAGCGTTTCTGTCCCAGAAATCTTTCAGTGCGTCTGTTGCTTCTCTGTGTTCTTTGGGATAGAGCCGTACCCCGGTGCCTATGCCCACATCAAAACCAGATAATTTATCGAGCATGCGCTCGTTCATGGCTTGATAAACACCCAGGCAGTCATTGACACTGGTTTCAACTGCCTTATCCCCGGGCGTGAGTGTGAATGCGTCAATTAAAGATTCAGCCGAAACAGAATTCGACAATGCGGTCGTTAGTACGATCCCGCAGATTACAGAATAACCCTTGATAGCTGTCATCGTTGATTGTCCTCAGACTCGATTATTGGCGTTGTACTGACGCGTGCGCCAAACGATTTAAAGTCCGTTCTCACAATCCGCTAAGCAGGAACTGTATGCTTACCACCATTAATAACCAAATGGAATATAAATATCTTTTATTATTATTTTAAAGACTATCTCGCATCCGCTATAAAGGCTCTCACTGTACAGCCGCCAACACCTGGCCAACTGTCTGCAGCGCAACAGTCGATCAACAGCAAACAGCCCAAGGCCAACACCCACAGTGCGTATCAAGGCTGCCAGGCGTTGATTTTCAACAGATTTCAAACAGGCACGACGATTGCTCAAGCAAAGTCCCGCTTATTCAACCGGAGACCAGCCCATGAGCACCCCCTTGAACGTCGTAGCGCTCTCTGGCGGCACTACCCGCCCTTCTCGTACCTTGGCCCTGACCGAGGCCATCCTCGCCGAACTGGGCCAGCACCTGCTCATCAAGACACACCTGATCGAACTGGGTGAAATCGCCCGGCCACTGGGAGCAGCGCTGTGGCGCAGCGAACTGCCCGACGCGGTGGAGCAACAGTTGCGTCTGGTGGAAAAGGCCGACTTGTTGCTGGTCGCCGCCCCTGTCTACCGCGGCAGCTTCCCCGGCCACTTCAAGCACCTGTTCGACCTGATCGGCCAGGATGCACTGGTCGATACCCCGGTGCTGCTTGCCGCCACAGGTGGCAGCGAACGCCACGCGTTGGTACTCGACCATCAGCTGCGCCCACTGTTCAGCTTCCTGCAGGCCCTGACCCTGCCGATCGGCGTCTACGCCAGCCAGGCCGAGCTTGCCGACTACCGGGTCTCCAGCGATGCCCTTGAAGCGCGCATACGCCTGGCCGCTGCGCGCGCAGTGCCGTTGTTCAGCGCCCATCACGCACGCCGTGAAAGCGCCTGAGGAAATACCATGAATGCACCTTTGAATGCGGCCCGACCGGCTTTGGCGGTCGCGCGAGACCTGGCCGCGCAGTTCGCCCAGACCGCAGTGGAACGTGACGAGCGCGGGGGCACGCCCAAGGTCGAACGCGATGCCCTGCGCAACAGCGGCCTGCTGTCGCTGGTAATCCCTCAGGCCTTTGGCGGCCACGGCGCTACCTGGCATGACACCTTCGAGGTGGTGCGCGAGTTCGCCCGGGTCGACAGTTCGATCGCCCACGTGTTCGGTTTCCACCACCTCATGCTGGCCACCGTGCGCCTGTTCTCGCGCCCGGGGCAGTGGCAGCCGTGGTTCGAGCAGACTGCACGCAAGCACTGGTTCTGGGGCAACGCCCTCAACCCGCTGGACACCCGCACCGTGGTCAAGCACTTCGACGGCTGGTGCGAGTTTTCCGGCAAGAAGAGCTTCTGCTCCGGCGCCAGCGATTCGGAAATGCTGATCGCCTCGGCGGTGGACGAGCGTGCTGGCGGCAAGCTGCTGATCGCCGCCATCCCCAGCGGGCGGACCGGCATCACCCTGCACAACGACTGGAACAACATCGGCCAGCGCCAGACCGACAGTGGCAGCGCCAGCTTCGAACGGGTACGGGTCGAACACGATGAATTGCTGCTCGACCCCGGCCCGTTGAGCACGCCGTTCGCCGCGCTACGCCCGCTCATTGCCCAGCTGCACTTCGCCAACCTGTTCCTCGGCATTGCCGAAGGTGCCTTCGACGAGGCGCGCCAGTACAGCCTCAAGGAAAGCCGGCCGTGGTTCCGCTCCAGTGCCGCCAGCAGCACTGAAGACCCTTACGTGCTGCGCCACTACGGCGAGTTCTGGGTGGGCCTTGAGAGCGTGCGCCTGCTGATCGCCCGCGCCGCCCGCCAACTCGACAGCGCCTGGGCCAAGGAGCAGGCGCTGAGTGCCGAGGAACGCGGCGACCTGGCCCTGGCCATCGGTACCGCCAAGGTCGCGGCCACGCGCCACGGCCTGGACATCTGCAACCGCCTGTTCGAGGTGACCGGCGCCCGCGCCACCCATGCCTCGCTGCGCTTCGACCGCCACTGGCGCAACCTGAGGACACAAACCCTGCACGACCCGGTGGATTACCGCCTCCACGAGCTCGGCGAGTGGGCCCTCGGCGGCAAGCGCCCTGCCCCATCCTTCTATTCCTGAGTATCGCCCATGCAACTGCTGACCCTCCCCCCGTCACCGACACTGGCTACCTCGATCAGGGCGACCGCACAGGTCTTCGAAGACCCCAGGTCGCAGGCGCTGCTCGCCCACCTGCAACAGGTCGCCCCCAGCGAGGCCAGCGTCCTGATCATTGGCGAAACCGGCACGGGCAAGGAGCTGGTCGCGCGCCACATCCACAACCTCAGCGGCCGGCGCAACGGCCCGTTCATCGCGGTCAACTGCGGTGCGTTCGCCGAATCACTGGTCGAGGCCGAGCTGTTCGGCCATGAAAAGGGCGCCTTCACCGGCGCCCTGGCGGCCAAGGCCGGCTGGTTCGAGGAGGCCAATGGCGGCACGCTGTTCCTCGACGAGATCGGCGACCTGCCGCTACCGATCCAGGTCAAGCTGCTGCGCGTATTGCAGGAGCGCGAAGTGGTGCGCCTGGGCTCGCGCAAGAGCATCCCGATCAATGTGCGGGTGCTGGCGGCGACCAACGTACAGCTGGAGAAGGCGATCAACGCCGGGCACTTCCGCGAAGACCTGTATTACCGGCTGAACGTGGTGACCCTGCAACTGCACCCGCTGCGCGACCGGCCGGGGGACATCCTGCCGCTGGCCCGGCACTTCATCCGCAGCTACAGCGAGCGGCTGGGCTACGGGCCGGTGGAACTGAGCCCCAAGGCCCAGGCCAAGCTGGTCGAGTACAGCTGGCCGGGCAATATCCGCGAGCTGGAGAACGTGATTCACCACAGCCTGCTGACCTGCGGCGACGGGCTGGTACAGGCCCAGGACCTGCGGCTGTCCAACCTGCGCCTGGAGCGCCGGGAGGAGGAACCGACGAGCCATGGCGTGGACGATCTGCTACTGCAGGCGTTCAGTCGGCTGTATGAGGAACAGCCTGGCGATCTGTACGAGAAGGTCGAGAATGCCCTGCTGCGTTCGGCATATCACTTCTGCCATTACAACCAGGTGCATACCGCGCAGTTGCTGGGGCTGTCGCGCAACGTCACGCGCACGCGGCTGATTGCGATCGGCGAGCTGGTGGTGAACAAGCGCCGGGCGCAGGCGCCGCAGGTGCTGGATAACCGCGTGGTGCGTCTTTCCATCTGAAATTTGCATGTGCCTGTACCGCGAAGAGGCCGGCACAGGCAACAACAATTAGCCCGCCAAACGCCGGAACACCAGGCCAGATGCCCCACACACCCCGGCACAAAGCAGCATCACCGTGGCTATGTCGGCCACCGAGGTTTCACTGCGCCCGTCCAGCCCGGCCAACAGCCCCAGCATCACCCCGGCCAGGCTCACCGACATTGCCATGGTCAGTTGCACCGACATTGCCGACAGCGAGCTGGCCGCCGCTGAGCGTTCTCCGGGCACGTCCTGATAGCTGGCAGCACCCAAGGTCGAGAATTGCAGTGAGCGCACCAGGCCTGCCGCGAACAGCACCGCCGCCATCAGCCATACCGCGGTATCGCGATCAAAGCTGGCACACAAGGCAATCCCCGCAGCGCTGAGCACGGCGTTGCAACTGAGCACCCGCCGATACCCATAGCGCCGCACCAATGGCACCGCCAGCAACTTCATCACCAGCGCCCCCACGCCACCGCTGACCACCAGCCAACCGGCCGCCAGTGGGCTCATGCCCAGGCAGTTCTGCAACAGCAGCACGATCAGGAACGGCTGCGCCGCCGAACCCAGGCGAAACAACCCGCCGCCAGCCTGGGCCACGCCGAAACTGCGCAGGCGCAACAGCGACAGATCAACCAGTGGGCTGGGGTGGCGCCGCGCATGTAGCAGGTAACCCAAGGCGCAGGCCAGGCCAGCGGCAACCAGCGCCAGGGCCCAGGCCCGTGGCAGTTGCCCCAGCCCCAGCGACTCCAGGCCGAACACCAGCATGGCCAAGGCGCCACCACTGAGCAGCAGGCCACGCATATCCAGCGGCGGCACCGGCCGTGCCGGGTAGTCCGGCACATGGCGCAGGATCAGCCAGCAGCCGACCAGGCAGATCGGCAGGTTGATCAGGAAGATCCAGTGCCACGACAGCACCGTCACCAGCAGCCCGCCGAGCAGTGGCCCGATCAACGGCCCGACCAGGGCCGGCAAGGCCAGCCAGGACATGGCTTGCAGCAACTGTTCACGGCTCGACCAGCGCAGAATGATCACCTGCCCCACCGGCGTCATCAACGCCCCCGCCGCGCCCTGCAACATGCGCCCCAGGCACAGCTCCCAAAGCGTCTCGGCCAGGGCGCAGGCCAGCGAGGCGGTGGTGAACAAGCCCATCGCCAGCAACATCACCCGGCGCGGGCGAAAGCGTTCGGCGGCCCAGCCGCTGACCGGCACGCACAGCGCCAGGGCGAGCATATACATCGACACCAACAGGTTCATGCGCAGCCCCGGCTCGCCGAAATCGGCGGCCATCTGCGGCAGGGCGGCCATCACCGCCGTGCTGTCGAGCAGCTCCATGAACAGCGCAGCGCCAATGATCACCGGCACCTTGGGGCTTTGCAGGTGGCCGGCCAGCAAGGCCGGCTGGGCGGTCAAAACAGCCCCGAAACAGGCGGACGGGTGCCCTTGAGCTGCCAGGCACCGACCACCGCCGCCTTCCACTGGCGCGGGTTGTGGTTGGCCACGGTACGGGCGTTGCGCCAGTGCCGGTCAAGGTTGTGCTGGCGGCCAGTGGTGGAAGCACCGCCAACATCGAACAGGGTTTCCGCCGCTTTGAGCGCTAGCTCTGCGACCAGATACTGAGTCTGTGCCACCTCGATAGCGGCCTGCTCCACGGCCGCTTCATCCAGTTGCGCGGCCCAGGCCCTATCGATCGTCGCGGCGGCCTTGAGTACCAGCGCCTCGGCGCCATAGGCGCGGGCGGCGATATCGCCTACCGATAGCTCCACGTAGGGGTCATCCACCGAACGGCTGGCCTTGCTGTGCTTGATCGGCCGGGCATGCTCGCGGGCGAAGCGCGTGGCGTCATCCAGCGCATTGCGGGCGATGCCAGCCAGTACGGTGCCGAGGAAAAGCTGAAGGAACGGCGTGACGACTGTGCGCTTGCCCTCCTCGACGGTACGCGTGCGAATCTCACTGGCCTCGACGCGCACATTGTGCAGGTGCGTGGTGCCGCTGGCGGTGAGGCGCTGGCCCATGGCCTCGAAATCATCGACCAGCTCCAGGCCCTCACGGTCGCGTGGCAGGATGAACGACACCGGTTGCTCATCTTCGTCCAGTGCCACCGCGCTGACATAGTCGGCGAACAATGCGCCGGTGCTGTAAAACTTGCTGCCGTTGGCGCGATAGTGCTCGCCCTCACGCACCAGGCGTGCCGCGATGGAGCCGTTGGCGCCACCCAGCTCCCAGCCAGCATTACCGATCACGGCGCCTTGCAGGTAACGGGCAAACCAGCGCTCGCGCTCCTGCTCGGCACCCTCGGCCTGGGCGGCAAGCAGGCCTTCGACAAAGGCAAAGCCCGGGCGCAGGGCCTGGGCCACGTTGGAGTCGACCGAGGCGATCTGCAGCAGCAGTTCGATCACATCGCTCACGGTACCGCCGGGACCGCCGTACTGGGTGGGTATACGTACGGTGTAGAGCCCAGCTGCCGCGAGCTGAGCGATGGCTTCGTGGGGCAGCTGGCGTTCGCGTTCGCGTTGTGCGGCGCCTGCACCAATGGCGGGTAGCAGAGCGGTGATGCGGGCCCTGAGTTGCGCGATGCTGGTGGCGGGAGCTTGAGCAGGGAAACGTTGGAATGTGGTCATGGTTCAGTCCTTTAAATGGCGATTTTCCAGAGGCGGGTTTCGTCGAGCAGGTCGAAGGTTTCGTTCTCCAGGTCCAGCGGTGGCACCACCAGTTCGGCGCCGCAGCCAGGCAGACGCGGCACCGCGCCAAGCAACCGCTGGGTGTATGGGTGGGCAGGGCGTTCGAACAGCACCTCGACCGGCGCCTGCTCCACCACCTGGCCGTGGCGCATCACCAGCACGTCGTCGCTGACATGGCGGATCACCCCCAGGTCGTGGGAAATGAACAGGTAGGCCAGGCCCAGCTCGTCCTGCAGGTCCGCCAGCAGGTCGAGCACCTGGGCCTGTACCGATACATCCAACGCCGAGACGGGCTCGTCGCAGATGATCACCTTCGGTTCGCTGGCAATCGCCCGGGCAATCGCCACCCGCTGGCGCTGGCCGCCAGACAGTTGCAAGGGCCGGCGCTGGGCGATGTCCGCCGGCAAGCGCACCTGGTCGAGCAGCACGGCAATCCGCGTTGGCCGGGCCGCCGCTTCGATACCAGCCACTTGCAAGGCATCATCGAGAATCTGCGCTACGCTCCAGCGCGGATCGAACGAGCCCAATGGGTCCTGGTAGATCACGCTGATCTCTCGGCGCAACGGCCGCCGCGTCGCTTCGCTGACGGCATTGGCCGGGCGGTTCCACGGCTGGCCGCGATACAGCACCTCGCCCTGGTCGGGCTGCAGCAGGCCGAGGGCGATGCGCGCCACCGTGGTCTTGCCCGAGCCGGACTCACCGACGATTCCCAGGGTGCGCCCGGCGCGCAGGGTGAAGTCGACGCCCTGCACCACCTGGCGAACCAGCCCGTCCGGGCCGAGGTAGCGCTTGCCCAGGCCACGGCCTTCGAACAGCACGTCGCTGTGCGCGTGTGCCCGTGGCGTACGGCGCACACCTGCCCGCTCCGGCGACAACCGGCTGCCACGTGGATGCTCGGCCGGCACCGCCGCCAGCAAGGCCCGGGTGTAGGGGTGGCGTGGCTGGCGCAGCACCTGCTGCATCGGCCCCTGCTCCACCACGTCGCCATGACGCAGCACCACCACGTCGTCAGCCAGCTGCGCAACCACCGCCAGGTCGTGGCTGATGATCAGCAGCGAAGCGCCGCGTGCCTTGATCTGCTGGAACACCTCAAGGATCTGTGCCTGCACTGTGGCATCCAGTGCGGTGGTCGGCTCGTCGGCGATCACCAGCGCGGGGTCCATAGCCAGGGCACTGGCGATCAACGCACGCTGGCGCAGGCCGCCAGACAATTGCCCGGGGCGCTGGCGAGCGCGTAGCTCGACGTCGGGCACACCGACCCGTTCAAGCAACTCATGCACCCGTGCGGCGCGGCTTTGGCGGTCACCATGACGATGGGTCTGCAGCACTTCGAGAATTTCCTTGCCCACGGGACGCAACGGATCGAGTGACACCAACGCATCCTGCAACACGAAACCAATGTCCTTGCCGCGTACTTCTCGCCACTGGCGCTCGCTAAGGTCGAGCAGGTCCCGCCCGGCAAAACTCAGCTGGCGGGCGCTCACCTGGGACTTCGCGCCGGCGAGCCCGACCAGGCTGCGGGCACTGACGCTCTTGCCCGAACCCGACTCACCGACCAGCGCCACGCATCGGCCCGGTTGCAAGGTGAAGGACAGCTCGCGCACCACGTTGCGGCCCGCGAAGGCCACGCTCAGGCCTTCGACGATCAAGGTCTTGTCACTCATGGCAGGCGGCCCTCCAGGCGTTGTTGGATGTAGCGGCCAGTCACGGTCGTGGCCAAGGTGGTAAGGACGATGAACAGGCCAGGGAAGAAGGTCAGCCACCAGGCGTTGGCGATGAAGTCGCGGCCCATGGACAACATGGTTCCCCACTCCGGCGCCGGAGGCCGTGCACCGAGGCCAAGGAAGCTCAGCGCCGAAGCCCAGACGATGGCCTGGCCGACACCCATGGTCAGCGTCACCACCAGTGGCCGCATCGCGTTAGGCAACAGCTGGCGCAGCACGATGCGCGTAGGCGGATGCCCCAAAGCCCGCGCCGCCTCGATGTAACCGGCATTGCGCACCGCCAGCACCTGGCCACGCACCATGCGTGCATAACCCGGCGCACCGCCCAGCCCGGTGGCGACGATCAGCGGGCCGACGCCGCTGCCGAATACCGCCACGAAGAGCAGCGCCAGTACCAGGCTGGGGAAGGCGAACAGCACTTCCAGCAGCCAGCCCAGCACACGGTCCACCCGCGCCCCGCCAAGACCACCGAGCAGGCCGAGGGTGATGGCGATGGCCATGGAAATGGCCGTGGCCGCCACGCCGATCAGCAGGCTTTGCCGCGCGCCGTGGATGATCCGTGCAAAGATGTCGCGGCCCGACTGGTCGGTGCCCAGCCAGTGCGCCCAGCTCGGCGGCTGGAAGGCCTCACGGGGGACTATGGCCAGTGGGTCGATGCGGGTAAACAGCCCCGGCAGCAGCGCGGCCAGCACCAAGGCGAACAGGAACAGGATCGCCAGGCTGGCACCCAACGGCGGCAGCTGCAGTTGGCGATGCCGCCGCAACGGCGCGAGAGCTCGATCAAGGGTCAGGTCAGTCATGCTGCAGCCTCCTGTTGCCGTGGGTCGATCCATTGGTACAACAGGTCGACCAGAATGTTCGCCAGTACATAGCCGGCCGCCACCACCAGGCTGACGCCGATCACCAAGGGCATGTCCTGGGCCTGCACCGCCTGGTACAGCTGGCGGCCGATACCCTTGCGCGAGAAGATCACCTCACATACCACCGCGCCGCTGATCAGCGCGCCGATGGCCCAGCCCGACAGCGAAACGCCGGGCAGCAAGGCATGGCGCAGGGCGTGGCGGAAGCGCATGGCCAGATCGCTGAGGCCCCGCGTGCGGGCAGTGAGTACGAAGGGTTGTTCGAGGGTCAGCTCGAGGGATTCGCGCGTGACCTGGGCAATGAAACCGGCTAACGGAATCGCCAGTGAGAACGCCGGCAGCACCAAACTGGCGACGCTGTCGCTACCGGCGGGCGGGAACCAGCGCAGGCCGAAGGCGAACACCGCCAGCAGCACCACGCCGAGCCAGAAGTGCGGCAACGCCGCGCTGAGGGTTTCGGCCAGCGAGGCGATGCCGCCGACCACCCGGCCACGCCCGGCAGTGACCACCGTCAGCAGCAGGACCAGCAGCCAGGCCAGCACCAACGCGGCGATGGTCAGTTCCAATGTCGCCCCTCCCTGCTCGGCCAGCACGCGGGTGACCGGCAGGTGCTGCGAGTAGGACACGCCGAGGTCGCCTTGCAGCAGGCGCCCGAGGTAAAGCAGATATTGCGCGGCCAAAGGCTTGTCGAGGCCGAATTCCACTCGGGCAGCCTCGATGGCTTCCGGTGTCGGGTTGGCGCTGGGGCCGCCGAGAATGGCCAGCACCGGGTCACCCGGCATCAGGCGCAGGGCAAAGAACGTCAGGGTCGCCACCGCCCACAGCACCAGCACGCCGCCGCCCAGGCGGATGGCGGCGCGCCGGCCCAGGGCGGCCAGGCGCTCGCGGCGCGGGTCGGTCACCGCGCGTGTCGTCGTACTCATTTGTTCACCCATGCGTCATAGAGGTAGGTCACTGCCAGCGAAGGCTCCAGGCGCACACCGTGGGCGGTCTTGTAGATGCCCAGGCGCGTGCTCTGCGGGTAGGTGGTGAGTTGCAGGTACTGCGCGGCGGCCTGCTGCTGCGCCTTGAAGTAGCGCTGGCGGCGCTGCTCGGCGTCCTGGGTGGCAAGGGCACTTTCGAGCAACGCGTCATAGCCTTCATCGGCGTAACCCGAGGAGTTCTGGTGATAACCGCCGACTCCGGCCGGCTGCACGAACGCGGTGGTGAAAATGATGCGCAGCACGTCGGGGGTGTTGGTGTTCCAGTAGCCGGTGCGGATGTCGTAGTCCCAGGCGGCCTGGCGGGCGGTGACCTGGGCGTCGCTCATCTGGTCGAGCACCAGCTCCAGGCCGGCCTTGCGAGTGGTGGCTTGCACCTGTTCCCACAAGGTCAGTTCCGACGGTGGCGTACGCGCGCCGATCAGCACCACGGCGCGCAAGCGCTGGCCGTGCTTCGTGCGGTAACCCTCGCTGTCACGGCCGGTCCAACCCGCTTCATCGAGCAGCTTGGCGGCGCGGGCCGGGTCGTAGTCCTGACTGTGTTCGAAGTCGCCGCTGTAGAACGGTGTAGCGATGCTCAGCGGGCCGCCGGCGCGGGGGAACTCGCCGAAATACACGCTCTTGAGCGCGCCCTCGACATCGGCGCTGCGCACGAAGGCCTCACGCACGCGGATGTCGTCGAACGGTGCGCGGCGCAGGTTGAAGGTGCCGTTGGTGGGGTTGCCCGGGCGCTGGGCGATGATCAGGTCCACATCAGGGTTACGCCGGGCGGCTTCGTGGGACTCCGGTGGCAGCGCTTCGATCACGTCGACCTCACCGGCCTGCAAGGAGGCGAAACGCACCGACGGTTCCTGAATGAACTTCCAGACGATGCGATCAAGGTAGGCCGGGCCTTGGTGCTGCGCGGTCGGTGGCGCCCAGTTGTAGTCCCGGTTACGTACCATCTCCACCTGGTTCTGCCGGTCCCAGCGCACCACCTTGAACGGCCCGCTGCCCACCGGGCTCTCGCAGTTCTGGTCGCGGCTGCGCAGCAGCGCTGTGGGCGACTGCATGCCCAGGAAGCCCTGCGCCAGCACTTCGAGGAAGGCCGCGTAAGGCGTTGCCAGCGTCACCTCGGCAGTATAGGCGTCGAGCACTTCGGTACCGCGGTACTGGCGAATATAGCCACCGGCGGTGCTCGACTGGGTCCTGGGGTTGGTGATGTGGTCGAGGTTGGCCTTGAGCGCTTCGGCGTTGAAGGGGGTGCCGTCGGTGAAATGCACATCGCGGCGCAGGTGGAAGGTGTAGTGCAGGCCGTCCGGGGAGACCTCCCAGCGGGTGGCGAGCCAGGGGCCGATCTGGCCTTGGCTGTCCATCGACACCAGTGAGTCGAGGTACTGCTGGGCGATGAACACCTGGGGCATATCGCCGGCCACGTGCGGGTCGAGGCAGGTGGGCTCGCGGTCGGTGGCGTAGACCAGGGTGCCGCCTGGTTGCGGGGTGGTGCTTTGCGCAGTGTGCTGCTCGGCTTTTTCGCAGCCGAGCAAGGCCAGTGCGGTGCAGAGCGGGATCAGGGGGAGGATGGGTGTGTTCAAGGGCGCTCCTGCGAGGGACTGGGCTTTGGGAAGCCTGTTGCAGGAGTTGTGCCGGGTTCAAAGGGTTGATTTTGCTGGGCTTTGGCGAGGGTTCGGTGCTGGGGTGGGGGCAAAATGTTTGCGGGGTGTTTGGGGGGCAACAGTGTT
>NZ_JBKGGW010000049.1:0-34116 GCF_052041945.1 Pseudomonas sp. SMN11 | reverse complement strand
ATACAGGTGCCTGCCTTGATACTCCCTCAAGACATGCACCCATGAAAAAAGGAGAGCCGAAGCTCTCCTTTTTTATCAACGACCTTTGGCGTCAGCCAATGGTCATCAGGCTGGCGTTACCACCCGCGGCAGCGGTGTTCACACTCACCGCCCGCTCGATCACCAGGCGCTCCAGGGCAATCTGATGGTCGCCGCTGGACAGCCCGTGCACACCGACGATTGCGCCAGCGCGCTTGGCCACCTGCTGGCACACGCCGCGCAGCTGGTCCGAGTCGCCATGGTGGATCACGGCGTCGAACGCTACTTCGTCCTTGTTCCAGTCTGCCACCAGCTTGACCTTGGCCTGAAGCTCACGTGGCAGGCGGCCGCGCAGGGCCTTGCCAGGTTCTGCGTCAGCCCACACCGCCGAGCTCCCCACCGCCAGCACGGCAGCGAACTGCGCCAGCAGGTCGGCTTCGTTGTCCGCCAGGCACAGCACGTGTTCGCGCGGCAGGATGGTGTAGGTGTTCCGCTCACCGGTCGGGCCGGGCAGCAGGCGGGCGATGCCGCTCTGCGACTGGCCGGCGAACTGGCTGCACAGGGCGGCCAGGTCGGCTTGCTGGTTGCTTTCGGCCCAGGCCTTGAGGGCGTGCAGCGGCTTGATCAGCTGGTCGTGCAGGGCACGGTCCGGCTGGCCTTCGCCATCCTGCTGCTGGAAGTGGCGGCCGATCGCGTCGGCCGGGCGGGTCGATAGCAGGCGGTACAGGTACAGCGGGCCGCCGGCTTTCGGGCCAGTACCGGACAGGCCTTCACCGCCGAACGGCTGCACGCCCACCACGGCGCCAACGATGTTGCGGTTGACGTACATGTTGCCGGCGTTGGCGGTTTCCACCACCTTGGCGATGGTCTCGTCGATGCGGGTGTGCACGCCGAGGGTCAGGCCGTAGCCGGAGGCGTTGATCTGCTCGATCAGCTGGTCGAGGTTGCGGCGGTTGTAGCGCACCACGTGCAGCACCGGGCCAAAGATTTCACGCTTCAGTTCGTCGAAGCTGTCCAGCTCGATCAGGGTCGGCATCACGAAGGTGCCGCGCTTGATCTCGGCCGTGTCGGCGATTGCGACTTGATAGACCGTGCGGCCTTTCTCGCGCATGCCCTGGATGTGCTTCTCGATACCGGCCTTGGCTTCGGCGTCGATCACCGGGCCGATGTCCACGGCCAGGCGGTCCGGGCAGCCCAGGCGGCTTTCGGCCATGGCGCCCTTGAGCATTTCGATCACGCGGTCGGCGGAGTCTTCCTGCAGGCACAGCACACGCAGGGCCGAGCAACGCTGGCCGGCGCTGTCGAACGCCGAGGACACCACGTCGATCACCACCTGTTCGGTGAGTGCCGAGGAGTCGACGATCATGGCGTTCTGGCCACCGGTTTCGGCGATCAGCGGGATTGGGCGGCCCTGGTTGTCCAGGCGGCCGGCGACATTGCGCTGCAGCAGGCGGGCAACTTCGGTGGAACCGGTGAACATCACGCCTTTGACGCGCTCGTCACCGACCAGGCCGGCGCCGACGGTTTCGCCGCGACCCGGCAGCAGTTGGAGGACACCTTCAGGAATACCGGCTTCCAGCAGCAGGCGTACGGCCTGAGCTGCGATCAGTGGCGTCTGCTCGGCTGGCTTGGCCAGCACCGGGTTGCCGGCCGCCAGGGCGGCGGCCACCTGGCCGGTGAAGATCGCCAGCGGGAAGTTCCACGGGCTGATGCACACCACCGGGCCCAGCGGGCGGTGGGCGTCGTTGCTGAAGTCGTTGCGTGCCTGCACCGCGTAGTAGCGCAGGAAGTCCACGGCTTCACGCACTTCGGCAATGGCGTTGGCGAAGGTCTTGCCGGCTTCGCGGATGAGCAGGCCCATCAGCGGCTGGATTTCGGCTTCCATCAGGTCGGCGGTGCGCTCGAGGATCGCGGCACGCTCGGCTGGCGGGGTGGCCTGCCAGATTGGCGCGGCATTCAGCGCGCACTGGATGGCATTGTCGACGTCGGCGACAGTGGCTTCCTGCACGTGGCCGACCACGTCGCGGTGGTCCGCCGGGTTCAGGACCGGCACCGCTGCGGCTTCGCTGGCGGCGCAGGCCAGCAGCGGGGTGGCTTTCCAGTCATTGTTGGCCGTGGCCAGCATGGCGCAGGACAGCGACGCCAGACGGTGTTCGTTGGCCATGTCGATACCGGCCGAGTTGGCCCGCTCACGGCCATACAGGTCACGCGGCAGCGGAATGCGCGGGTGCGGCAGGCCGATGCTGCCTTCCTGGGTGCCCATGCGTTCGATGCTGGAAACCGGGTCGGCGACCAGTTCCTGGATGGAAATCGAGTGGTCGGCGATGCGGTTGACGAACGAGGTGTTGGCGCCGTTTTCCAGCAGGCGGCGGACCAGGTACGCCAGCAGGGTTTCGTGGGTGCCGACCGGCGCGTACACGCGGCATGGACGGTTCAGCTTGCCTTCGGAAACCTTGCCCACAACTTGCTCGTACAGCGGCTCGCCCATGCCGTGCAGGCACTGGAACTCGTACTGGCCCGGGTAGTAGTTCTGGCCGGCGATGTGGTAGATGGCCGACAGGGTGTGGGCGTTGTGGGTAGCGAACTGCGGGTAGATGGCTTCCGGCACGGCCAGCAGCTTGCGGGCACAGGCTACGTAGGACACGTCGGTGTATACCTTGCGGGTATACACCGGGTAGCCTTCCAGGCCTTCGACCTGGGCGCGCTTGATCTCGCTGTCCCAATAGGCGCCTTTCACCAGGCGGATCATCAGGCGGTGGCGGCTGCGCTTGGCCAGGTCGATGACGTAGTCGATCACGTACGGGCAGCGCTTCTGGTAGGCCTGGATGACGAAGCCGATACCGTTCCAGCCCGCCAGGGCCGGCTCGAAGCACAGACGCTCGAGCAGGTCGAGGGACAGCTCCAGGCGGTCGGCCTCTTCGGCGTCGATGTTCAGGCCGATGTCATACTGCTTGGCTAGCAGGGTCAGCGACAACAGGCGCGGGTACAGCTCTTCCATCACGCGCTCGTACTGGGCACGGCTGTAGCGTGGGTGCAGTGCCGACAGCTTGATCGAGATGCCAGGGCCTTCATAGATGCCGCGGCCGTGGGAAGCCTTGCCGATCGAGTGGATCGCCTGCTCGTAGGAGGCCAGGTACTTCTGCGCGTCATGTTCGGTCAGTGCGGCTTCGCCGAGCATGTCGTAGGAATAACGGAAGCCTTTGGCTTCGAAGCGGCTGGCGTTGGCCAGGGCCTCGGCGATGGTTTCGCCGGTCACGAACTGTTCGCCCATCAGGCGCATGGCCATGTCGACGCCCTTGCGGATCATCGGCTCGCCACTTTTGCCGATGATACGGGTGAGCGAGGAGGTGAGGCCGGCTTCGTTATGGGTGGAGACCAGCTTGCCGGTCAGCAGCAGGCCCCAGGTAGCGGCGTTGACGAACAGAGACGGGCTGTTGCCCAGGTGTGGCTGCCAGTTGCCGTTGCTGATCTTGTCGCGGATCAGGGCGTCGCGGGTACCTTTGTCGGGGATGCGCAGCAGGGCTTCGGCCAGGCACATCAGGGCCACGCCTTCCTGGGACGACAGGGAGAACTCCTGCAGCAAGCCTTGGACGATGCCGGCACGGCCGCCAGCACTCTTCTGGTTACGCAGTTTTTCGGCGATGCCGGCAGCCAGCTTGTTGGTGGCTTCGGCGAGCGGGGCGCTCAGGCGCGCCTGCTCCAGCAGCATCGGCACGACTTCCTGCTCGGGGCGGCGGTAGGCGGCGGTGATCGCCGAGCGCAGTACCGACTGCGGCAGGATGCTCTCGGCAAATTCGAGGAAGCACTGGTGGGCGTGGTCTGGCTGCACTTCGCCAGCGTCATCGGCCAAGTTGTTGGCATGACCGTTGAGTTCGGTCAGGGTAGCGCCACCCTCGAGCTTCTCCAGATAATTGAAGATCGCTTGCTTGATCAACCAGTGCGGTGTGCGGTCGATGGACTGCGCAGCTGCCTTGAGTCGCTCACGGGTCGGGTCGTCAAGTTTGACCCCAAGGGTGGTCGTCGCCAATTTCTTATCCTCATTATTGCCACGGTTGTGGCTTAAGCTGGCGCCAAGATTAGCTGTAGCTGATTTCGGGTGCAACCAGGTGCAACCCTATTTTTGTGGAGAAAAGGTGCAACTCGTCCGGCGACATTTCCTACAGTTCGAAAAGGAACTTTTACAGTGCGTTTTCTTATGGAAAATGAGGTTTTTGCTCCGAAATGAAGCAAAAAATAGGATTTTTCTGAAAGATCATAGCGGGGTGCAACTTGCAAATGAAAAATGGTTGCACCGACTTTGCGTTGTTGCATAGGATTCGCCGCCTGGGTGCAACCGTCATGATGAGGGTTGTACATGAGATAAAAACAAACGCCAGGGCACACGCATGGGCAATCCACTAACGATCACCTTCGTGATCTACATCGCGGCAATGGTGCTGATCGGTTTCGCGGCCTATCGCTCCACCAAGAATCTTTCCGACTACATCCTCGGCGGGCGCAGCCTGGGTAGCGTGGTCACCGCGCTTTCTGCTGGCGCTTCCGACATGAGCGGCTGGCTGCTGATGGGCCTGCCGGGTGCCATCTACTTCTCCGGCCTTTCCGAAGCCTGGATCGCCATCGGTCTGACCGTAGGCGCTTACCTGAACTGGCTGTTCGTCGCTGGCCGTCTGCGCGTGCAGACCGAGCACAACGGCGATGCGCTGACCCTGCCGGACTACTTCTCCAGCCGTTTCGAAGACCAGAGTGGTCTGCTGCGGATCATTTCGGCGATCGTCATCCTGGTGTTCTTCACCATCTATTGCGCATCAGGCATCGTGGCCGGTGCCCGTCTGTTCGAAAGTACCTTCGGCATGCCGTACGAGACTGCACTGTGGGCTGGCGCCGCAGCGACCATCGCCTACACCTTCGTTGGTGGTTTCCTGGCGGTGAGCTGGACCGATACCGTGCAGGCGTCGCTGATGATCTTCGCGCTGATCCTCACACCGGTGATCGTGCTGATCTCTACCGGTGGCTTCGATACCACCTTCCTGGCCATCGAAGCGCAGAATCCCGCCAACTTCGACATGTTCAAGGGTGCAACCTTCATCGGCATCATCTCGCTGATGGGCTGGGGTCTGGGCTACTTCGGCCAGCCGCACATCCTGGCGCGCTTCATGGCTGCCGACTCGGTGAAGTCGATCGCAAACGCCCGTCGCATCTCCATGACCTGGATGATCCTGTGCCTGGCCGGTACCTGCGCTGTGGGCTTCTTCGGTATCGCCTACTTCTCGGCGCACCCTGACCTGGCCGGCCCGGTGACCGAGAACCATGAGCGCGTGTTCATCGAGCTGGCCAAGATCCTGTTCAACCCGTGGATCGCTGGTGTGCTGCTGTCGGCCATCTTGGCGGCGGTGATGAGTACCCTGAGCTGCCAGCTGCTGGTCTGCTCCAGCGCCCTGACCGAAGACTTCTATAAGTCGTTCCTGCGCAAGAGCGCTTCGCAGGGCGAGCTGGTGTGGGTCGGCCGCCTGATGGTATTGGCCGTGGCCCTGATCGCCATTGCCATGGCGGCCAACCCGGAAAACCGCGTGCTGGGCCTGGTGGCTTACGCCTGGGCCGGTTTCGGTGCTGCGTTCGGTCCGGTGGTGCTGATTTCGGTGCTGTGGAAAGGCATGACTCGTAACGGCGCGCTGGCCGGTATCGTGGTGGGTGCGCTGACCGTGATCCTGTGGAAGAACTTCGACACGCTCGGCCTGTACGAAATCATCCCAGGCTTCCTGTTCGCCAGCATTGCCATCGTCCTGGTGAGCAAGCTGGGCAGTCCGTCGCAGGCGATGGTGCAGCGCTTCGAAACCGCTGACGCGGCGTATCACGCTGACAAGTGATGCCAAGCGGGCCGGCGGCAGGGGCTGCCGCCGACCCGCGTCGGGGTTACAGCGTGATCGAGAAGTTCAGCAGGGTGCTCTCGAATGCCTTGCTTTCCCTTGGGGTGATAATGGCCTTGTAGTTCCCGGGGGCGCAGTCTTCCAGGGTGACTGCCCAGGTTTCATTGCCCGAGGAGGGGACTACCAGGTTATCGGTCTTGCCATTCGGCATGGTGAGCTCCAGCATGGCGGTGTAAGGGATGTTGATGATGCCCAGGGTCCCGTGAAGCTTGGCTGTAGTACCGTTTTTATCGAGTTGGATGGAAGCTTTCATTTCATGTACTCCTGATTGAATGGAGGCATGAGTGTCAACGTATCGAGTGAATGAGGGCGCTTGGAAATTCCCCTCTGGCATGCTGTCGACCGCCGTACCTGACGCCGTCATCGTGACAAGGTAAACTTGCCAGCCCCGCAGGAGTTGCCATGAACTATCGTCACGCCTTCCACGCCGGCAACCACGCCGACGTCCTCAAACATATTGTGCTGACCCGCCTCATCGCCCTGATGTCGCGCAAGGAGCAGCCGTTCGCCTACATCGACACCCACGCCGGCCTCGGTCTGTACGACCTGCAAGGCGATCAGGCGACCCGCACCGGCGAGTACCTGGAAGGCGTCGCCCGCCTGTGGAACCGCGATGACCTGCCAGCCATGGCTGCGGACTATCTGCGTATCATCAAGCGCCTGAATGCCGATGGTGAGCTGCGCTACTACCCGGGTTCGCCCGAGCTGGCGCGTCGCCTGATGCGCCAGCAGGACCGTGCACTGCTCAACGAGAAGCACCCGGAAGACGGGCCGCTGCTCAAAGAGAACATGAAGAAGGACCCGCGCGTGGTCGTGCACCTGGGCGAAGGCTGGCATGTGCCGCGTGCCCTGCTGCCCGTGCAGGAAAAGCGCGCGATCATGCTGATCGACCCGCCATTCGAGCAGGCTGACGAGCTCAAGCGCTGCACCAATTCGATGAAAGAGGCGATCGGCCGCATGCGCCAGACCGTCGCGGCCATCTGGTACCCGATCAAGGACCAGCGCTCGCTGACCCGCTTCTACCAGGACCTGACCAGCACCGGTGCGCCGAAGCTGCTGCGGGTCGAGCTGTATGTGCACCATCAGGACAGCCCGCAGGGCCTCAATGGTTCGGGCCTGGCAATCGCCAACCCGCCGTGGGGCCTGGAGGAGGAGCTGCGCGAGCTGCTGCCTTGGCTGGCCAAGGAGCTGGCGCAGACTGCTGGCAGCTTCCGCATGGACTGGCTGATTGCCGAATAAACTGCATTGCGTGCTCTTGTAGGAGCGGCCTTGCGTCGCGAAAGGGCCGCGAAGCGGCCCCAGGTTTTCAGCTTCGCAGCAGAAATTGCCGGGGCCGCTTCGCAGCCCTTTCGCGACACGAGGCCGCTCCTACAACGGCCGCGCAGTCGCTGATGTTTGCGTTATAATCTCGCCCTTTAGCCGCCACCCGCCCATGAGGCCGCTGGCGCATCTCTACCGAATGAAGAGGCTAATCCCTTGGCATTGACGATTCTTGGCCTGTCCGGCGCCCTTAGCCATGACCCTTCCGCGGCCTTGTACATTGACGGCAAACTGATTGCCGCCGCCGAAGAAGAGCGCTTCGTGCGTGACAAGCATGCGAAGAACCGCATGCCCTACGAGTCGGCGAAATTCTGCCTGGAACAAGCCGGCATCAAGCCGTCCGACGTTGATGTGGTGGCCATTCCGTTCGCGCCGATCAGCCTGTTCGGCAAGGCCCGCTGGCACTACGCCAAGCGCTACTGGTACGCCCCGGACCGCGCCCTCGACGCGATCCTGATGGGCAACCGTCGCTACAAGCGCTACCGCAAGAAGATCGTCTGGTGCCTGGAGCAGCTGGGCTTCGACCCGAAGAAGATCAAGATCGAACCGGTCGAGCACCACCTGGCCCACGCTTCCAGCGCCTACCACTGCTCGGGCTTCAAGGAAAAGACCGCGATCCTCGGCATCGACGGCAAGGGTGAGTACGCTACTACCTTCTTCGGCTACGGCGAAAACGGCAAGATCCACAAGATCAAGGAATTCTTCGATCCGGACTCGCTGGGTGGCCTGTACGGCGCAATCACCGAATTCCTCGGTTTCGAGATGCTCGACGGCGAGTTCAAGGTCATGGGCATGGCGCCGTACGGCGACGCCAGCAAGTACGACTTCTCCCGCCTGGCCAGCTTCGAGAACGGCGAACTGGTGATCAACACCGAGTACGCCAACGTTATTGGCCTGCGCCGTCATAAAGAGAAGGGCAAGGGCTTCTACTTCTCGCCGAAGCTGATCGAATGGCTGGGTCCCAAGCGCGAAGGCGACATCGCCGACGAGCCGTACATCCACTATGCGGCCAGCATGCAGGCGTTGTTCGAGAAGATCGCCCTGCAGATGATCGACCACTACCTGGGCGACACCCTGCGTGAAACCGGCAAGCTGGCCTTCGCCGGCGGCTGCGCGCTGAACGTCAAGCTCAACCAGAAGATCATCGCCCGTCCTGACGTCAAGGAACTGTTCGTCCAGCCGGCTTCCGGCGACGCCGGTACCGCCGTCGGTGCTGCGGCCTACGTGTCTCACGCCCGTGGCGTGCCGGTCGAGAAGATGGAGCACGTCTACCTCGGCCCGTCGTACTCCAACGAAGACGTGATCGCCGCCTGCGCCCGTCACCCGAATGCGCCGAAGTGGCGCAAGCTCGACAACATGCCCGAGCAGATCGCCAAGATCATGGTCGACGGCAATCCGGTGGCCTGGTTCCAAGGCCGCATGGAATTTGGCCCGCGGGCCCTGGGTGGCCGTTCGATCATTGGTTGCCCTAGCGTCGAAGGCGTGGCTGACCGCATCAACCACCAGATCAAGTTCCGCGAACGCTGGAGACCTTTCTGCCCGTCGATGCTCGACACCGTGGCTCCGCAGATGATCAAGGTCGACCACCCGGCGCCGTTCATGACCTTCACATTCGAAGTGGCTGAAGAGTGGAAGACCCGTGTGCCAGAAGTGGTCCACGAAGACGGTACCTCGCGTGCCCAGGTGCTCAAGCGCGAGTACAACCCGCGCTACTACGACATGATGAAGGCGCTGGAAGACCTGACCGGCAACGGCGTGTCGCTGAACACCTCGCTGAACCGCCGCGGCGAGCCGATGATCTGCTCGCCGACCGATGCATTGAATATGTTCTTCGGTTCGGACCTGCAGTACCTGATCATGGAAGACATCCTGGTCGTGAAGGACGGCGCCGCCGCCTATGACCAGCCGCTCTGAAACGCGGATCCTGCAGTTCTGCCATGGCTATGACGGGCCGTTCCTCGATTGTGCCCGTCAGTACGCCAGCCTGTTCCAGGGCAGCGGCTACAAGGTCACCACCGTGTTCCTCACCGGCGCCGCCGACCCGCAGGTTGCGGCAGGTTGTGCGTCGGACGAGGTGCTGTTTCTCGAATTCAGCTCCAAGGCCGTGCGTGGCCTGAAGCTCGGCGCAATTCGCGCTCTGCGGCGCATCGCCGCCGAGCGCAATTTCAGCTTCTGCATCGCTCACCGTTTCAAGCCGATCTATGTCGCGCTGCTGGGCACCGGCTTGCCGGTGATCGGCGTGCACCATGCGTTCGGCGACTATGAGCGCAAGGGCCGGCGCCTGTTCGCCAACCTGTTCAGCAAGCGCCTGAGCCTGCTGGGCGTGTCGGATGCGGTGCGTGACGACATGCGCCGTTGCCTGCCGCAGTGGCCGGCCGAGCGTATCCAGACGCTGTACAACCGTATCGATATCGACGCCCTGCAAGCTGCCCTGGTGCCCCGTGCCGAGGCCCGTGCGGCGTTGGGCCTGGATGCCCAGGCATGGGTGGTCGGCAACGTCGGTCGCCTGCACCCTGACAAGGATCAGGCAACCTTGCTGCGTGGCTTTGCCGAGGCGCTGCCGGGCCTGCCGGCCGGCGCACGCCTGGCAATCCTTGGCAAGGGCCGCCTGGAAGCGCAGCTCAAGGCGCAGGCTGCCGAGTTGGGCATTGTCGCGCAGGTGGACTTCCTCGGCCAGGTGGCGGATGCCCGTCGCTATTTTCAGGCTTTCGATGTGTTTGCCCTGAGCTCCGACCATGAGCCGTTCGGCATGGTCCTGCTCGAAGCCATGGTCGCCGGCGTGCCCGTGCTGGCCACGGCCTGTGGTGGTGCGCGTGAGGTGGTCGAGGGTGTTGGCGTGCTGTTCCCGCTGGCCGATGCCGGGCAGCTGGCTCAGGGCCTCAAGCACATGGCCACGCTGGATGAACAACAGCGTGAAGCCTGCGCCGCACACATGCTGCAGCGCCTGCACGAGCGTTTCTCCGACCAGGCCGTGCGCGAGGCGTTCTGGCAGTTGCCACAGGTCCGTGCGCTGGTGGGGAAGGCTTGATGCTCAATCATATCCAGGCCTTCCGCGAGCGCGGTTGGCAAGCCATCGATGCGCCAGCCTACGCCGAGGCGTGGGCGCGTTTCGGTGGCAGCGTCGCGACACACCCGTTGGTGGTCGAGCAACTGGCTGACCTGGCACAGATTCCGGTGCGTTATCTGGGCTGGTACCAGGCGGGTGAACTGAAAGCCGCCATTCCGACCTGGGGGCGTCATCTGGCGTTGTCCAAGGACGTGCTCAAGCGGGCCGGCAAGAAAGCGCTGTTCGACCTTGGCAATGCCGAGCTCATCCTGCCGGCGGCGGCTGATGCCCACGCGCCGTTGCGCCATGCCGCACGCTATCTTTCCGAGCTGAACCAGGGTCGCTTCAGCGGCCTCAGGGTGCAGAAGGAGCAGTTGGCCATGGCCCGCGCCCATGAAGACCTGTCGAAGAAGTTTCGCTACAACCAGCGCCGCGAATTGCGCCTGCTGGAAGAGGCGGGCGGCGTGGTGCGCCCGATCAGCGACTTCAGCGCGCAGCAGATTGCCGCCATGTATTGCGACCTGTTCCAGCGCCGCTGGGGCTTCCCGGCCACCGGTGCAGAGCGCATGGCCGATGTGCTGGAGCGCCTGCGCGAGCTGCTGATTGGCTCGGTGCTGATGCTCGACGACAAGCCCATCGCCATCCAGCTGGTGTATCGCGTTGAAGCGCCCGAGTGGATCAGCGTTGAATACATCAACGGCGGTGTCGACCCGGAAACCAAGGCTTTCAGCCCAGGTAGCGTGCTGAGCTTCCTCAATACCCAGGCGGCCTGGGAAGATGCCCGGGCGCGCAACAAGCCCCTGCGCTTCTCCTTTGGCCGTGCCGACCGGGAGTACAAGGACCGTTGGTGCAACCCTGTGCCGGTATTCCAGGCGTGAGCCGCAAGCAGCAGTTGCTCAAGCGCCATCGGCGCAACAAGCGCCTGGGCTTGCTGGTCAGCCTGGTCGTGCTGGTGGCGCTGGGTGTCTTTACCTGGTGGTGGCTGCCGCTTATGTTGCTGCCGCTGCTCTGGGCCGCGCACGAAGCCTGGTTCGCCGATCACCTGTTCTATGCGCCTGGCGAGGATTACGCCTACCGCTTCGGTGAATTGAGCCACGAAGCTCCAGTCATGTTGCGCGACGGGCAGCTCAAGGTGGACACGGCGTTGCAGGGTGATGAAACCCTGGTGCTTGAAGTTCGGCTCAAAAGTGGTTGGCTGGGGCGCTTCCTCGATCCGCGGGTCGAGTTGCACGGCACCGAATGCACTGATCAGCAAACATTCGAGCGCGGTGTCGATGGCCGTCGCTTCCTCAACCTCACCGGTATGGCTGTGCCCTTGCAGGCTGGCACGCTGCGTCTGCGTGGGCGTCATTGCCGTTTGCTGGGTGAGCCACGGCTGTGGATAACCCCCAGTGTCGAGCTCCAGCGCCGCCGCGTGATGGTCATCGCACCGCATGCCGATGATGCCGAGCTGGCTGCTTACGGCTTGTACAGTCAGGCCGACGAGGCTTGGGTGGTGACCCTGACTGCGGGTGAGATCGAGGCCGAGCACTATCAGCAGATGGGCATGGGCAAGTCTGAGGCTGCCCGCTTGAAGGGCCGCCTGCGCGCCTGGGACAGTATCGCCGTACCACGCTGGGCCGGCGTGCCCGAGTCGCGCTGCGTGCAGCTGGGGTATTTCTGCCTGCAGCTGCCTGCTATGCAGGCTGCCCCTGATCAGCCTGCTGCGTCCCGCGAAGCGGACATGGCCGATATCCGCCCGTTCCGCCAGTTCAATCCGTTCCCACTGCCGGCCGACCGCGATGGTGCGCCAACCTGGCACAACCTGCTGGCCGACCTGCGGGCGCTGCTGGAAATGGCCACGCCTGAAGTGCTGGTCATGCCGCATCCGCAACTTGACCCGCACCCCGACCATATCTGTGCCCAGGCGGCTGTCATGCAGGCCCTGCAGGGGCTGGCCTGGCAGCCGCAGACGCTGCTGTGCTATGCGAACCACTTGCATGACAACGACCGCTGGCCAATGGGCGACAGTGGCGATGGTGTGGCCTTGCCGCCGCAACTGAGCGCCGAGCAGCCCTGGGCGCCATGCACGTTGCTGCTGGATGTGGCAACCCAGCGTGACAAGGCCATGGCCTTGGGCATGATGCACGACCTGCAGCCCCCCGCACCGTTCAAGCGCCGCCTGCGTCGCTTGCTGCAGCGCTGGCTGGCGGGTCGCCGGCCGTCGCCTTATGGGGAGAACGAGTTCTTCCGCAAGGCCGTGCGCCGGCATGAATTGTTCTGGCGGCGTGAGCTGTAAACCCGACCGCGATGGCGCAGAGCGCCCAAGGAAAGCAATGAAAGTCCTATTTCTGGTACAGAAGGAACAGCGCGCGATCCTCGATCGCCTGTACGACGGCGTCGCGGCCAACTGCGAATGCGACCTGCGCTGGCTGACCAGCGAAGACCAGCGCAACCTGCGACGCTACTTCAAGCGTGAAGTGCAGGTCGAGCGCTATGACCGTATCGTCTTCTTCCTGCGCTTCAAGCAGGAGATCCGCCAGGCCGCCTTCATCCGCACGGTGCCGAACCTGGTCATTCTCGAGCACGACGCCTACCAGAACTACATTCCTTGCAAGTACACCGGCAAGTTCAGCGCGCATTATCGCAAGCTGCCGTGGGCACGGGTGATCAGCTCCGGCTACATGGTCAGCGAGCGCCTTCGCCAGGAGGGCTTCGATGCGGTGTTCGTGCCCAAGGGCTACGATGAGCAACTGCTGACCGACCAGGGCCGTGAGCGCGATATCGAACTGGCATTCGTCGGCAGCACCAACAGTGTTGCCTACAGCGGGCGCAAGGCGCTGCTAGACGAACTGGGGCAGGTCGAGAACCTGGTGGTCACGCGCACCAAGTCGGGCGAGGACTACTGCAACACGCTCAACCGTATCCAGTACTTCGTCAGTGCCGACGTTGGCATGGGCGAGTACATGATCAAGAACTTCGAAGCTATGGCCTGCGGCTGTGTGCTGCTCGCCTATGACCAGGGCGAGGCAGAGAATCGCGCGCTGGGGCTGCAGGACATGCACAACGTCGTGTTCTACGGCGACATCCCGACGTTGCAGGCCAAGTTGCGAATCTTGCGCGACGATCCCGCACTGGCACAGCAAATCGCCAGGAACGGGCGCGAGCTTGCCGTGTCGCGTTTCAGTTTTGCTGCCGTGGGGCAAAGCATCGTGGAGCATATGCGCCCGGCGCTGAGGCCCCATCCGCCGTTGTCCGCGTGGCAACACCTGCGCCTGAAACTGGGCTTCTGATCTGAGTATTCCAACCTATGCTGGAAAAAGGGTGCTTTCCCGGCGCTACGCCGGGGCAAGACGGGCATTGACGCGGCGCTTGGGCACCCTTGTCGGCATGGAATCATCTTTTTCTGTCAATGACGTTGCAGTCCCACTTGGCTTGCACGGGAGAGCGGCGCTATCCCCATGAATATCGTCAACATGATGTGGGCAGGCGGTTCTCCGTACATGTCCATCCATAAAGTTCATCAACAGGTGCTGTCGCAAGCGGGAGCCGACGCCCGCATCAGCAACTGGCTGCTGCTGGGCGGTGAGCTGTGCCATGGGCGAGGTTCCACGCGTGTATGGCACATGCCGCAGCGAGCGCTGAAGGGCAAGCACCTGTGGCGCCTGTTGCGTCCATGGCTGCGCCTGCGCCTGCGCAGGGCATTGAAGGCGGCCGGGGCCGAGGTGATCCTGCTCGACGGCGTTGGTGTCGCACGGCTGGTGTTGCCAGTGCTGCAACACATCCCTGAGGTGCGGGCCAAGGTGCTGTTCCATGGCATGACCCGCCTGACCGCCAGTGATGTCAACCTGTTGAACCAGCTTCCAGCGGACCGTTTGAGCATCGCGGCAGTCTCTCGCACCCTCGCGCAATCCCTGGAGCATGACATTGGCCGGCCCGTGCAGACACTGCGCATGGCGTTCGACCCGCAAGCCTTCACCAGGCCGCTGCTCAGTCGTGAGCAGGCGCGCGAGGCGCTGGCACTACCGGATACCGGTGGCCCCGTGCTCGGCGCGGTGGGCCGGCTGGTCGAAAGCAAAGGTTTCGAGATGCTCATCGAGGCATTTGCCAGCGCGGTTGAGCACCAGCCAGGCATACGGCTGGCAATAGTCGGTGATGGCCCGCTACGCGCAAGCCTGCAGGCGCGGATCGATGCGCGGGGCCTGGCCGGTAGCGTACATCTGTGTGGGCATCATGATGAATTGCAGCAACTGTACCGAGCGTTTGACTGGCTGTTGGTGCCTTCGCGTGCGGAAGGTCTGGGTCTGGTGGTGCAAGAAGCTGTCATGGCGGATGTGCCGGTAGTCTGCAGCGACCTGCCGGTGTTCAGGGAGCAATTGCTGGAATCGGGCTGCTACCTGCCGGTTGGCGACGTGGAAGCCTGGGCTCGGGAGATCGCGCGCTGTGATGTCCCCCGAGCGCTGGCGATGGCCGCCCGGCAGCGGCAGACGCTTGCCCCGGAAGCGGCATGGCAGGCGTTCTGCGATGGATCGCACAGCCTGCTGCGCGGTTGAGGTCAGCGCGCCAGCAAGGCTGCCTCGAAGTCGGCGAGGGGGAATCGGTCACCCAGGTTCTCCCGCTCGATGTAACGCACCATGTGCTGCACGTTGCGGCGGATCATGCGGGCGGACAGTGGCGGGCGCAGGAAGCGCATGTCCGCTACATCGATCAGGCCGAGGCGCTCGTCAGGAGTGACGACTACGTTGCCCAGATGCAGGGAGCGGAAATAGATGCCACTGCGGTGAAGGTGGCGAATGAGCTCGATCAGGCGAGGCAGGTAGTGATCCCAGCTGAAGCCGGCGTCCCGAGACATTTGCAGCAAGGTGCGTCCTGGCAACGGGCGATAGAGCACTGCTGTTCTGCCCGGTACATCGAGCTTGTGCTGGCTGATCACCTCGAGGGTAGGGATGCCCAGTTGCGCAAGCCGTGCTGCGTTATCGACGAAGCGTTGTGAGTAGGGGCGCAGCAGCGCAGATGAAATAAGGCGCTTGCGGCGAAATACCTTGAGGAAATTACCATCGCCAAGCAGGTAGACTTTGGCGCCATGACTGTCAGCCTCCAGTATCTGGGCACCAAGTATCAGCTGATCGAAGTCGAGCTGGGAGAGCCGGGAGCATTGCATGAGTTGAGCCTTGTCATCTGGCGAGCAAATTGACCGGCAATAATGCCGAAAATAATGCCGAAGCACCAATGCATGGTGTCGTTGATTGACCGAGGGGACCTATGGTCTACGAGAAAAACTGGGTTCAGGCCTGGTTGGGTGTTGGTTTGGTGTGGTTCTTCGGGGCGATCGCCCTGGCGCCTAGTAACAAGGTTTATCAGCAAGGTCTGGTTGTGTTCCTGTGGGTACCCATGCTGCTGCTGGCATGGCCTGCCCGGCGGGTGCTGGTTGAAGCCTGGCGACGCCAACCGGCGCTGTGGGGCAGCATTATGCTGCTGATGGTGTGGGGGCTGATCAGCCTGGCCTGGACTGCTGCCGAAGACGCTAGCCGCGAGGCCAAGCGCTTACTGTACATTCTCGTGTTCTTGCTCGCGTTCCCTGTGCTGGCACAAGCCGGCAGCGCCCGTGTTCGGCACTTGTTGCAGTTAGGGGCTGCCGCACTGGCATTGGCTGCATTGCTGTCGATCGTGCATTTCTATGGCCTGCAGGCCATGCCTTTGACCGGGCGGCTGGCCGGTATCGGCGGTATTTCGCACCCGATTCTCGGTGCCTATGTGGTCGCCGCCGGAGCACTGTTGCTGTTGTACCAGATGCCTCGGCAACGGCTTGCCCAACTTGGCTGGTTGCTGGCGCTGGCCTGCCTGGGGGCCTTCGTCGTGCTCAGTCAGAGTCGCGGTGCAGTGCTGTCCTTGCTGTTTACCCTGTTACTCGCGCCGCTTTGGTGCCGTGACCGTCTCAGCAGCGTGATCGCGATCATGGCGATGGTCACGTTCGGCCTGGCCATCTATTTCATGTATGACCTGCTGGCTGAGCGTGGTGCGTCATATCGGCCACAAATCTTCGAAACGGTGCTGCACATGATCACTGTACATCCGTGGGGCGGGCTGGGCCTTGGCTCCGGTTACACGGTAAGCGCTGCAGGCCTTGAGTTCGATCACTCCCACAATATGTTCACCCACGTTGCCTTGGAATTGGGCTTGCCCGGTATGGTGCTGTGGGCCGCAGTCTGGCTGTTTGCCCTGGGTGAGATCGCACGTGCCCGGCACACCCCGATGGGCAAGATCCTGTTTGGCCTGTGGGTCTTTTCGACAATGGCGATGCAGTTCGATGCGGCAAGCCTGACCGCTACGCCGCGCGCCGAGTGGTTCGTCAGTTGGTTGCCGGTTGCTCTGGTCATGTTGTTGCCATGGGTACGTGCCGAAAATGACGCCTGTGGTAAAATTTCCGGTTCAACCTGAACAGCGAGCTCGATGATGGCCGAAACACCGCTACCGGCGGAACACAGCTCCAGCCTGAAGATCTACTTCCGGCTGCTGGGCTACGTGAAACCTTATGTCGGCATTTTCCTGCTGAGCATTGTCGGTTTTGTGATCTTTGCTTCGACCCAGCCTATGCTGGCCGGGATTCTCAAGTATTTCGTCGACGGGTTGAGCAACCCGGAAGCGGTACTGTTCCCCAATGTCCCCTACCTGCGCGACCTGCAATTGCTGCAGGCGGTGCCATTGCTAATCATCTTGATCGCGGCGTGGCAAGGTCTGGGCTCGTTCCTGGGCAACTATTTCCTGGCCAAGGTTTCCCTTTGCCTGGTGCATGACCTGCGCGTTGAGTTGTTCAACAAACTGCTGGTGCTGCCCAACCGCTACTTCGACAACCACAACTCTGGCCACCTGATCTCGCGGATCACCTTCAACGTGACCATGGTCACCGGCGCTGCCACCGATGCGATCAAGGTCGTCATCCGTGAAGGCCTGACAGTGGTGTTCCTGTTTGGCTACCTGCTGTGGATGAACTGGCACCTGACCCTGGTGATGGTCGCCATCCTGCCGGTGATCGCGGTGATGGTCAGCGTTGCCAGCAAGAAATTCCGCAAGCAGAGCAAGAAGATCCAGTCCGCCATGGGCGATGTGACGCATGTCGCGTCCGAGACCATCCAGGGTTACCGGGTGGTCCGCAGCTTCGGCGGTGAAGCCTACGAGCAGCAGCGCTTCGCCAACGCCAGCCAGAGCAACACCGACAAGCAGCTGCACATGACCAAGACCGGCTCGCTGTACACGCCGTTGCTGCAGCTGGTGATCTACACCGCCATGGCGGCGTTAATGTTCCTGGTGCTGTTCCTGCGTGGTGAGTCCACTGCCGGTGACCTGGTGGCCTACATCACGGCGGCGGGTCTGCTGCCCAAGCCGATCCGCCAGCTGTCGGAAGTCAGTTCGACCATCCAGAAGGGCCTGGCCGGTGCCGAGAGCATCTTCGAGCAGCTGGACGAAGAGCCAGAAATCGATAACGGCACCGTCGAGAAGGACCGTGTTCAAGGCCGCCTCGAAGTGCGTAACCTGAGCTTCACCTACCCCGGTACCGAGCGCGAAGTGCTGAGCGATATCAACTTCGTCGCCGAGCCTGGGCAGATGATTGCACTGGTCGGCCGCTCAGGCAGCGGCAAGTCGACCTTGGCGGCCCTGATCCCACGCTTCTACCACCACGACCAGGGAGAGATCCTGCTCGATGGCGTGGAGATCGAAAGCTATCGACTGCGCAACCTGCGCCGCCATGTTTCCCAGGTGACCCAGCACGTCACTCTGTTCAACGATACCGTGGCCAACAATATCGCCTATGGCGATCTGGCGGGCGCCCCGCGTGCCGATATCGAAGCGGCAGCCGCAGATGCCTATGCCAAGGAATTTGTCGACCGCCTGCCAAAAGGCTTCGATACCGAAGTCGGTGAGAACGGCGTGCTGCTCTCCGGTGGCCAGCGGCAGCGACTGGCGATTGCCCGGGCACTGCTGAAGAATGCGCCGCTGCTGATCCTCGACGAAGCCACTTCGGCGCTGGATACCGAGTCCGAGCGGCATATCCAGGCGGCCCTGGATCACGTCATGGAAGGTCGCACCACGCTGGTGATCGCCCACCGCCTGTCGACCATCGAGAAGGCCGACCTGATCCTGGTGATGGACCAGGGCCGCCTGGTCGAGCGCGGTACGCATGCCGAACTGCTTGCGGCTAATGGCCATTATGCCCGCTTGCATGCCATGGGCCTGGATGAACCGGCCAAGGCCGATATCACCTGACCCGCCTTGATCGGGGCCGCATCGGCCCCGATTGTCACGGGAATTTACCAGGGTGTATCTGGCCGTAAAGCCGTCGCCTACCCTGTGCTAATATCCTGCCCCTGTTCATTATTTCCATATGGGTTGCCCATGAAGTTGTCCATGCCGCGTTTCGATCAAGCCCCGGTACTGGTGGTCGGCGATGTCATGCTCGACCGCTACTGGCATGGCGGTACTTCGCGTATCTCGCCTGAAGCGCCAGTGCCGGTGGTCAAGGTCGATCAGATCGAAGATCGCCCCGGCGGCGCGGCCAACGTTGCCTTGAACATCGCCGCCCTTGGCGCGCCAGCTTCGCTGATCGGTGTCACCGGCCAGGACGAGGCCGCCGACAGCCTGGCCAACAGCCTGCAGGCCGCTGGTGTGCGTTCGGTGTTCCAGCGCATCGCGCACCAGCCGACCATCGTCAAGCTGCGGGTCATGAGCCGTCACCAGCAATTGCTGCGCATCGATTTCGAAGAGCCGTTCGCCACCGACCCGCTGTCGCTGGGGGCGGAAGTTGACACGTTGCTCGAAGGCGTCAAGGTTCTGGTCCTGTCCGACTACGGCAAGGGCGCGCTGAAGAACCACCAGAGCCTGATCCAGGCCGCACGTGCCAAGGGCATTCCAGTGCTGGCCGATCCCAAGGGCAAGGATTTTTCCATCTACCGTGGCGCCAGCCTGATCACCCCGAACCTCAGCGAGTTCGAGACCATTGTCGGCCGTTGCGCCGATGAGGCCGAACTGGTCGCCAAGGGGCTGCAATTGCTGCAGGACCTGGACCTGGGCGCGCTGCTGGTGACCCGTGGCGAGCACGGCATGACCCTGCTGCGCACCGGTCAGCCGGCGCTGCACCTGCCAGCCCGGGCGCGCGAAGTGTTCGATGTGACCGGTGCAGGCGATACCGTGATCTCGACCCTGGCGGCTGCCATTGCCGCAGGCGAAGACCTGCCGCACGCCGTGGCCCTGGCCAACCTGGCCGCGGGCATCGTGGTCGGCAAGCTGGGTACCGCGGCTATCAGTGCCCCGGAGCTGCGCCGGGCGATACAGCGTGAGGAAGGCTCCGAGCGCGGCGTGCTGGGCCTGGAGCAATTGCTGCTGGCCATCGACGATGCGCGGGCACACAAAGAGAAGATCGTCTTCACCAACGGCTGCTTCGACATCCTGCATGCCGGGCATGTCACCTACCTGGAGCAGGCGCGGGCACAGGGCGATCGCCTGATCGTCGCGGTCAACGACGACGCGTCGGTCAGCCGCCTCAAGGGGCCGGGCCGTCCGATCAACAGCGTTGACCGGCGCATGGCCGTGCTGGCCGGCCTGGGCGCGGTCGATTGGGTGATCAGCTTCCCCGAAGGCACCCCGGAAAACCTGCTGAGCCAGGTCAAGCCAGACGTGCTGGTCAAGGGCGGGGACTACGGTATCGATCAGGTGGTGGGTGCCGATATCGTCAAGGGCTATGGCGGCACCGTGAAGGTGCTGGGGCTGGTCGAGAACAGCTCGACCACGGCCATCGTCGAGAAGATCCGCAAGAACTGATCGATTGCTAGGGCTGCTTTGCAGCCCATCGCCGGCAAGCGCGGCTGCCACAGGGCCTGCGCAGTTTTCAAGGCATGTGCTGTACCTGTGGGAGCCGCGCTTGCCGGCGATGGGCCGCAAAGCGGCCCCAGTTTGTTACTTGTGAAGTGAAGTCCGGGCCCGTTCCAGCAGCGCCCGTGCCTTGTCGCCAAAGCGCTGCAAATGAGAAGCCGGCGCCACCTTGCGCTCCACCAACCCTTGCTGCTTCACCCAGTCCTTCCAGCGAATCCGCTCATCGGCCACCACCCAGCCTTCTTGCCGGGCAAAGCTTTCGGCCAGGTACAGCCCGCGGGTACTCGCCGGCACCAGCTCATCCTTCTTCAACGTGTACAGCTCGGCCAACGGCTGCCCATCCTGTACCGGCATCAGATACAGATCTGGACGCTTGCGGTTGAGCCTCGCCACCAGTTGGTCACCTTCCAGGCGCTCATCGACATGAAACAGGCTGAGCTTCTTGGCTTCTCTAGGCACCTGCAGGCGCATGTCGTAGATCAGCTGCAGCGAAGCCGTCGGCAAGTGCACATAGGCCCGTGGCCGCTCCAGCAGCATCAGGTTGCCGCAGTGCACCGGGCGGGCAGCACCCGACTCCGGCGTCAGTACGAAGGGTAAGGCTTCGCGGTAATGCAGTGCGGCGGCATAGGGGGCTGGCAGCCAGGTGTCATTGAAACGCCCGCTTAGCCAGCCTTCCGGGGTCTCCAGCAGGCATTCTTCAGCTACTTCCTGAACGGCGGTGTGCAGCGGCAGGTTGAGTTCCTGGGCGGGGACATACCCGGAAATCAATTTCAGGACCACGTCGCCACGGTCCTGGCGGCGTTGCCTCACCAGCACCCAGTAGTCACGGTGCTGCCAGTGCAGGGTCAGGCGTACGGAAACCCCCAGGTTGGCCAGTTCGACCACGAAGCGCTGCTTGTCGGCCAACTGGATCGCGCGCCGCCGCTGTTGGGTCTGGGCGAAGTTCAGGGGCATGCCGATGCTCTGGTAGACCAGGCCCTCGGCGGTGGCTTCGACATGCAGCGGCAGTGTCTTGAAGTTGCTCGGGTTCTTGCGGATCAGCGTACGCGCCACGAGGCTCCTCCTTGCGTTGGGTCAGTCTCCAGGCCCATCTTGGGTGGGTGACAACTCAATGCTGGCCCAGGATGCGGGCGACGGTGGCCACGTTGTGGGCCAGGTGCAACGGATTGATGGTGCCGACAATAGCACTGCTCACGCCGGGGTGGGCAAACAGCAACTCGAAGCTGGCTTGCACCGGATCGACTCCAGGGGCAAGGCAGATATGCCCGCTGGCCAACGCCTTCTTCACCAGAATGGCCTTGCCGTGTTCGGCAGCGTAGTCTAGCACCGGGCGTTCTGCCTGCTCGTTGAGGTTGTAGGTGACCATGGCGCAATCGCCTTGCTCCAGCGCTTTCAGGCCACCGGCAACCGTCTTGCCGGAAAGTCCATAGCCGAGAATCTTGCCTTCCTGCTTGAGTGCAGCCAGGGTGTGGTAGACCTCTTCCTGTTCGAGGATTGCCAGGTCATTGCCATCGGAGTGCACCAGCACCAGCTCGATGCGGTCAGTTTCCAGGCGACGCAGGCTGCGCTCCACCGAGCGGCGGGTGTGGGCAGCGCTGAAGTCGAAGCTGGACTGGCCGTCTTCGAATTCCTCACCCACCTTGCTGACAATCATCCATTCATCACGCTGGCCGCGCAGCAGCGGCCCCAGGCGCTCTTCGCTGCGGCCGTACGCCGGGGCGGTGTCGATCAGGTTGATACCCAGTTCGCGGGCCTGGGCCAGCAGCAGGCGAGCTTCGTCATCGTCGGGGATGGTGAAGCCATTGGGGTATTTGACGCCTTGGTCGCGTCCCAGCTTGACCGTACCCAGGCCCAGCGGCGAAACCTTGAAACCGGTGCTGCCCAGCGGGCGGTGCAAGCCATGCAGGGTTGGCAAGGTCATGGCAGCAGTTGCTCCCAGGCCGGTACACCCAGGGCCGGGCGCGGCAGGCCGGAAAGATCGCTCTGCGCGGCCGGGCGCACGCCATCGCGCTCGAGGCTGGCGAGTACGCGGTCACTGAAGTCCGGTGCCAACGCCAGTTTGGTCGGCCAGCCCACCAGCAGACGCTGTTGTTCGGCGAGGAAGGCGTTGTCGGGACGCACCAGGCCGGACTGTGCGGGCTCGGCGCGATCGACGCGCAGGGTCGCCCAGCGCACCTGGCCTTGGTCGACCCAAGGCAACAGGCTGGCGATTTCCTTCTGCGCTGCGGCAATCTGCGCGGCAGGCTCGCGGGCCACACCGTCGGCCTCGGCGATATCGCCGCCGAGGTACCAGACCCACTGGCCGTCTGCGGCCGGGTGGGTGGTGACGGTTACACGCGGCTTCGGCCCACCGCCCAGGCAGTGCGCATAAAGCGGCTTGAGGTTTGGCCCTTTGGCCAGGACCATGTGCAACGGCCGGGTCTGCATGGCAGGTTGCTTGAAGCCCAAGGCATGCAGCAGATCTTCGGTGCCAGCGCCGGCGCTGAGCACGATGCGCTGGGCGCGGATTTCACGGCCGTCGACGCGCAGGCCGACCAGTTCGTCGCCCTCGCGCAGAGGTTCGACCTGTTCGCCAGCGAGCAGGCTGTCACCGGCCAGTCCGGCCAGGTTGGCCAGCAGGCTGGGCACATCGATCACCAGTTCCGCCAGGCGGTAGACCTTGCCCTTGAAGCCACGGTCCTGCAGGGCCGGTGGCAATTGCTCGCCCTTTACCTGATCGACCCGGCCGCGCACGGCCTTGCTGGCGAAGAAGCTGGTCAGGTTGCCGGCCAGGGTGCCTGGTGACCACAGGTAATGGGCATCGGAAAGCAGGCGGGTGCGGGTCAGGTCCAGTTCGCCGTTGCCATCGATCGCTTCGCGCCAGCGTCGCGGCATGTCGGCGATGGCTTCCGAGGCGCCGGTCAGGGCGCCGTGCAGGGCGTACTTGGTACCACCATGGATGATGCCTTGGGACTTGATGGTCTGCTCGCCACCGAGGGTGGCGCGCTCCACCAGCACTGTCGAGTAACCCAGGCGACGCAGGCGGGCATTGAGCCAGAGGCCTGCGACCCCGGCGCCGACGATCAGTACGTCAGTGGAAATGGCAGTTGGCATGGCGGTACCTCGAAGACTGGGACAGCTGGCAAGTATACAGGCTGCCTCAGTGCCCGGCAGTTTTGGAAAACAGCTGAATCACAACCACGCCGCCAACGATCATGGCCATGCCCAGCATTGCCGGCACATCCAGCTTCTGCCCATAGACCACCAGCGCAGCCACGCTGATCAGCACGATGCCAAGGCCCGACCAGATTGCATAGGCGATGCCTACCGGAATGCTGCGCACCACCAGGGTCAGCATCCAGAACGCGATCCCGTAGCCGACCACCATCAGCAGCAACGGCAACGGCGTGCTCAGCCCCTTTACCGCCTTCATTGAGGCAGTGGCGATGACTTCGGCGCAGATGGCGATGGCGAGATAGGTATAGGCATTCATGACGGGATCCTCCGGTAACTGGCTCGGCATTCTAGCGATTGACCGGATGCGGTAAAGTCATTACCTATCCGAGCTGGAGATAGGTTGATGGCCGAGCAATGGAATCTTGAACAATTGCGCACTTTCCTGCGGGTTGCCGAATTGCGCTCCTTTTCCGCCGTGGCCCGCGAACAGCGCAAGGCGCAGTCGGCCATCAGCAATGCCATCGCCCTGCTTGAAACCGACCTAGGTGTCACGCTTTTCGAGCGCAGCAGCGGACGCCAACCCAAACTGACTGAAAACGGTACGGCGTTGCTCGAAGATGCCCGCGAGCTCTTGCGCCAGTGCGAACGCCTGGATGGTCGTGCCCTGGCCTTGATGCGTGGCCAGGAAGCCTTGTTGCGGGTGGCTCAGGACGAAGCGATGCCTTACCAGCCTGTGATCGACAGCCTTGACGAACTGGCGAGTCGTTACCCGTACCTGGAGGTGCAACTGGCCAGTGGTGCCCAGGGGGATGTGGCGCGCAAGCTGGCCGAGCGACGCGCCGACCTGGGGCTGTTCTTCCACCACGAAAGCATCCCGGCATCACTGGAGCGCCGAGCGTTGGGCAGTGTGGAAATGGTAACGGTCTGCGCGATTGATCATCCGCTTGCCCATGAAGGGCGGGTCACCCGTCAGCAGTTGGCCCGCCACCGGCAATTGCTGATCACCCCGCAGCAAAGCGGCTACCCAGGTGGCGAAGCGATCAGCCCGCAGGTCTGGCGTGCCGACAGCTTCTACGCCATGGCCGAACTGCTGATGCGCGGACTGGGCTGGGCCTGGCTGCCGCGGCATGTGGTGCAATACCCGACCTACCAGGCGCACATGGTCGAGCTCGACAGCGAATGGCGCCCGCCCGCGCTGGTGGCCGAACTGGCCTGGCGCCGTGATGAACCGCTGGGCCCGGCTGCGCAATGGTTGGCCGAGCGCTTTGCGGTGCACCTGCGCGCGATCGGGTAAACTCCGCGGCCATGAACAGAACACTCTATACATTGCTGTTTCACCTGGGCCTGCCGCTGGTTGCGCTGCGCCTGTACCTGCGCGCACGCAAGGCTCCGGCCTACGGCCAGCGCATCGGCGAGCGCTTTGCCCGCAGCCTGCCGGCCATGCGCCAGGGCGGGATCTGGGTGCATGCGGTGTCGGTTGGTGAAAGCATTGCCGCCGCACCGATGGTGCGTGCGCTGCTCAAGGCGTACCCGGACCTGCCGATCACGCTCACCTGCATGACCCCGACCGGCTCCGAGCGCATTCGCGCGATGTTCGCCGATGAGCCGCGCATCCAGCATTGCTACCTGCCCTACGACCTGCCATGGGCGGCCGGGCGATTTCTCGATCATGTGCGCCCGCGGCTGGGCATCATCATGGAAACTGAACTGTGGCCCAACCATATCCACCAATGCGCCAGGCGCGGCATTCCGGTGGCCCTGGCCAATGCCCGATTGTCCGAACGCTCGGCCCGTGGCTACGGGCGCTTCGCCAATCTGACCCGGCCGATGCTGGGCGAAATGAGCCTGATCGCGGTGCAGACCGAAACCGAAGCCCGGCGCTTCCGTGACCTGGGCGCGCGCCCCGAGTGCGTGCAGGTGACCGGCTCGATCAAGTTCGACCTGAAAATCGATGAGCACTTGCCGCCTCGTGCCAGGGCATTGCGCGAACAGTGGGGCGCCGACCAGCGTCCGGTATGGATCGCTGCCAGCACTCACGAGGGTGAGGATGCCTTGATCCTGCAGGCGCACCGGCAGTTGCTGCAGGTACATGGCGATGCGCTGCTGATTCTGGTGCCGCGTCATCCTGAGCGGTTCGATACCGTGCATGCCTTGTGTGCCGAGCAGTTCGCCACAGTGCGCCGCTCCGCCGGCACGCCAGTGGATGCCCGGACGCAGGTGCTGCTCGGCGATACCATGGGTGAGTTGCTGTTCCTCTACGCCCTGGCCGACATCGCCTTTGTCGGCGGCAGCCTGGTGGCCACGGGCGGCCATAACCCACTGGAGCCTGCGGCATTGGCATTGCCGGTGCTCATGGGGCCACATGTGTTCAACTTCCTTGAGATCAGCGCGATGCTGCGCGAGGCGGGGGCGTTACAGCAGGTCGATGATGCCGACGGGCTGGCCGAGGCGGTGCGTCGGTTGATCGAGTTGCCCCAGGGTGCGCAGCGCATGGGCGAGGCGGGCAGGGCGGTGATGCGGGCCAACCAGGGCGCCTTGCAGCGCTTGCTGGATGGGTTGGGCAAGCTTCTCAGCTGATTTTTGTGTTGGCTTCTTCGCGGGCGCACCCGCGAAAAAGCCAAAACTTTTCTCAAGGCCTGCGCTCGAAGTTCTTGGCTGCAGCGGCCGCCAGGTCCGGCGGCAGGAAGTCCTTGTCCGGGTTGTAGTCCGGCTTCAGGTACTGCTTGAGGTCCTGCAGGTCCTGCGGGCTCAAGGTCCCTGCCGCCTGCTTCAGGCTCAGGTTGTCGAGAATGTAGTCATAGCGGCTGTTGTTGTAGTCGCGCACCGAGGTGTACAGCTGGCGCTGGGCGTCGAGCACGTCGACGATGTTGCGGGTGCCGACCTGGTAGCCGATCTCGGTGGCTTCCAGCGCACTCTGGTTGGAAATGATCGACTGCTTGCGCGCCTGCACTTGCTCCACATCGGTGTTCACTGCGCGGTGCAGGTTGCGGGTGTTCTCCACCACCTGGCGGCGCAGGCTTTCGCGTTGCTGCTCGCTCTGGCTCAGGCGCTGGTAGGCCTCGCGCACCTGCGAGCTGGTCAGGCCGCCGCTGTAGATCGGGATGTTCAGCTGCAGGCCGACGGTGGTCTGCTCCACATCACCGCTGTAATGCACATTGGGCAGTGCAGCCGAGTTGCTGAAGCCCAGGTTGTCGTTGTCGCCTTTCTGGTACTGGGCCACCGCATCGAGGGTGGGGGCGTGGCCGGCCTTGCGCTGGCGCAGGGTTTCTTCGGCGGCGGCAACGGCGTGGTTGGTGGCCAGCAGGTTGAGGTTCTGGCGGCCAGCGGTTTCTACCCAGGCCTTGGCGTCGTTGGGGGTTGGCACCTTCACCGGCAGTGTATGGACCACACCCTGGATCGAGCTGTATTCGCGGTTGGTCAACGTGACCAGGGCCTCGAAGGCATCCTGCACCTGACGCTCGGCGACGATCCGGTTGGCCCGGGCGGTGTCATAACTGGCCTGGGACTGCAGCACGTCGGTCTTGTCGGAGAGGCCGACGTCGAAACGTTCGTTGGACTGGTCCAGCTGGCGCTTGAAGGCCGCTTCCTCGGCCTTGGTCGCCGCCAGGTTGTCCTGGGCACGCAGCACGGTGAAGTAATCCTGCGCAGTCTGCAGGATCAGGTTCTGCTCGGTCGCCGACAGTTGCAGCGCCGCCTGCTCGTTGACCGCTTCGGCAGCCTGCAGCTGGAACCAGCGATCAGCGCGGAAGATCGGTTGCGAAAGGGTCGCGCTCCAGCTGTTGCCACTGCGGTTGACGGTGGCCGATGGCTGGTCGATCTTGGTGCGGGTATTTTGCATCTCGGCCCCGGCCGAGAGGTTTGGCAGCAGGCCGGCGCGAGCCTGTGGCACCACTTCTTTCTGGGCGCCGTAATCTGCACGGGCGGCAGCAAGATCGGCGTTGTTGTCGACCGCTTCCTGGTAAACACTGACCAGATCGGTCTTTACCGTCGTGGGCATGTCTGCTGCCCAGACCACTCCGTTGGACGCACAAGACACGGCTATCGCCAGTGAAAGTTTGCGCAGCATAGAGGCAATCCTTGTACGAAATTTAATTACTGAACTGTTGAGTATCGAGCGACGGGCCAGTGTAGTGCCATGCGCACCCGCCAACAATCATAGGTTGCGCCTTTCATCTCCCCTGCGTTTTACCCGCTTGGCTTTGCCGACCACTCCAGTCTAGACTGCGCATGTTCTTGTCGGGGTGCCTTGAAGCAAAGGCTGAGATCGCAGAGGTGCGGATCCCGTTGAACCTGATCAGGTTAGCGCCTGCGTAGGGAACAAGATTGCTCGCCTTCCCGGGGAGCCTCTTGTGCCAGGTCCGGGAATGTCGCAGCTGCATGCAGCTTCAGGCACCCCCATATCCGGCACTGCACCCATCCAGGGTGCGTCCACGTCTTTCAGGTTCACCCCGACATTCCACTGCTAGGAAGCCGTCTGGAGAGCCTGTGATGACCAAACAAGAAAAAACGATCAACCTCAGTGAATCGGCGCAAGTCGATCAGCAGTCCGTGCAACCGTTCCCGCGTTCGCGCAAGGTCTACGTCGAAGGCTCGCGCCCGGACATCCGCGTGCCCATGCGCGAAATCAGCCTGGACGATACCCCGACCGACTTTGGCGGCGAAAGCAATGCGCCGGTGCTGGTCTACGACACCTCCGGCCCGTACACCGACCCCAACGTCATCATCGATGTGCGCAAGGGCCTGGCCGATGTACGTTCGGCCTGGATCGACGCGCGTGGTGACACCGAGCGCCTGGGCGGCCTGAGCTCCGACTTCGGCCAACAGCGCCTGAACGATGCCGAGCTGGCCAAGCTGCGCTTCGCCCACGTGCGCAACCCGCGCCGGGCCAAGGCTGGCGCCAACGTCTCGCAGATGCATTACGCCCGCCAGGGCATCATCACCGCCGAGATGGAATACGTGGCCATCCGCGAGAACATGAAGCTGCAGGAAGCACGCGCTGCGGGCCTGCTCGACGAGCAGCATGCCGGCCACAGCTTCGGTGCCAACATCCCGAAAGAAATCACCCCGGAATTCGTCCGACAGGAAATCGCTCGTGGCCGCGCGATAATCCCGGCCAACATCAACCACCCGGAAGTGGAACCGATGATCATCGGCCGCAACTTCCTGGTGAAGATCAACGGCAACATCGGCAACAGTGCCCTGGGCTCCTCGATCGAGGAAGAAGTGGCCAAGCTGACCTGGGGCATCCGCTGGGGCTCGGACACTGTCATGGACCTGTCCACCGGCAAGCACATCCACGAAACCCGCGAGTGGATCATCCGCAACTCGCCCGTGCCGATCGGTACCGTGCCGATCTACCAGGCGCTGGAAAAGGTCAATGGCGTGGCCGAGGACCTGACCTGGGAGCTGTTCCGCGACACCTTGATCGAACAGGCCGAGCAGGGCGTGGACTACTTCACCATCCACGCCGGTGTGCTACTGCGCTACGTGCCGCTGACCGCCAAGCGGGTCACCGGTATCGTCAGCCGCGGTGGCTCGATCATGGCCAAGTGGTGCCTGGCGCACCACAAAGAGAACTTCCTGTACACGCACTTCGACGAGATCTGCGAAATCATGAAGGCCTATGACGTCAGCTTCTCGCTGGGCGACGGCCTGCGCCCAGGTTCGATCGCCGACGCCAACGACGCCGCCCAGTTCGGTGAGCTGGAAACCCTCGGCGAGCTGACCAAGATCGCCTGGAAGCATGATGTGCAGTGCATGATCGAAGGCCCCGGCCACGTGCCGATGCAGCTGATCAAGGAGAATATGGACAAGCAGCTGGAATGCTGCGACGAGGCGCCGTTCTACACCCTCGGCCCGCTGACCACTGACATCGCCCCAGGTTACGACCACATCACCTCCGGGATTGGTGCGGCGATGATCGGCTGGTTCGGTTGCGCCATGCTCTGCTACGTCACGCCCAAGGAGCACCTGGGCCTGCCGAACAAGGATGACGTCAAGACCGGTATCATCACCTACAAGATCGCCGCCCATGCTGCCGACCTTGCCAAGGGCCATCCGGGCGCGCAGATTCGTGACAATGCCTTGTCCAAGGCACGCTTCGAATTCCGCTGGGAAGACCAGTTCAACCTCGGCCTGGACCCGGACACCGCACGCGCCTTCCACGACGAGACCCTGCCGAAGGAATCGGCCAAGGTCGCGCACTTCTGCTCGATGTGCGGGCCGAAGTTCTGCTCGATGAAGATCACCCAGGAAGTGCGTGAGTACGCGGCCAAGATCGAGGCCGTGGACGTGACGGTCGAGCAAGGCATGCGCGAGCAGGCCGAACGGTTCCGCCAGGAAGGCAGCCAGCTGTACCACAAAGTCTGACTCAAGGCTGACTCCTGTAGGAGCGGCCTTGCCGGGGCGCCGGACCGGTCGGAAAGGGCTGCGAAGCGGCCCCAGATTTCAGCTTCGCCGCCGAATTTGCTGGGGCCGCCTTGCGGCCCTTTCGCGACACGAGGCCGCTCCTACAACGACCATGTCCAATCAAAAAATTTTGCCGAGTGCCGACAAGCATGACCACCCCCAGCCAATTCTCCCCCGACCACCCGGTCCCCACCCACCAGCGCATCTTCGGTGCCCGCGACCTGTTCTCGCTGTGGTTCTCCCTCGGCATCGGCCTGATGGTCCTGCAGGTTGGCGCCATGCTTGCCCCTGGCCTTGGCCTGGCCGGCGCGGTCCTGGCCATCGCCCTTGGCACCGGTGTCGGTGTGCTGCTGCTCGGCGCTGCCGGTGTCATTGGCAGTGACACTGGTCTGTCGGCCATGGGCACCCTGAAGTTGAGCCTGGGTAGTCACGGCGCGCGCTTGCCGGCACTGCTCAACCTCCTGCAACTGGTGGGCTGGGGTGCATTCGAGATCATCGTCATGCGCGATGCTGCCAGTCTGCTGGGGGCACGGGCGTTCGGTGAAGACAGTGCCTGGAACAGCCCGATGCTCTGGACGCTGTGCTTCGGTGGCCTGGCCACCCTGCTGGCGGTCAGCGGCCCGTTGGCGTTCGTGCGCAAGGTGCTGCGTGCCTGGGGTATCTGGCTGCTGTTGGGTGCGTGCCTGTGGCTGACCTGGAACCTGTTCGCCAAGGCCGACCTGGCTGAGCTGTGGAACCGCGCCGGGGATGGTTCGATGTCGCTGGCCGTGGGCTTTGACATTGCCATTGCCATGCCGCTGTCATGGTTGCCATTGATCGCCGACTACTCGCGTTTTGCCCGTAACGGCAAGCATGTATTTGGCGGTACCGTTCTGGGCTACTTCATCGGCAATACCTGGCTGATGAGCCTGGGCGTGGCGTACACCTTGGCCTTTGCCGCCAGCGGCGAGGTCAATGCGCTGTTGCTGGCCCTCGCGGGCGCCGGCATGGGTATCCCATTGCTGTTGATCCTGCTGGACGAGTCGGAAAAGGCTTTTGCCGATATTCACTCGGCTGCCGTTTCCACTGGCGTGCTGTTACCACTGAAGGTCGAGCACCTTGCCTTGGCCATTGGTGTGCTATGCACCCTGATCGCCTTGCTGGCACCACTGGCCCAGTACGAGAACTTCCTGCTGTTGATCGGCTCGGTGTTCGCACCGCTGTTTGGCGTGGTGCTGATGGACCACTACGTGATCCGTCGCCGCCGCCTGCCGGCCCAGGTCGGTGGTTTGCATTGGCAGGCGCTGCTGGCCTGGGTGGTGGGTGTGGCGGCTTACCATGTGATCGCCGCCAAGGCACCGGAGCTGGGGGCTACCCTGCCAGCACTGCTGCTGGCAGGTGGGCTGCATGGCCTGCTGAGTTTCAGCCGCGGCCGGGAAACAGCTCAGGCTTGAGCACGCCGTTCAGGCGTGGGTAGGGGATCTTCAGCTCCACGTGGCCCATGGAGTAGGGCGCGATGGCGTAGACCTCGTACTTCACCACCAGCGCGCCGTACGTCAGGGCGATGTGCGGCGAGCGCTTGAAGGGCCAGGTCTTGACGAACTCGGCGTCCTTGTCCATGCCCACGCTGATCAGCCAGGCGCGATGCGACTCTTCCACGGTCTTCCAGAAGGTCTCTTCCTGGCCTGGCACCAGCATGTCCTGCAGGGTCAGCACCTTGTCCAGCTTGCGCGAGTAGTTGATGAAGCCGCGCCCCGGCATGCCGTGGGCGCCGCCGCTGTCGAGGTAGCTGGACAGCTCGATGATCACCAGCCCGTCATGCTGCTCGCGTACCTTGGCTTGCAGGTAGCTGCTGTTGCGTTTGTCGGCACTGGCCAGGTATTGCTGCTCGTAAGCCTGCAGGGTGGTTGGCGCGGTGCCATGCTGATTGTCTTCGGTCAGTTGCAGCAGGCGTTTTTCGACGATGGCATCGAGCTTGGGCTGGGCCGGGAAGTGGACGGTGTCGATGTTCACCAGCGGGCAGTCACTGGCGCTGCAGCCGGGTTTGACGTGCTCCCAGGCATCACGCTTGACCTCGAGCGGGGTCCGGTAATTGGGTGCGAACAGGCTCTGGCAGGCGCCCAGAGCGAGTGCCAGCACGGCCACGGCAGTCAGTTTGACAAGTGTCATGATGATCCTTGCAGAACAGGGAAAAGTCGGCCTTTGACCGTCTGCGCGGCCTTCAGTTCGCCACTAAGCTAACAGAGTGAAGGCGTGCTGTCCCGAGTGCGCGAACGGTTGCCGGAAAGGGGTGAAACGGGCCACCGTGCAGAGTAGGATGGCGCGATGCGGTAAGTGAGGTAATGAGGATTTCCATGTCAGACACGTTAAATTCGGTGCCCAAGGCGGTCGAGATCGTCAAGCGGACCAACTGCTTCAAGGGCTTCTACAAGCTCGACAAGGTGCAGCTGCGCCATGAACTGTTCGCGGGTGGCATGAGCCGTGAGATCAGCCGTGAGCTGTTCGTGCGTCACGATGCGGTCTGCGTGCTGCCTTACGACCCGCTGCGCGACGAGGTGGTGCTGATCGAGCAGTTCCGTGTCGGCGCCTTGGGCAAGGTCGAAAACCCCTGGCTGATCGAGATGGTCGCCGGTCTGATCGACAGGGAAGAAGAACTGGAAGAAGTTGCGCATCGCGAAGCCGAGGAAGAAGCCGGGCTGAAGATAGGCGCCTTGTGGCCGATTACCCGTTACTTCCCTTCGCCCGGCGGCAGTGATGAGTACGTGCACCTGTATCTGGGCCGCTGCACCAGTGAAGGCGCAGGTGGCTTGCATGGTTTGGAAGAAGAAAGCGAGGACATCCGTGTACGCGTGTGGTCGTTCGACGATGCAATGCAGGCCGTGCGCGACGGTCAAATCTGCAACGCGGCGACCATCATCAGCCTGCAGTGGCTGGCGCTGAACAAAGATGAAGTTCGAGGTATGTGGAAGTGAACCTGTTGCGTGAGCGTTATCGGGTCGATCTGGCCGGGCTGCAAGCAGCCTGCGAGGCCAACTATGCCCGGCTCATGCGCCTGCTGCCTGATATGCGTACTACCCAGAGTTCGCGGCGCATCGGCATGACCCAGGGCGACCAGATGCTCGGTGTGCTGGTGCTCGATGTGCTGCTGGCCTGCCCGTACACCACTACCCTGCGGGTACGCCAGGAGCACAGCCTGCCTTGGCTGCCGGTGCCGCACCTGGAGGTGCAGGTGTATCACGATGCGCGCATGGCCGAAGTGATCAGCGCCGAGCATACCCGCCGCTTGCGCAGCATCTATCCGTACCCCAACGAGGCCATGCACCAGCCGGACGAGAAGGCGCAGCTCAATCTGTTCCTCGGCGAATGGCTCAGCCATTGCCTGGCCTGCGGCCACGAACTGGCAAGTGTGCGCTGAAATGTGACCTGGGTCGGGTGCGAGTGTTTGCTCGCAGCCGTTCCAGCGCCATAATTCGCGCAGTACCCGTTCGAGGAGACGGCCGTTGCCGCACCCAGACTCTTCCCCTGCACCCGTGCATGTGGTGCAACTGACCGATGCCCACCTGTTCGCCAACCCGGCGGGCACCTTGCTGGGCCTCAATACCCGCGACAGCCTGCGCCACGTGGTGGCCCAGGTGCGTTGCGAGCAGCCGCGTGTCGATTTGCTGTTGTGCACCGGCGACCTGTCCCAGGATGGCAGTATCGCTTCGTATGAAGCGTTCCGAGAGCTGACCGGCGAATTTGCCGTCCCGACTCGCTGGTTGCCGGGCAACCATGATGAAGCCAAGGTCATGGCTGAAGTCGCGCCAGAGCTGGTGCAGTCGGTGACCGACATCGGCAGCTGGCGCGTGGTCATGCTCGACACAGCGGTGGCGGGCGCTACCCATGGGCTGCTCGAGCCAGACCAGTTGTCGATCCTTGATGAAGCCCTGGCCTCGGCCGGCGAGCGCCATTGCCTGGTGTGCTGCCACCACCAGCCGGTGGATATCGGTTGCGCCTGGATCGCTCCGATCGGTTTGCGCAATGCCGATGAATTGTTGCAGCGGTTGCGCGGTTATCCACAGGTGAAGGCGTTGCTCTGGGGGCACATTCATCAGGAGTGGGATGAACGGCGCGATGGCTTGAGGCTACTGGCCACGCCGTCGACCTGCATACAGTTCGCGGCGGGCAGCGAGGACTTCAAGGTCAGCGAAGAGCAGCCGGGGTATCGCTGGATGCGCCTGCATGCCGATGGGCGGGTGGAGACTGGCGTGGAGCGGGCCACTGATTTTGAAGTGAAGCTCGACTTCAATAGCCCGGGGTATTGAAGATCCTGGGGCTGCTGCGCAGCCCATCGCCGGCAAGCGCGGCTCCCACAGGAGTAATGCAAACCTTGAGGTTGGCGCTGTACCTGGACTGCCCCCCAAAAGTTGGACAGTTTTAAGT
>NZ_JBKGGW010000048.1:0-38239 GCF_052041945.1 Pseudomonas sp. SMN11 | reverse complement strand
TACACGAGCCTGCATTGTCATTCAGCAAACACGAGGCCTCACCATGCGCGTTCTGTTGTTCAGCAGCCAGCACTACGACCAGGAAAGCTTCACCCAGGCCGCCCAAGCCAATGCCCTTGACCTGCATTTCCAGCCCGCCCGCCTGAACCTCGACACCGCCACCCTGGCACAGGGCTACGAGGTCGTCTGCGCCTTCATCAACGACGAGCTCGACGCCCAGGTACTGCAGCGCCTGGCCGCAGGCGGCACGCGGCTGATTGCCTTGCGCTCGGCCGGCTACAACCATGTCGACCTGGCCGCCGCCCAGCGCCTTGGCCTGGCGGTGGTACGCGTGCCGGCCTACTCGCCACATGCCGTGGCCGAGCACGCCGCGGCCCTGATCCTTGCCCTCAACCGCCGCCTGCACCGGGCCTACAACCGCACCCGCGAAGGTGACTTCACCCTCCACGGGCTGACCGGCTTCGACCTGCACGGCAAGACCGTCGGCGTGGTCGGCACTGGTCAGATCGGCGCTGCCTTCGCCCGTATCATGGCCGGCTTCGGCTGCCAGTTGCTGGCGTATGACCCCTACCCCAACCCGGAGCTGCTGGCCTTGGGTGCCCGCTACCTGGACCTGCCCGAACTGCTGCGCGAAGCGCGAATCATCAGCCTGCACTGCCCGCTGACCGAGCACACCCGGCATCTGATCAATGCGCAAAGCCTGAGTCAGCTGAAGCCAGGCGCCATGCTGATCAACACCGGCCGCGGCGCGCTGGTCGACACGCCATCGCTGATCGATGCTTTGAAAAGCGGCCAGCTCGGCTACCTGGGCCTGGATGTGTATGAAGAGGAAGCCCAGCTCTTTTTCGAGGACCGTTCCGATCTGCCGCTGCAGGATGATGTGCTGGCACGGTTGCTGACCTTCCCCAACGTGATCATCACCGCGCACCAGGCCTTCCTGACCCGCGAAGCACTGGACGCCATCGCCACCACCACCCTGGACAACATCATCCGCTGGGCGGCGGGTAATCCGCAGAATCTGGTCACCGGTTGATGCTAGGATACGCGGCATTTCTGGAGGACCCATGGTCGAGCACGATTTCCGCTACACCCTTTTCAACCCGCAACACACCTTGATCGAGTGCCGCGCCCTGGTTCCGGGCCGTTACCAGGTGACCGGCAACGGTGGCTCGATGCACAAAGGCGACGTCCTGATCGTGACCCTCAAGGGCAGCAAGGACCTGGCCATGCGCCTGACCGTGGAGAGCGTGCGCCACCTGATCAACCCGCGCGGCCAGTGGGTGGCCGTGGCCAGCGGCCCGGTGTTCAACGAGCTGGAAATTCTCACCTGGAAAGTCGAGTGCGACAGCTGCGACGCGGTGCTGGACTTCGAGTTCGCCGTCGACGCCAAACTTGGCAAGGCAGCCCGTCAGCCGGCCGCCAGCGCCCGTATCGCCGAACTGGGCTGGGCCAGCCGTGGCGACAAGCACCTGTGCCCGCGTTGCCAGGAGAGCGCCGAGTGAAGAATCTGCTGACCGGTGTGCTGATTGCCATCGGCCTGCTCGGCTGTGCTGCCGAACCTTCGAAGCTGCAGCAGGAACGCAGCTACGTACTGGAGTGGATCGGCGAGCGTCCGCTGATCGACTACAGCCACCTGACCCTGACCTTGGCCAGCGATGGCCGCGCCTACGGCAATGCCGGCTGCAACCACTGGTTTGCGCCGTACACGCTGGACGGTGAGCACTTGAGCTTCGGGAAGGTCGGCAAGACCCGCAAACTGTGTGCCCCGGCGTTGATGGAGCAGGAAAAGCGCTTCCTGCAGGCGCTGGAAACGGTGCAGCGCTGGGATGTGTCGCCCGTCGAGCAGATGCGCTTCTGGCCAGCCGAAGGCAAGCCACTGCGCTTCTGGCCTGAAGAAGGCTGAAATTGCCGGGGCCGCACAGCGGCCCCATGGCATCAGGCCCCCTTCAGGGCTTTGATCTTGGCCTGCAGCCCTTCCAGGGTCTGTTCGCCCAGCAGTTGCTCACGCACCTTGCCCTTGTCATCGATGATGTAGGTCACCGGCAGCGCCTCACTGCGTGGCAGGTCATAACGCTCGGCCGGATCCTGCGCCAGCACGGTGAAGCCGATGCCCAAGGCTTCCGCTGCCTGCTTCAGTTCCGGGCCTTGCAAGCCATCGAAGTTCACCCCGACCACCCTGATGCCATCGGCCGCCCATTGCTTGGCCGCCTGGTTCAGTTCAGGTACCTCGGTACGGCACGGGCCACACCATTCGGCCCAGTAATTGAGCACTACCCAGTGCCCGTCGATCTGTTCCGCCTTTACCGTCTTGCCATCTTGGTCCACGCCGTAATCGGCACCGCAACCACCGAGCAACAGGCTCGCGGTGATGGCCAGTACTGCTGCCAGACGCCTTGCCATGGGTCAATCCTTCTCGAAGTTTCAAGCAAATAGGTCAGTCGCTGCGGTTAGAATAGCCGCCACACCCAGCTGGATGCGACCCGACATGACTGACTTGACGCTCTATCATAACCCGCGCTGCTCGAAATCCCGCGGCGCGCTGGAACTGCTTGAACAACGCGGCCTGGCACCGACCATCGTGCGCTACCTGGAAACCCCGCCCGACGCTGCCGCCCTCAAGGCACTGCTCGGCAAGCTGGGCATCGCCCCGCGCCAGCTGCTGCGCACCGGCGAAGACGAATACAAGTCCCTTGACCTGGCAAACCCGGCTTTGAGCGACGCGCAGTTGATCGACGCGATGGTAAACAACCCCAAGCTGATCGAACGACCGATCCTGATCGCCGGTGACAAGGCTGTGATCGGCCGCCCGCCGGAGAAGGTGCTGGAGATCCTGCCGTGAGCGCGCCTTACATCCTGGTGCTGTATTACAGCCGTCACGGCTCGACCAGCGAGATGGCCCGGCACATCGCCCGCGGCATCGAGCTGGCCGGCATGGAAGCACGCCTGCGCACGGTGCCGGCGATTTCCACCGAGTGCGAAGCGGTGGCCCCGGACATCCCGGCCAGCGGCGCGCTGTACGCCACCCTCGACGACCTGCGCCACTGCGCCGGCCTGGTGCTGGGCAGCCCGACCCGCTTTGGCAACATGGCCGCACCGCTGAAGTACTTCCTCGATGGCACCAGCAGCCTGTGGCTGGGTGGCGAACTGGTCGGCAAACCGGCCGGCGTGTTCACCTCCACCGCCAGCTTGCACGGCGGCCAGGAGACCACCCTGCTGTCGATGATGCTGCCGCTGATGCACCACGGCATGCTGGTGATGGGCCTGCCTTACAGTGAATCGGCACTGCTGGAGACCCGTGGTGGCGGCACCCCTTACGGCGCCAGCCACCATGCCGGTGCCGATGGCAAGCGTGAGCTGGACCAGCACGAGATCGCTTTATGCCGCGCCCTTGGCCAACGCCTGGCGACCACGGCCAAGGCCCTGGAGGCCGCGCGTGGCTAAAAAGCCCAAGGTGTTGCCGCCAGTCGAATGGCTGGCACCGCGCCTGCGCCTGACGCGGGCGTTGAGCCTGGCATTCTTTTTCGGCCTGATCGCGCTGCTGGTGGTGAACAACCTGTGGTTCGCCAACCTGCACGGGGCGCGGGTCGAAGTGATCCTGGCGATCGAGTTGGTGCCACTGCTGTTGCTGCTGCCGGGCATGCTGATGGGCAGTGCCCGGGCGCATGCCTGGACCTGCTTCGTGGTGAATATCTATTTCATCAAGGGTGTGCTGGCGGCGTTCGACCCGGCGCGTGCAGTATTTGGCTGGGTGGAAGTGCTGGTGAGCCTGGGGCTGTTCATTGCCGGGCTACTGTATGTGCGCTGGAAGTTCCAGTTCGAACGGCGCATGGCGGGCGAAGGCAGTTGAGTTCGGGGGCTGCTTTGCAGCCCTTTCCGACCGGTCCGGCGCCCCGGCAAGGCCGCTCCTACAGGGGAATCGCGTACTCCTGTAGGAGCGGCCTTGCGTCGCGAAAGGGCCGCACAGCGGCCCCGGCGATCTCAATGGTTGACGGTATGCGCCAGCATTACCGACAACTGGCACAGCGGTCGCCCGCTCTCTGCGTGCCATTGATTGAACGCTTGCTGCACCAGGGCCAGGTCGCGCTGACTGGTCGGCTGCTTGTCGATCACCTTCTGTGCAATCAACGCCGCCGCCATGTCTTCAGTGGGGATGAACGTATCCTTGCCGACCATGCGCAGGAAGCGCGGTGCCGACAATCCGCCCAGCTGGTTGCCGTGCTTGGCCAGGTACTTCCACAGCCCTACGATGTCGGTCTCCGGCCAGTCGGCGATGAACGCGCCGAAGCTGCCCTTTTCCTTCGCCACGTCGAGGATCATCTGCGCATTGCGCGGCACGCTCTTGAGCTTGCCCAGATGGCGGATGATGCGCTCGTCGTGCATCAGTCGCTCCAGGTGCTCGGCGCCCATCAGCACCACCTTTTCCGGGTCGAAGCCGAAGAACACCTGCTCGAACGCAGGCCACTTGGCATCCACCAGGCTGTGCTTGAGCCCGGCGCGGAACACGCGCAGGGCCAGGGTCGACAAGTAGCGATCGTCAGCGATCTCGCGCAACTGTGCCAGCGTGCGCGGCTGCGGCAGGAAGGCTTCCAGCGCCTCGGCCGAGCCGAAGCGGTTCAGACAATATGCGTGCAGCCACTGATAATCGCGCATGGCCTCAGATGTTCACCACGTCGAGGAAACGCGGGGTGGCGTTCTCGTCGATCTTCAGGCTGGTGAAGTCGAACAGGTTGCGGTCGGCCAGCTGCGACGGGGCCACGTTCTGCATGGCGCGGAAGATGCTCTCGGTGCGGCCCGGGTGCTTGCGCTCCCACTCCACCAGCATGTCCTTGACCACCTGGCGCTGCAGGTTTTCCTGCGAACCGCAGAGGTTGCACGGGATGATCGGGAACTCCTTCATGTCCGAGTAGGCCTGGATGTCCTTTTCGCTGCAGTAGGCCAGCGGGCGGATCACCACGTTGCGGCCGTCGTCGGCGCGCAGCTTCGGTGGCATGCCCTTGAGCGCGCCGTTGAAGAACATGTTGAGGAAGAAGGTTTCGACGATGTCGTCGCGGTGGTGCCCCAGGGCCATCTTGGTCGCACCGATTTCATCGGCAAAGGTGTATAGGGTGCCACGGCGCAGGCGCGAGCACAGCGAGCAGGTGGTCTTGCCCTCGGGCACCAGCTCCTTGACCACCGAGTAGGTGTCCTTCTCGACGATGTGGTACTCGACGCCCAGCTCCTTGAGATAGGCCGGCAGCACATGTTCCGGAAAGCCTGGCTGCTTCTGGTCCATGTTCACCGCGACGATCTCGAACTTGATCGGTGCCACCTTCTGCAGGTGCAACAGAACGTCGAGCATGGTGTAGCTGTCCTTGCCGCCAGACAGGCAGACCATGACCTTGTCGCCATCCTCGATCATGTTGTAGTCGGTGATGGCTTCGCCAGCGAGACGACGCAGGCGTTTTTGCAGTTTGTTCTGGTTGACCGAGAGGGTGCCCATAGCGCTTGGATCCGCGAGGTGTGACAAAAGCCGGCTATTTTACGCACAAACCACGCGCACCTGTAGGGATTCCGATAAAGACTTCAAGGGAATCAACAACGGTCCTGACAGCGCAATTTGCTCTAAAAAGCACGGTTTGTGCAGGGATTGGCTTCCTATACTGCGACATAAGGCCACATTACCGTTCTGCTTCGGTGTCCTGGCCTCGGGCCGCTTGCGCTCCATGTGGGGGGCGACTGGCAACATTGAGAGGAGTGACCGGCATGATTCATCACGTTGTGGGGCTGTTTACCCATCCCGACCAGGAATGGCGGGAGATTCGTGGCGAAGAAGAAAGCATCAGCCACATGTACCTGACTCATACGCTCATACTGGCGGCGATTCCCGCCATTTCGGCCTTTATCGGCACAACCCAGGTGGGCTGGGTGATCGGTGGCCGGCCGGCGGTGATGCTGACCATGGATAGCGCGATCTGGATGAGCATCATGTCCTACGTGGCAATGCTCGCCGGGGTGGCAGTGATGGGTGCCTTCATCCACTGGATGGCCCGCACCTACGATGCCAACCCGTCCATGGCGCAATGCATCGCCTTTGCCACGTACACCGCCACCCCGCTGTTCCTCGGCGGCCTGGCGGCGCTCTATCCGCACCTGTGGCTGGGCATGCTGGTGGGGACCGCTGCCATTTGCTACACCGTGTACCTGCTGTATGTCGGCTTGCCGACGTTCATGAACATACCGTCAGATGAAGGCTTCCTTTTCTCCAGCTCGGTGCTGGCAGTGGGCCTCGTGGTGCTGGTGGCGATCATGGCTGCAACCGTGATCATCTGGGGTTTGGGCGTGGGCCCCGTGTACACCAATTAGATCAGATCCAGCCAACATAGGGCATCAAGCCAGAGGCCGCCGCAAGGCGGCCTTTGTCTTTGTCATGATGCGTGCCTGCTGACCGGCGGCTCGGCAACCGCGACAGGCATCCGGCATAATGCCCGGTCAGGAGAACCACCCCGCCATGCCCGAGCTGCTCAAACAACGCGTCGAAACCTGTTACCAGCAAGCCGAAGCCTTCTTCAAACGCCCCTTCCCGCGCCCGGAAGTCAGCTTCAAGCTGCGCGGCCAGAAGGCCGGCGTCGCCCATCTGCACGAAAACCTGCTGCGCTTCAACCTGCAACTGTATCGCGAGAACCAGGACGACTTCCTGCGCCAGACCGTGGCCCATGAAGTGGCTCACCTGGTGGCCCACCAACTGTTCGGTGACCGCATCCAGGCCCATGGTGAGGAGTGGCAGCTGATCATGCGCGGGGTGTATGAGCTGCCGCCGAATCGCTGCCACAACTATGCAGTGCAGCGGCGGGTGGTGACCCGCTACATCTACCGCTGCCCATGCCCGGAGGGGGACTTCCCGTTTACCGCGCAACGGCACAAGCTGGTGCGACAGGGGCGGCGCTACCTGTGCCGACGCTGCCGGGCGATATTGGTGTACAGCGGCGAAACCCGCGTCGAATAGCCCTGCGAAGAGGCCGGTATAGACACAAGAAAGGCGACCCGAGGGTCGCCTTCTTTTTTACCGCGTCGGGATCAACGTACCGGGGTTTCTGCAACGCCCAGATCATCGGTAGGTACCGACAACTCCAGTGGCGCGCCACCGGACGCCAGCTCGGAGGCCAGCTTGTCGTCGTCCATCTCCTTTACCCACTTGGCCACGACCACGGTGGCCACGGCGTTGCCGACCAGGTTGGTCAGTGCGCGTGCTTCGGACATGAAGCGGTCGATGCCGAGGATCAGCGCCAGGCCGGCAACCGGCAGGTGGCCGACGGCCGACAGGGTGGCAGCCAGCACGATGAAGCCCGAACCGGTCACGCCGGCAGCACCTTTGGACGCGACCAGCAGCACCAGCAGCAGGGTGATCTGGTGGGTGATGTCCATGTGGGTGTCGGTAGCCTGGGCGATGAACACTGCAGCCATGGTCAGGTAGATCGAGGTACCGTCAAGGTTGAACGAGTAGCCGGTCGGGATCACCAGGCCGACGACCGACTTCTTGGCACCCAGGCGCTCCATCTTGGCCAGCATGCGCGGCAGGGCCGATTCCGAGGAGGAAGTCCCCAGCACGATCATCAGCTCTTCACGGATGTAGCGGATCAGTTTGAGGACACTGAAGCCGTGGGCGCGGCAGATACCGCCCAGCACCACCAGCACGAACAGCAGGCAGGTGATGTAGAAGCAGGCCATCAGGTAGCCCAGCTGCACCAGCGAACCCACGCCGTACTGGCCGATGGTGAAGGCCATGGCACCGAAAGCACCGACCGGTGCCAGCTTCATGATCATGTTGATGATGTTGAACATCACATGGGCGAAGCGGTCGATCAGGTCCAGCACCGGCTTGCCGTAGCTGCCCAGGCGGTGCAGGGCGAAGCCGAAGATCACCGAGAACATCAGCACTTGCAGGATGTCGCCGTTGGCGAAGGCACCCACCACGGTGTTGGGGATGATGTTGAGCAGGAAGCCGACGGTGGTCTGCTGCGCGCCGGCGGCGGCGTAGGCGGCCACGCTGCTGGCGTTCAGGGTGCTGACGTCGATGTGCATGCCCGCGCCCGGCTGGACCACGTTGACGACGATGAGGCCAATGATCAGGGCGATGGTGGAGACGATTTCAAAGTACAGCAGCGCGTAGCCGCCGGTCTTGCCGACCGACTTCATGCTCTGCATGCCGGCGATGCCGCTGACCACGGTACAGAAGATGATGGGCGCGATGACCATCTTGATCAGTTTGACGAAACCATCACCCAAGGGTTTGAGGGCGACGCCGGTTTCGGGGTAGAAGTGGCCGAGCAGGATGCCGATGGTGATGGCGACCAACACCTGGACATACAGGGATTTGTACAGCGGCTGACGTGTCGTCATGGCTCATTTTCCTCAAGTGTGCCGGCTTCACCCTTCCCAGGGTGCGCAAGCACCTGAATCGCTAACCCTCCTGCACCTGGAGGGATTTGTCGTTGTGTTCGAGCTGCCTGGGCAGGCCTCTGCCAGTGAGATAGCAAGGGCGATGCCAAAATGCCCATCTTGGGTGCAGCGCTAATGTTTACGGGCTGTAAATGCCCAACGACGGGGCGAACTTCCTGAGGAAGGTGGCGGATTTCCGCCCGGTGGCGGGAAATGTACAGGGGATGTGGCGGGAATCCGCCCGGGTGGTAGATCAATCGAGGTGCAAGGTGATGCAGAAGGCGGCGCCGCCCATCGCGGATTCATCAAGGGTCAGCTTGGCGTCATAGCTGTCGACGATGTCCTTGACTATCGCCAGGCCAATGCCCTGCCCCGGATGCTGCCGGTCCAGCCGCTCACCGCGCTCGAGAATCCGTTCACGCTGGTCAGCCGGCACCCCGGGGCCGTCGTCCTCGATGCACAGTGTCAGCATGCCGCGCGCCTCCTGCAGGCTCACCCGCACGCGTCCAAGGCTCAGCCGATAGGCGTTCTCCAGCAGATTGCCCAGCAGCTCCAGCAACGCGCCCTGCTCCATCGGCACATGCGACTGCGCAGGCACATCCAGGTCGACCTCGACCCGCTTGTCGCGGTAGACCTTGGCCAAAGTGCTGCATAAGCTCTCCAGCACCGGCAGCAGCAATACGCTATGGCGCACCAGGCCGCTCTTGCGCAGGCTGGCCCGTTGCAGCTGGTAATCGATCTGCTGACTCATGCGCTCGATCTGGCTCTGCAGCACCTGTGCCTGTTCGCCTTCGCCAGCACGCTGCTGCATGCTTTCGCCCACGCCCTGCAACACTGCCAGCGGGGTCTTCAGGCTGTGCGCGAGATCACCCAGTGAATCGCGATAGCGCGTGCGCTGTTCGCGTTCACTGCTCAGCAGCCGGTTCAGCGAGCGGGTCAGGCGCAGTAGTTCGCGTGGGTGCTCGCCGCTGAGGCCATCGCGGGCGCCAGACTCCACCTCATCCAGCTCGATGCTTAACCGGCGCAATGAGCGCAGCCCCCAGGTCAGGCCAGCCCAGAGCAGCACCAGCAGGGCCAGCAGGGCCGCGCCAAAGCCCAGGTAGAGTTTTTCGCGCAGGCCACTTAGCGTGGCCTTGTACTCGCTCACTGGCTGCAGCGCCACGATGCTGTATGCCGCGCTCTGGCCGCCTAGCAGCTTGATCTCGACGTCATAGACGAAGAATTCTTCGCCGTCGTCCTGGTGAATGCGGGCAAACTCATTACCGCGTCCGTCGTAGCGCGGGCGGTAATTGATGTGCCGGTCGGCGGTGGCACGTGAACGCCAGACCAGGTTGCCGTCGCGATCGAAGATGTAACCCAGCAGGCCGGTGTACGGCAGGTTGTAGCGTTCGTCCGGCAGCAGGTCGGGCATCTGCAGCCGGCCGTGCTCGATGCGGGCGGCAGAGATCAGCGTGGTCACGTCCGAGGCCAGGCGCTGCTCGATCGATTCCTGCAGCGCCAGGCTGAAGGCCTTCTGCAAGGCCGGCAACAGCGCCAGCATGAACAGCAGCGCCAGCACTGCCGCCGCGAGCATCAGGCGCACCCGCAGCGAGCGGATCATCGGCAGCGCTCGGTGAACAGATAGCCCAGGCCGCGTACCGTGTCGATCGGCTTGAAACCGCTCTCGCCCTCGAGCTTGCGACGCAGGCGGCCGACCAGCACCTCGATGACGTTGGGGTCGCGCTCCTCGTCGCCGGGGTAGAGCTGCTCCATCAGGCGGTCCTTGGCCACCACTTGCTGGTGATGACGCATGAGGTACTCGAGAATACGGTACTCGTAGGCCGTCAGTGCCAGCGGCTGCTCATCCAGGGTTGCCTGTTTGCGATTGAGGTCCAGCACCAGGGGGCCGGCGGCAATGGTCGACTGGGTGAAACCGCTGGAGCGGCGCAGCAAGGCGTTCAGGCGCGCTTCAAGTTCTTCGAACTGGAACGGCTTGACCAGATAGTCGTCGGCACCGGCAGCCAGGCCTTCGACCTTGTCCTGCCAGTTGCCGCGGGCGGTGAGAATGAGGATGGGGAACGTCTTGCCCTGGCTGCGCAGGCGGCCGATCAGCTCAAGACCGCTGATGCCAGGCAGGCCCAGGTCGACGATGGCCAGGTCGAAATGGAAGTGTTCGGCCTGGTACAGCGCTTCTTCGGCATTGGCCACGGCTTCGACGACGTGGCCGCTTTCGCCCAGGCGAGTATGGAGGTGGTGCCGCAGCAGGGCTTCGTCCTCGACCACCAGCAGTTTCATGTAGCACTCCTATTGATATATGGCCTGTGCTGGCCTCTTCGCGGGACATGCCCGCTCCTACAGGACGGTGATATACCTGCAGGAGCGGGCCTGTCCCGCGAAGAGGCCAGCACAGGATAACCCGGCTAGCCGGTCAGAACTTGTAGGTTGCCGCCAGATAGGTCTGTGCACTGCTGCTCAGGCGCAAGGTGCCTTCCTTCGGCCCGCCAGTGGCACCCACCTCAGTCGCCGCATTGGTACGCAGGTAACGGTAGCCCAGCTCGACCGAAGCCTGATCGGTAATGTCCTGGATCACGCCGGCCTGCAAGCCGTAGGCGTAGCCATAGTCGGTGTCGCGGCTGGCCCCAGGCGAATCCTGCGTCAGCTTGGTCATGCCAAGGCTGCCACCGCCGAACAGCTTGGTGGTATCCCCCACCGGCAGGAACAGGTCGTAGCTGCCCAGCAGGTTTTCCTGGCGCAACTTGAGGCCGCTGTGATCGCCGGACACGTTGTCATAGGTCATGTAGTAGCGACCCTGGTCATTGATCTTGCCCAGCCGCACGCCCCAGGTGTCGTCCTTGCCGATGATGCCATCGGCGTTCAGGTGATCGGTGTTGCGCTGCAGCAGACCCGACTTGCGGACCTTGTCACTGGTCTGGCCGTACGTGAGGCTGGCAAAGGCGTCGTCGGCGGCCTGGGCGGAGGTCATGCCAGCGGCGCAAACGGCCATGGCAGCGAGCAGGGTATTGAAGGTTTTCATGGCTTCTTACTCCAGTTGAATGCGCTGTTGCGGTCTGGAAGCTAGAGTAAGCAGGGTGCCCTGAACCGCGGCTGAACCCTGACTGAACCGCGGCTGAACGATCTGTTGGCAAAACAAGGAGTAGTGAACATGCGTGCCCTGCTGGCCCTGATCCTGATGTGCAGCGCCGCCCTCGCCCAAGCGGCAGTGCAGACCCGCGAGATCCGTTACCAAGATGCCGACGGCACCCCGCTGATCGGCTATTACGCCTACGACGACGCTGTGAAGGGCGAGCGCCCGGGCGTGCTGGTGGTGCATGAATGGTGGGGGCTGAACGACTATGCCAAACGCCGTGCCCGCGACCTCGCCGCGCTGGGCTACAGTGCGCTGGCCATCGACATGTACGGCGAAGGCAAGCACACCGAGCACCCGCAGGACGCCCAGGCGTTCATGGCCGAGGCGATGAAGGATCCGGCGGCATCGGCCAAGCGCTTCGATGCCGGATTGGACCTGTTGAAGAAACAGCCTTACACCGACAGGCACAAGCTCGGCGCAGTGGGTTACTGCTTCGGCGGCAAGGTGGTACTAGACGCCGCGCGCCGGGGCGCGAGGCTGGATGGCGTGGTGAGTTTCCACGGCGCGCTGGCCACCCAGACACCGGTCACCCAGCCTGGCGTGGTGCGGGCCTACGTTCTGGTCGAACACGGGGCGGCGGACAGCATGGTCACCCCGCAGCAAGTGGATGCCTTCAAGAAAGAGATGGATGCAGCGAAGGTCAACTACCAGTTCGTCAGCATTCCGGGCGCCAAGCATGGGTTCACCAACCCGGATGCGGACCGCCTGAGCCATGGCGATCATGGCGGGCCTGACATTGGCTACAACGAGGCGGCAGACAAGAGCTCCTGGGCAGACATGCAGGCGTTCTTCAAAAAGGTGTTCGAGTAGGATCGCCGGGGCCGCTGTGCGGCCCCGGGCTCCCACACAAGACTCTCGGCTGGCACAATACCGGTCATGAACACACTGCCTGCCTGCTGCGCCCCGCTCCAGCACCACTGGCCCCTGTCCCGCCCGCTGCCCGGCGCGGTACTGGTCAGCTGCACCTTCGACCCCGCCCACCTGGCCGCCGATGACTTCCAGCGCGCCGGCATCGTGCCCAGCGCCAGCCTGCAACGCTCCGTGGCAAAGCGCCAGGCCGAGTACCTGGCCGGCCGTGTTTGCGCCCGTGCCGCGCTGCTGCGCCTGGATGGCCGCGACTACGTCCCTGGCACCCATCAGGACCGCTCGCCGATCTGGCCCGCCGGTATCCACGGCTCGATCACCCATGGCAAAGGCTGGGCCGCCGCTGTGGTCGCTGCCGACGGCGCCTGCCGCAGCCTGGGCCTGGACCAGGAAGCGCTGCTGGATGATGAGCGCGCCGAGCGGCTGATGGGCGAGATACTGACGCCTGCCGAACGCGAGCGCCTGGTCCGTAGCCAACTGGGCTTGACGGTCACCCTGACCTTCTCGCTCAAGGAAAGCCTGTTCAAGGCGCTCTACCCATTGACCCGGCAGCGCTTCTATTTCGAGCACGCCGAAGTGCTGGAATGGTCCGGCGATGGCCTGGCGCGCCTGCGCCTACTCACCGACCTGTCACCCGAATGGCGACAAGGCACCGAAGTCGAAGGCCAGTTCAGCCGGCAGGACGGCCACCTGCTCAGCCTGATCAGCGTCTGAGCCTTACTGCGGCGCCTGTTCACGCGGCCAGTTGAGGCTGAAGCAGGCCCCTCCCAGCGCCTCGCTACGCCCTACCGTGGCGCGACCGGCATGCCAGTAGATGATCCGCCGCACGATCGACAGGCCCAGGCCATGCCCGCCGGAAGCGCGGGTGCGGCTGTCGTCGAGCCGGGTGAAGGGGGTGAAGATGCGATCCCAGAAACCCTCGGGAATGCCTGGGCCATCGTCTTCCACATCGATGCGGCAACGCTGCTGGCCCAGCTGGTAGCTCAGGCGCACCTCACTGCCGGCATGACGCAGGGCATTGCTCACCAGGTTCTGCAGTGCGCGATGCAGGTAACGCGGCTCGGCTTCGACCCAGCAGCCGTCACTGGCCTGGCACGCTCCTCGCTGCAAACGCACCTTGCTGTTGAGCGGCGCCAGCTCTTCGATCACCCGGTCAAACAGGGCATCCAGTTCGACACGCTGGAACTTCAATGCCGGTGCGCCCTGTTCCAGGCGCGCATAGGTCAGCATCTCGTCGACCAGCTTGTCCAGGTCCTGGATATCGCCATCCATCCCGGCCAGGTGCTTGGCGCGGATCTGCTCGGTGGTCGCACTTTCGATCATCTCCAGGCCAAAGCGCAGGCGTGCCACGGGGGTGCGCAGTTCGTGGGACACCGCGCGCACCAGCTCGCGCTGCATGTTCAGCGAACGCTGCAGGTGCTCGGCCATACCATTGAACGCAGCGGCCAGACGCCCCACCGAATCGGCATCGCCGGCCGGCACGCGGGTGTCCAGGCTGCCCTGGGCGATCCGCGTGGCGGCGATCTCCATGCCCGAGACGCGCCGTTCCAGCTGGCGCACCAGCAGATAGACCACCAGGCCGATCAGGCACAGGCCGAGGAAGGCGATCAGGATCAGCAACTGTGGCGGATAGGGGTTGAGCTGATACAGCGGGCCGATCTCCAGCACCAGTGGAGAGCCCGGCAGGCCTGCGAACACGCGGATGGAGTCGCCATCGCGGCCCAGCGCCATCACCGTGTCACCCTCCTCCACCCGGCGCCGCTGGTCATCGTCCAGGCCGACCCGCTCGATGCGTTGCAGGGCGACGCCGAAGCCGAAGCCCTTGCTCTGGGTGATTTCTGCCAGGCGCTGCTGCTGCTCGGTCACCGGGTAGCGGACTAGCTCATCGGCCAGCAGATAGAGCGTGGCACGCGCCAGCTGCTCGCTGACCTGCTTGACCTGAGCCACCAGCAACAGCTCTTCCTGGCCGACCTTTCGCAGCACCTGGGCGGCGTGCGGTCCGGTCTTCTCCACCACCACCAGGCCACGGTACAGGCGGGCGCGCTGGCCGCCATCCAGTGTGCGCACCGACATCGACTGCAGTTCGAGCGGCACGCCCAGCAGGCGCTCCCACATCAGCAGCGAGCGCTTGCGCTCGGTGTCATTCTGCTGCGCCAGGTTGTCGGCCATCAGGCTGAACGTTCCCTGGGCCAGGCGCTCGCGGTGCTGGGCCGCGCGCACCTCGTTGACCAGATGCAGACTGAGCACGCCGAGCAGCGCCACCAGCACCAGCACCGCAAGCATCCCGCCATAGATGCGCAGGAAGATCGAGCGGTTCATGGGGCATCGCCGACAAACAGGTAACCCTTGCTGCGCAGCGTCTTGATCAGCCGCGGGTGGATCGGGTCGTCGCCGATCTTGGGGCGAATCCGGGAAATGCGCACGTCTATGGAGCGGTCTTGGCCGTCGTAGCCGACCCCGCGCAAGGCAGTGAAGATCTGTTCGCGCGTCAGCACCCGCCCGGCGTTGCTGGCCAGCAGCCAGAGCAGGTCGAATTCGGCGCCGGTGAGGTCGATCGGATGCTCATCGAGCCAGGCTTCACGCAGGCGGTTGTCGATGCGCAGCGCGCCGAAGGCCAGGTCGGGGCGCTTGGTCTCGGGGCTTTCGCTGCGCCGCATCAGGGCCTGGATCCTCGCCAGCAGCAAACGCGGCCGTACCGGCTTGCACACGTAGTCGTCGGCGCCCAGATCCAGGCCCTGGACCTGATCGAGCTCATCGCTGCGGGCCGTCAGCATCAGAATCGGGCCGGAGTACTGGCCACGCACGCGGCGGCAGATGCTCAGGCCATCTTCGCCGGGGAGCATCAGGTCGAGAATCACCAAGTCCGGCTGGCTGTCGATGATGCGGCGGACGGCGCGGGCGCCATCGCCCTCCACGGCGACCTCGTAGCCATTGGCCTGCAAGTATTCGGCAGTGAGGTCGGCCAGGCGCTGGTCGTCTTCGACGATGAGGATGCGGTTGCTGGGTTGGTCCATGGCCCCTGCCTTTGAATTGTTGTTTTTCTGTCGGTCCCGGCCTTTAACCAAAAGGCAATATCACCCCTGGATACTACGTGCCGCCTGCCGGCACTGCCAACCTGCCCGACCGCAGCCTCGACTGAACCGATTTTTGTGGTAGGGTTCGCGCCCGAAAAATTCTGTCTGGGGGGGCAGCGACCGAGAGAAAAATAGTGCAAACCACTTGGCACTAGGCCTACAGCGATTACCCACTATTCACTCACAAAGTACGCACAAGTTATCCACAGGCGGTTGCCTTGCAAAGACCCCTGTACCGCATTATCTTGTATCCCCAGCACAGCAAACCACTAGATGTTGGGTTTCAGTCACCAACGCCAAGCATGAGTCAGCAGAAAAATTCAAGCGATTTTTCTGGCAGAACTCGTCGTGGTTTCATCGATCCAACCGCTCCTAGCGGATACTGAACAGCCTGCTCTGGCTCACCCCAGGGCATTTGACTTCGGCCAGGGAGCGGCAAGGTTCTTGCCCCCATTTCCTGATCTGTCCCGAAGTCGGTACGCCCGAGCGGGTGGATGCGCGCGCATGACGCATCCTCGCCAAGGCCATCGAGCAAGTGGACGGAACGGTGGGCGCCCAAAAGGCGCCTGAACACTATAGAAACTGTGGAGACACCCACCCATGCAAACCGACACAACTCGCGAGAACCCGCAGGCCAAGGCGCCGCAGGCCGCCGATTCCAACCAGGATCTGGCCGCCACCGCTCCGGGCCAACTGCGCGTGATCAAGCGCAACGGCACTGTCGTCCCCTACACCGACGACAAGATCACCGTGGCCATCACCAAGGCGTTCCTCGCAGTTGAAGGCGGCACCGCCGCTGCCTCGTCGCGCATCCACGACACCGTCGCGCGCCTGACCGAGCAGGTCACTGCCACGTTCAAGCGTCGCATGCCATCGGGTGGCACCATCCACATCGAAGAAATCCAGGACCAGGTCGAACTGGCCCTGATGCGTGCCGGCGAGCAGAAAGTCGCCCGTGACTACGTGATCTACCGCGACCAGCGCGCCAAGGAGCGCGCTACCCGCAGCAACGCCGATGCCGTGGTCGAGCCGCACCCAAGCATCCGCATCACCCTCGCCGACGGCAGCCTGGCGCCGCTGGACATGGCGCGCCTGAACACCATCATCAGCGAAGCCTGCGAGGGCCTGGCCGAAGTCGATGGCGACCTGATCCAGCGCGAAACCCTGAAGAACCTGTACGACGGCGTGGCCATCAAGGACGTCAACACCGCCCTGGTGATGACCGCCCGTACCCTGGTCGAGCGTGAGCCGAACTACTCGTTCGTCACCGCCCGCCTGCTGATGGACACCCTGCGTGCCGAAGGCCTGGGCTTCCTCAATGTCGCCGACAGCGCCACCCACCACGAGATGGCCGACCTGTACGCCAAGGCCCTGCCGGCCTACGTCGCCAAAGGTATCGAGTTCGAGCTGCTGAACCCTGCCCTGGCCGACTTCGACCTGGAAAAACTGGGCAAGGCGATCAACCACGAGCGCGACCAGCAGTTCACCTACCTGGGCCTGCAGACCCTGTACGACCGCTACTTCATCCACAAGGATGGCGTGCGCTTCGAGCTGCCGCAGGTGTTCTTCATGCGTGTGGCCATGGGCCTGGCGCTGGAAGAGAAAGACAAGGAAGCCCGTGCGATCGAGTTCTACAACCTGCTCTCGTCGTTCGACTACATGGCTTCGACCCCGACCCTGTTCAACGCCGGTACCCTGCGTCCACAGCTGTCGAGCTGCTACCTGACCACCGTGCCGGACGACCTGTCGGGCATCTACCACGCGATCCACGACAACGCCATGCTGTCGAAATTCGCCGGTGGCCTGGGCAACGACTGGACCCCTGTGCGTGCACTGGGTTCCTACATCAAGGGCACCAACGGCAAATCCCAGGGCGTCGTACCGTTCCTGAAAGTGGTCAACGACACCGCCGTCGCCGTGAACCAGGGTGGCAAGCGCAAAGGCGCCGTATGTGCCTACCTGGAAACCTGGCACCTGGACATCGAAGAATTCATCGAGCTGCGCAAGAACACCGGTGATGACCGTCGTCGTACCCACGACATGAACACCGCCAACTGGATCCCTGACCTGTTCATGAAGCGCGTCTTCGATGACGGCAAGTGGACCCTTTTCTCGCCATCGGAAGTGCCTGATCTGCACGACCTGACCGGCAAGGCCTTCGAAGAGCGCTACGAGTACTACGAAGCCCTGACCGAGTACAACAAGATCAAGGTGTTCAAGACCATCCAGGCCAAAGACCTGTGGCGCAAGATGCTGTCGATGCTGTTCGAGACCGGTCACCCGTGGCTGACCTTCAAGGACCCGTGCAACCTGCGTTCGCCGCAGCAGCACGTGGGCGTGGTCCACAGCTCGAACCTGTGCACCGAGATCACCCTGAACACCAACAAGGACGAGATCGCGGTCTGCAACCTGGGCTCGATCAACCTGCCGAACCACATTGTCGACGGCAAGCTGGACACCGCCAAGCTGCAACGCACCGTGAACACCGCCGTGCGCATGCTCGACAACGTGATCGACATCAACTACTACTCGGTGCCGCAAGCGCGTAACTCGAACTTCAAGCACCGCCCGGTCGGCCTGGGCATCATGGGCTTCCAGGACGCGCTGTACCTGCAGCACATCCCTTACGGCTCCGACGCTGCCGTCGAGTTCGCCGACAAGTCGATGGAAGCGGTAAGCTACTACGCGATCCAGGCTTCCTGCGACCTGGCCGACGAGCGTGGCGCCTACGAGACCTTCCAGGGTTCGCTGTGGTCCAAGGGCATCCTGCCGCTGGATTCGCAACAGATCCTGATCGAGGCCCGTGGCCAGAAGTACATCGACGTCAACCTGGAAGAGTCGCTGGACTGGGCGCCAGTCCGTGCCCGCGTGCAGAAAGGCATTCGTAACTCGAACATCATGGCCATCGCGCCAACCGCGACCATCGCCAACATCACCGGTGTGTCGCAGTCGATCGAGCCGACCTACCAGAACCTGTACGTGAAATCGAACCTGTCGGGCGAATTCACCGTGATCAACCCGTACCTGGTCCGCGACCTGAAGGCCCGCGGCCTGTGGGACTCGGTCATGATCAACGACCTGAAGTACTACGACGGTTCGGTGCAACAGATCGAGCGCATCCCGCAAGAGCTGAAAGACCTGTACGCCACCGCGTTCGAAGTCGAGACCAAGTGGATCGTCGACGCCGCCTCGCGTCGCCAGAAGTGGATCGACCAGGCTCAGTCGCTGAACCTGTACATCGCCGGCGCCTCGGGCAAGAAGCTGGACGTGACCTACCGCATGGCCTGGTACCGTGGTCTGAAGACCACCTACTACCTCCGTGCCCTGGCTGCGACCAGCACCGAGAAGTCGACCATCAACACCGGCAAGCTCAACGCCGTCTCCAGCGGCGGCGACAGCGCCCCGATCCAGGCAGCCGGCCCAGCGCCAGTGCCGAAGGCCTGCGCGATCGACGAGCCTGACTGCGAAGCCTGCCAGTAAGGCCTGATGCCGCAACAGGGGCGCCCTCGGGTGCCCCTTTGCGGCATTTTTGTATCTGCGCCCCTGAGAAGCCCTGCCCTTTGCCCACCGCTCGCGCGGCTCGGTACAAAGGCTGGACCACTCAAAGAGGATGTGCCCATGGCGCAGAAAAAAGTGATCGCTCGCAAGATTGGCCGCAATGCGGAAACCGGCCGCTTCACTTCGGTGGAAGAAGCCCGCAAGCACCCCAAGACCCATGTGGTCGAGACGCTTCGCAAGCAGTGCAATTGATGGCCATCTGCTCTGACCTCATCGCTGGCAAGTCAGTGGTGGGGCCAGAGCAGCGACTTAAAGCCACAGCTCTACAAAACACCATATGATGTGCCAATAAATTTAAACTGGCACAACATATAGGTTGGCGCTACACTCTCCCACCGTAGAAAACGGCACGAGCCTGCTGAACGGACGCACGCAAATCCGGTCGAAAATTTACCCTCGCCCGCAAGACACGCGCCCCGATCGAAAGCGAATTCCGGTATACTGCGCCCCCTCTGAAAAGGGCACCCATTCAAGTCCCTGGCCCCTCCCCGAGGCCTGGCCAGGCACGAACCAGATGTAACGAGAGTCAGCCTCTCGAGCTGTCCATTCGCCGTAACGGCCTTGCGTCAGGCATCACATTCTTAAAATCCAACCGGTTGCCTCAGCGCAACCCTCAAGCAGGAGCCAATCACCATGCTGAGCTGGGACGAATTCGACAAGGAAGACGGCGAAGTATCCGCCAAAGGCAACACCCCTGCACAGGCCACTGCCGCCGCCACCCTCGACAAGCTCGACAGCGCCGGCGGTGCCGCCGCCCTGGAAGCCCGTGCCGCCACCGCCGCCGACTCCGACGCAGTGAAGCGCGCCAAGGCCGCCCTCGACGCCCTCGACATCGCCGAAGGCCTGGCCGAGCTGGAAGGCTCCTCGGCCCGCGTCGCCGTTGACGAAAAACGCATGATCAACTGCCGCGCCGACCTCAACCAGCTGGTACCGTTCAAGTACGACTGGGCCTGGCAGAAGTACCTCGACGGCTGCGCCAACCACTGGATGCCGCAAGAGGTCAACATGACCGCCGACATCGCCCTGTGGAAGAGCATGGACGGCCTTACCGAAGACGAGCGCCGCATCGTCATGCGCAACCTCGGTTTCTTCTCCACCGCCGACTCTCTGGTTGCCAACAACCTGGCCCTGGCCGTGTACCGCCTGATCACCAACCCGGAGTGCCGCCAGTACATCCTGCGCCAGGCCTTCGAAGAGGCGATCCACACCCACGCCTACCAGTACTGCATCGAGTCGCTGGGCATGGATGAAGGCGAGATCTTCAATATGTACCACGAGATCCCGTCGGTCGCGAAGAAAGCCGCCTGGGGCCTGAAGTACACCCGCGCCATCTCCGACCCGGAATTCAACACCGGTACCGTCGAGACCGACAAGGAGCTGCTGCGCAACCTGATCGCCTACTACTGCGTGCTGGAAGGCATCTTCTTCTACTGCGGCTTCACCCAGATCCTGTCCATGGGTCGCCGCAACAAGATGACCGGCGTTGCCGAGCAGTTCCAGTACATCCTGCGTGACGAGTCGATGCACCTGAACTTCGGTATCGACGTGATCAACCAGATCAAGATCGAGAACCCGCACCTGTGGGATGCGGCGATGAAGGAAGAAGCGACCCAGATGATCCTGCAAGGGACCCAGCTGGAGATCGAATACGCCCGCGATACCATGCCACGCGGCGTGCTGGGCATGAACGCCGCGATGATGGAGGACTACCTCAAGTTCATCGCCAACCGTCGCCTGACCCAGATTGGCCTGAAGGAAGAGTACCCGGGGACCACCAACCCGTTCCCGTGGATGAGCGAGATCATGGACTTGAAGAAGGAGAAGAACTTCTTCGAGACGCGTGTGATCGAGTATCAGACTGGTGGTGCGTTGAGCTGGGACTGATCGTCCGGGCTGAGCATTGAGAAGGCTGCCGAATGGCAGCCTTTTTTATTGCCTGGCAGAAGCAAATAGGAAGTCTCCTACAGCCCCCGGCATTGCCCATCACTGGTTATGCCTACTTTCATCTGACTGTGACTGATGACACCAGAGCTAGGGGGGAGGCAACGGACTCGAAGGCTGAATGATGGCTGGGGGCGCGCCGCGCCCCCCTTTCGCGGCGCAAGGCCGCTCCTACAGTGGATCGTGCCAGGGCGTCAGGCGGTGACCCGGGCCGGCTCGGCTTCGAGCAGGTTGTGCAGGGTATTGAGGAACAGGTCGAAGCTCATGATGCCGTTTGCAGCGGTGGACAGCACGGTCTTGCCGCTCTCGTCCCTGATTACCACCAGTTCGGTCCAGGCACTGAGGTCTATGCTGCCCAGGCTGGCCATGGACACCTTGCTGCCTTCGACCTCAAGGGCATCGCGGGTGACCAGGATAGGTCGGGTGGTGACGTTGAGGAAGTTGCCGCTGACGCGCTTGCCCCACACCTGGCCAGTGCCAATGTAGTTGAACGGCACGACACCGCCCTGCTGGAGCGTGGCCATTACGTGCGGCAGCCGTTCGTTCAGGTGCAGGTCACGCACCAGGTCGATGAAACCGTACAAGTTCTTGAGGTGAGCATTGACGCGGCGGAACGTTTCACTGTCGTTGCGGCGGTACGCCAGGTTGTTGATCAGGCCAGCGGCTGCCGTCTGCCCCGAGGCGAACAGGTACAGGTCGTTGATCTCGCTGAACGGCACGTAATCACGCTCGCTGCCGATGATCTGGCAGATGCCCTTTTCGTATACCTCATAGCGTGCAACACGCAGTTTCTTCTGCCACCAGGCCATGCCCAGCATGCACACGCCCAGAAACAGCAGCAAGCCAATGGTGAAGTAGAACAGCTGCAGCGTACTGCTGAAGTTCACGACGGTACCGCGACGGTTGTCGATAGTCACCGGGCCGCCGTCTGGCGAGACGATGGTGCTGAGATAGCCGACGAAGGCAGCCAGGCCTACGCAGATGATGCCGAGGGTGATCAGGCTGATGATCAGTGCCTTGCCGTAGCCATAGCTGCCGAGCAGCTTGCCGGTGGACGTGGCTGGGGTGGGTTGCATGGTAGAGCCTCCTTGCTTGTGGCATGAAACGTCATGTCTCTGCTGGCCTTGAGACATGCCTTGTTGCAATTTGTTCAGCGGTGTTCGGAATGCCGCCCAGTCGAATAGCGCAAAGATGCTGCGACTGACGCGGTCGCAACCCCATCAATGTTGCCGCTGTCATAGTATGACTTGTAATTCATCCAATTCCTTGAGCTAGAGCCATCGCCGGTAATTATTCACTTGACGTCGCGAATTTATTGCGTCCCCAAGCGTTGACAGTTGTTTTTCCGCTTGATAAAAAACGCCGCAGTTGTACGACAACACATAACAAAAACAACAACAGCGGACGCACTCCATGTCGAAAATCTGCCAGACAACCCTCCCCTTTGCGCTGCTTGGCGCCAGCCTGCTAGGCGGCATGCCAGGCACCAGCCTCGCCCAGGGGTTCGTTGAAGACAGCAAGGCCGTGCTGGGCCTGCGCAACTTTTACATCAACCGTAATTTCACCAACCCCAGCAACCCGCAGAGCAAGGCCGAAGAGTGGACCCAGAGCTTCATTCTCGATGCCCGTTCCGGCTTCACCGAGGGGCCGGTGGGATTCGGCGCTGACGTACTGGGGCTGTGGTCGCTGAAGCTCGATGGCGGTGGCGGCACCTATGGCACGGCGTTGCTGCCACGCCATGACGATGGCAAGCCAGCAGATGACTACGGCCGCCTGGCGGTGGCGGGCAAGGCGCGTATATCCAGGACCGAACTGAAGATCGGCGAATGGATGCCGGTGCTGCCGATCTTGCGCTCGGACGATGGCCGCTCGCTGCCGCAGACCTTCCGCGGCGGCCAGGTGACCTCCAACGAAATTGCCGGACTGACCCTGTACGGCGGCCAGTTCCGTGGCAACAGCCCGCGCAACGACGCGAGCATGGAAGACATGAGTTACGGCGGCGGCGTGTCGGACCGCTTCAACTTTGTCGGCGGCGAGTACAAGTTCAACCAGGACCGCACCTTGGTCGGGCTGTGGAACGCGGTGCTCAAGGATGTCTACGAGCAGCAATACCTGCAACTGAGCCACAGCCAGCCGCTGGGCGACTGGACCCTCGGTGCCAACCTGGGCTACTTCCACGGTGGTGAGGACGGCTCGGAACGCGCGGGCAAGCTGGACAACAAGACCTACTCGGGGATGTTCTCAGCCAAGTACGGCGGCAACACCTTCTGGGTCGGGCTGCAGAAGGTCGATGGCGATACCTGGATGCGGGTCAACGGCACCAGCGGCGGGACCTTGGCCAACGACAGCTACAACTCCAGTTTCGACAATGCCGAAGAGCGCTCGTGGCAGGTGCGCCATGACTTCAACTTCGTGACGCTCGGGGTGCCGGGGCTGACCTTGATGAACCGCTATATCAGCGGCCGCGATGTGCATTCCGGGGTGGTGACCGACGGCAAGGAGTGGGTCCGCGAGTCGGAACTGGCCTATGTGATCCAGAGCGGGCCATTCAAGGACTTGAGCGTGAAGTGGCGCAACTCGACCATTCGCCGTGACTACAGCAACAACGAGTTCGATGAGAACCGGTTGATCTTCAACTATCCCCTTTCGTTGCTGTAACGCGATCTTTGTGGGAGCGGCCTTGTGTCGCGAAAGGGCTGCGAAGCAGCCCCCAGAAATTGCGGCACATGCGCGAATGCCGGGGCCGCGCTGCGGCCCTTTGGCGAAACAAGGCCGCTCCCACAGGGCTATCGAAATGCCCAAAAGCAGCATTGACAACCCCGGAAACCGCTGCCGATAATCAGCACAGTCATACGACAACTTACAACAATCACAAGTAGAGCCGCCATGACCACCACCCCCTTCAAGCGCCTGCTGCTCACCGGAGCCGCAGGCGGCCTGGGCAAGGTGCTTCGCCAACGCCTCAATGGCTGCGCCGAAGTCCTGCGCCTTTCCGACATCGCGCCCATGGCCCCCGCCACTGGCCCCCATGAAGAAGTCATCCCTTGCGACCTGGCCGACAAGACTGCGGTCCATGCCCTTGTCGAGGGCGTCGACGCCATCGTCCACTTCGGTGGCGTGTCCACCGAACATTCTTTCGAAGACATCCTCGGCCCTAATATCTGCGGCGTGTTCCACATCTACGAAGCCGCACGTAAGCACGGGGTCAGGCGCATCATCTTCGCCAGCTCCAACCACGTGATCGGTTTCTACCGCCAGGACCAGCCCATCGACGCCCATGCCCTGCGCCGGCCCGACAGCTACTACGGCTTGTCCAAGTGCTATGGCGAGGATGTCGCCAGCTTCTACTTCGACCGCTACGGCATCGAGACCGTCAGCATCCGTATCGGCTCCTCGTTCGACGAGCCACAAAACCCACGCATGCTCTGCACCTGGCTGAGCTACGACGACCTTACCCAGCTGATCGAGCGCGGCCTGTTCACCGCCGATGTCGGCCACACCGTGGTCTACGGCGCTTCCGACAACCGTACCGTCTGGTGGGACAACCGCCATGCCGCGCATCTGGGCTACCAACCCAAGGACACCTCGGAAGTGTTCCGCGCCGCGGTAGAGGCCAAACCGGCGCCTGCCGCCGACGACCCAAGCATGATCTACCAGGGTGGCGCCTTCGTCGCTGCCGGCCCATTCAGCTGACACTGCCCTGCCAGGAGGCTCCAGCATGCACTGCGAACTGATCGTCGACGCCCGCAACGGCACCGGTGAAAGCCCGGTGTGGCACCCCAGCGAACAGGCCCTGTACTGGGTCGACATACCGGCCCGCCAGCTGCACCGCTGGCAGGACGGCGCCCATCAGGTCTGGCAGGGTGACGAGATGCTCGCCTGCATCGCCCGTACCGAGCAGGGTTGGGTCGCCGGCATGGAGAGCGGCATCTTCCAGCTGCAGGCCCAGGCCGACGGCAGCCTCGACAGCCGCCTGTTCGCCGCAGTCGAACACCCGCAACACGGCATGCGCTTCAACGATGGCCGCTGCGACCGCCAGGGCCGTTTCTGGGCCGGCAGCATGTTCATGGACATGCAGCAAGGCGCCCACGTCGGCGCGCTGTACCGGGTCGATGGCGAAGGCCAGTTGCACCAGCAGCTCAAGGACATGATCGTGCCCAACGGCCTGGCCTTCAGCCCGGACGGCACGCGCATGTACCTGTCCGACTCACACCCGAACGTGCAGAAGATCTGGACCTTCGATTACGACATCGACAGCGGCACGCCGCACAACCAGCGGCTGTTCGTCGACATGCGAGCCTTCCCCGGCCGCCCCGACGGCGCCGCCATCGACGCAGACGGCTGCTACTGGATCTGCGGCAACGACGCCGGGCAGATCCACCGTTTCACCCCCGACGGTCGCCTCGACCGCTCGCTCAGCGTGCCGGTGAAGAAGCCGGCGATGTGCGCCTTCGGCGGTGCCAACCTCGACACCTTGTTCGTCACCTCGATCCGCCCTGCAGGCAGCGACCTCAGCGACCAGCCCCTGGCCGGTGGCGTGTTCGCCCTGCGCCCCGGCGTCCAAGGCCTGGAGGAGCCTGCCTGGCGCGGCTGAACGCGACCTGCACAACCCTGCCGCACCCAACACTCACGCGCGAAACCAGATAATAAAAACCACGGAGTTTCACCATGATCTTCAAACGCAAGCTGCTTCTTGCCGTACTCCCGTTCGCTTTCAGCCTGTCGTTGCCGGCCTCGGCACTCGACATCAAGTTCGCCGAGATCCACCCGGCCGGTTACCCGACCGTGGTCGCCGAACAGAACATGGGCAAGAAGCTCGAACAGGCCAGCAATGGCGAAATCACCTTCAAGATGTTCGCCGGCGGCGTGCTGGGCTCGGAGAAGGAAGTGATCGAGCAGGCGCAGATCGGTGCGGTGCAGATGACCCGCGTCAGCCTCGGCATCGTCGGCCCGGTGGTGCCGGACGTGAACGTGTTCAACATGCCGTTCGTGTTCCGCGACCATGAGCACATGCGCAAGATCATCGACGGCGATATCGGCCAGGAGATCCTCGACAAGATCACCAATTCCGAATTCAACCTGGTCGCGCTGGCGTGGATGGATGGCGGCTCGCGCAGCCTCTACACCAAGAAACCGGTGCGCAGCCTTGAAGACCTCAAGGGCATGAAGATTCGCGTGCAGGGCAACCCGCTGTTCATCGACATGATGAATGCCATGGGCGGCAACGGCATCGCCATGGACACCGGCGAGATCTTCAGCGCCCTGCAGACTGGAGTGATCGACGGCGCGGAGAACAATCCGCCGACCCTGCTCGAACACAACCATTACCAGAGCGCCAAATACTTCACCTTGACCAATCACCTGATCCTGCCGGAGCCAGTGGTGATGTCCAAGACCACCTGGAACAAGCTCTCGCCCGAGCAGCAGGCCCTGGTGAAGAAAGTCGCCCGCGAAGCGCAGATTGAAGAACGCGCACTGTGGGACGCCAAGTCTGCCGCCAGCGAAGAGAAGCTCAAGGCCGCCGGCGTCGAGTTCATCACCGTCGACACCAAGCCGTTCTACGACGCCACCGCTCCGGTGCGCGAGAAGTACGGTGCACAGTATGCCGACTTGATGAAGCGTATCGACGCGGTCCAGTAATCCCGGCCCTCCTCCCAAGATGACCTCGGCAGTGCGACGCCCGTCGCCCTGCCGCTTTGGTGATGCCTATGAAAATGCTTTTCCTGAGCGTCAACGACACGCTGTACCGCGCCTGCATCTGGGTCGCCGGGCTGTCGATACTGACCATGTCGCTGATCATCCCCTGGGGCATCTTCGCCCGCTATGTACTCGGCACCGGCTCCAGCTGGCCGGAGCCAGTATCGATCCTGCTGATGGTGCTGTTCACCTTCATCGGCGCCGCCGCTAGCTACCGCGCTGGCGCGCACATGGCGGTAGCAATGATCACCGACCGCTTGCCCGAACCCACTCGGCGAATGGTGAACGTGCTGACACAACTGCTGATGGTTGTGGTTTGCGTATTCATGACCTGGTACGGCTTCAAGCTGTGCGTCACCACCTGGAATCAGTACATGGCCTCGCTGCCCAGCGTACGGGTGGGCATGAGCTATGCGCCGATCCCGGTCGGCGGCGTGCTGACACTGATTTTCGTGCTGGAGAAACTCCTGCTGGGCGACCAGAGCCAGCGCAAAGTGGTGCGGTTCGACCTGGTGGAAGAAAACGAGGGGGCAGCGTAAATGGATGCGTTCATTCTGTTGGGCAGTTTCATTGCGCTGATCCTGCTGGGCATGCCAGTGGCCTATGCCCTGGGTCTGTCGGCGCTGATCGGCGCCTGGTACATCGACATCCCGCTGCAGGCGATGATGATTCAGGTGGCCAGTGGGGTTAACAAATTTTCGCTGCTGGCCATTCCGTTCTTCGTACTGGCTGGCGCGATCATGGCCGAAGGCGGCATGTCGCGGCGCCTGGTAGCATTCGCCGGGGTGCTGGTGGGCTTCGTGCGCGGCGGGCTGTCGCTGGTCAACATCATGGCCTCGACCTTCTTCGGCGCGATCTCTGGTTCGTCGGTGGCCGACACCGCCTCGGTCGGTTCGGTGCTGATTCCGGAGATGGAGCGCAAGGGCTACCCACGCGAATTCTCCACCGCGGTGACCGTCAGCGGCTCGGTGCAGGCTCTGCTGACCCCGCCCAGCCACAACTCGGTGCTGTACTCGCTGGCGGCCGGCGGCACGGTGTCGATCGCGTCGCTGTTCATGGCCGGGGTGATGCCCGGGCTGTTGCTGAGCGCGGTGATGATGGGCCTGTGCCTGATCTTCGCCAAGAAGCGCGACTACCCCAAGGGCGAGGTGATCCCGCTGCGCCAGGCGCTGAAGATTGCCGGTGAGGCACTGTGGGGCCTGATGGCCATGGTGATCATCCTCGGCGGTATCCTGTCGGGCGTGTTCACCGCGACCGAATCGGCTGCAGTGGCCGTGGTCTGGTCCTTCTTCGTGACCATGTTCATCTACCGCGACTACAAGTGGCGCGACCTGCCCAAGCTGATGCACCGCACGGTACGAACCATCTCGATCGTGATGATCCTGATCGGCTTCGCCGCCAGCTTCGGCTACGTGATGACCCTGATGCAGATCCCGTCGAAGATCACCACGGCGTTCCTGACCCTGTCGGACAACCGCTACGTGATCCTGATGTGCATCAACTTCATGCTCCTGCTGCTGGGCACGGTGATGGACATGGCGCCGCTGATCCTGATCCTCACGCCAATCCTGCTGCCGGTGATCACCGGTATCGGCGTGGACCCGGTGCACTTCGGCATGATCATGCTGGTCAACCTGGGGATCGGCCTGATCACCCCACCAGTGGGTGCGGTGCTGTTCGTCGGATCGGCGATTGGCAAGGTCAGCATCGAGGCCACGGTGAAGGCGTTGCTGCCGTTCTACCTGGCGCTTTTCCTGGTGCTGATGGCGGTGACCTACATACCGGCCATCTCGCTGTGGCTGCCGAGCGTCGTCCTGTAATTCTGGTACTGGGGCCGCTTTGCGGCCCCAGGTTCTCAATGCAAACGGATCCTGCACATGGCTGTATCCTCTTCTGCTGTAACCCTCTTCCCGCGCAAACTGGCCATCGTCCTCCTGGCCCTGCTGGCCTGCTCGTTCGCCGGCAACCACATCGCTGCGCGCATCGCCTTCGACGACGACACCGGCGTGCTGCTGGCCATTCTCTGCCGCTCGGGCATCACGTTCCTGGTGCTGGCCAGCCTGGTGCTGTGGCAGCGCCAACCGCTGCGCCTGCCTTCCGGCACACGGCGCTGGCAGCTGCTGCTGGGCCTGCTGATCGCGACCCAGAGCCTGTGCCTGTACTCGGCAGTGGCCCGCATTCCAGTGGCCTTGGCGCTACTGGTGGGCAACACCTTCCCCATGCTCCTGGCGCTGCTGACCTGGGCACTGGGTGGCACCCGCCCGAGCGGGCGCACGGTGTTGTTCATGGGGCTGATCCTGTGTGGCCTGGTGCTGGCTCTGGATGTACCGGCAAGGCTGGCCGACGGTGGCGATGTCAACCCGCACTGGACCTTGGGTGTGGGCCTGGCGTTCTGCGCCGCCTGTGTGTTCGCCTGTGCCCTGTGGATCACCGACCACAAGCTGGCCGCTGTCCGCGGCCCGGTGCGCAGCCTGCTGACCTTGCTGATCGTGTTCACCAGCATGCTGGTCGCCGGCATCAGCGGCGTGATGCCGGCCGGCTTGTCGCTGCCGGGCAGCGCCAGCGGCTGGATGGCGCTGGCCAGCCTGGTGGTGCTGTATGGCGTGGCCTTCACCTTGCTGTTCGTCTGCGTGCCCAAGCTGAACATGGCGCAGAACGCACCGGTAATGAACGTCGAGCCCATCGCCACGCTGCTGCTGGGCTGGGCGTTGCTCGGCCAGCAACTGAGTGGCATGCAATTGATTGGCGGTGCCGTGGTGGTGTGCGGCATCGTCCTGTTGACCTACCGGAGGCCTTGATGAGCGTCACCCTGCTGCACCTGCAAGACCGCCTTACCCGCCTGAGCATCGCCCCCGAGCTGGGTGCCAGCCTGGTCAACTGGCAAGCCAGCGCCACTGGGCAAGCGTTGCTGCGCCCCGCCGACGAAGCCGCCCTGGCCAGCGGCAGCCCGCGGCGCCTGGGCTGCTACCCGCTGGCGCCGTGGTCCAACCGCATCGCCGAGGGCGGCTTCCAGCGCCCTGATGGCTGGCTGGCTCTGGCACCTAACACCGGGCATGACCCCTACCCGATCCATGGCAGTGCCTGGCAGCAACCTTGGCAGGTGCAGCAACACAGCGAGCACCACGCCCGCCTGAACCTCGACAGCACAATGCCGTTCGCCTACCGGGCGACGCTTGATATGTACCTGCACGAGGGCTGCCTGAGCCTCGACCTGCAGGTGACACATCTGGATTCGGCGGCTACCTGGTATGGACTGGGGCTGCATCCCTACTTCCCGCGCCATCCCGATACGCGCTTGCATGCACAAGCGCGCACCGTGTGGCTGGCGGAGAATGGCGCGTTGCCGTCACGGCAAGCTGAGATACCTGATCACTGGAATTTCACCGCTGCACGGACACTGCCGATAACGGTGGTCGACCACGCCTTCAGCGAATGGCCCGGCAACTGCGTGATCGAGCAACCGGGCGCGGGGTATCGGCTGGTGTGCAGCGCCAGCGGCGCAGAGCACTTTCTGTTGTTCTGCCCGCATGAGCAGCCGTTCTTCTGCTTTGAACCGGTGAGCCACCCGATCAACGCGCATCACTTGCCGGGCCGACCGGGGCTGAGACTGTTGCAGAAAGGCGAAGCAACCAGCCTGGGATTCAGGATGCAGTATCAGGCATTGTGACTACCTGATAATGAGGCTGCTTAGCAGCCCCATTCACCTCGCGTGCAACCTTCCACACCAGCACCGCCGCCACGATATCGAACGCCGCCAGCACCACGAACAGTGGGCTGTAGCCGATCTGCGTGACCAGGATGCCGAACACCAGAGTAAACACCGCCGCCCCCAGGTAACCACACATGCCGCCCATGCCGGTCGCGGTCGCCACCTGGTCCTTGCTGAAGGAATCGGAGGTGATCGAGTACAGCGCCCCCGACAAGGTCTGGTGGGCAAAGCCGCCAATGCACAGCAGCAGAATCGCGGTGTACGGGCTTTCGACCAGGCCGATGCAAGCCGGGCCGATCATGCAGCTGGCGCCGAACACCAGCACCATCTTGCGCGAGGTGAACAGCGACACCTTGAAGTAACGATGGAACATCGGGCTCAGGTAACCACCGAGCACGCAGCCGATGTCGGCAGCGAGGAACGGCAACCAGGCGAACATCGCCACTTCCTTGATGTTCATGTGCCGTTCGGTCATCAGGTACAGCGGAATCCAGGCGTTGAAAGTCTGCCAGGCAGGCTCGGACAGAATACGTGCCGACGCGATGGCGTAGAAGTTGCGGGTCTTGAAGATACGCTTCCAGGCCCCCTTCTCGCGCTGCTCGGCCTTGAAGTGGGCTTCCTGGCCGGACAGGATGTAATCACGTTCCTCGTCACTCAGGCGCTTCTGATCACGCGGGTGCTTGTACAGCAGCATCCACAGCAAGGTCCACAGCACACCGGACACGCCGACGATGACGAACGCCAGCTGCCAGCCACTGTGCAGGATCGCCCAGACCACCAGCGGTGGCGCCAGCAAGGCCCCCAGCGACGAACCGATGTTGAACCAGCCGATGGCGACCGAGCGCTCCTTGGCTGGGAACCATTCAGTGGTGGCCTTGACCCCGGCCGGCAAACCGGCGGCTTCAGTCATGCCCAGCAACCCGCGCAGGAACGCCATGCTCTGCCAACCGCTGGCCAAGGCGGCACCCGCACAGGCCAGCGACCAGGCCAGGGCGAACACCGCAAAGCCCAGTTTGGTGCCGATGAAATCGATGAGCCAGCCGGCGATCGGCTGCATGAGCGCATAGCACATCTGCCAGGTCGCGACGATCTTGGCGTATTGCTCGGTGGTGATGGAGAGGTCGGTCATCAGCGTAGGGGCTGCCACCGAGAGGGTGTTGCGGGCGAGGTAGTTGACGACGAGCCCAGCCGTGACAAGGCTGACCATCCACCAACGGATGCCTTTGATCTTCATTGTTCACCTGAATCTTGTTTTTAGAGTGACGGGTGATCTGCCCCATGCGCCGGCAGGGCGAAATGAGACAAATTGTTTCAGGTGAAGAGTGCCACGTGATAAGTCATCGTACAACAACAATTGTGTGCGCTCGTAAAAGTGGGACCTCCGCAGCGAGCCTGAGAAAAATCCAGTTGCGTTGTACGACCTCAATGGTCAATCCAATTGCCGTTCCCGTAGGTCCTGCGCCAGCATGTCAATGAACGATCGCACCTTGGCCGAGCCGTACTTGCTCTCGCGGTGCAAGACATGGATCGGCCAGGGGGCCTCCTCGTATTCGGCGAGAATGACCTGCAACTGGCCGCTGGCCAGCTCATCGACCACCTGATACGACAGCAGCCTGGCGATGCCCAACCCGCCCACTGCCGCAGCGATCGCACCATCGTTGCTGGTAACCGTCAGCCGCGGTTTCATGCGCACCAGTGTCGGTTCGTCGGCCAGGCCGAAGCGCCAGCCGGCGCGTGGCGAGAGGTTGGTGGTGGCGATCACTGCATGGTCCGGCAAGTCAGACGGGTGCTGCGGCTCGCCCATGCGTGCGAGGTAGTCGGGCGATGCACACAGCATCCGCCGCACCCGGCCGACGCGCAGTGCCTTGAGGCCGGAGTCGGGCAGCGGCCCGATGCGCACGGCCACGTCCATGCCCTCCTCGACCATGTTCACCACGCGGTCGAGGAAGTACGCCGACACATCGACCTCTGGGTATTGCTGCAAGTAACGCACGATGCAAGGCATGACGAATTTCTTGCCGAACAGGATCGGCGCAGTGATCGCCAGTTCACCTTTGGGCGTGGCGTTGATACCGGCCGCGGCTTCATTGGCTTCATGGATGCTGGCGAGGATGTGCCGGGTGTCTTGCAGGTAGCGGCTGCCCGCCTCGGTCAGACGCACGCTACGGGTGGTGCGCAACAGCAGCTTGACCCCGATCTGTTCTTCCAGGGCGCTGACGGCACGGGTGACGGCGGCGGGTGAGATGTCCAGGCGACGGGCGGCAGCGGCGAAGCTTTCCAGCTCGCCGACAGCGACGAATACCTTCATCAGGTGGATCTGGTCCATGCGGGTTCCTGGGCATCTGGGGTGCGGGGATTATCGGCTATTTGCGTTGCCTGTGCGGGCCTCTTCGCGGCTAAAGCCGCTCCCACAGGGACCGCACAGTTTTCAAAACCTGTGATATCCCTCTGGGAGCGGCTTTAGCCGCGACGAGGCCTGCACAGGCAACCTCATAACTCCAGCACCAGCGCCTGGGCCGGGACTGCACAACAAATCAGGGCGGTGCCACTTTCGGGCATCTCGGCAGGTGGATTCGGGTAATGCACCTGCCCACTCACCACCTTGGTTTTGCATGTTCCACACGAGCCCCCTCGACAGCTGAACTCCGGCGACAGCCCACGCGCCTCAGCCAGCTCCAGCAAGGTGCCAGAACCAGGTGACCAACGCGCCTCCTTGGCAGAGCTGGCAAAGTACACCGGCACCGGCTCGCTGGCAGCCGGCGGCTGTTGCAGCGTGGGCCGGTTGTCGTCGCCATGCCGCCGAAGGGTCGATGGCCCGAAGGTTTCGGCATGTATACGGGCATCCGGCACATGCACACCGCGCAGTCCCTCATATATGTCCTGGGTGAAGCTGGCCGGGCCGCACAGGTAGAAATCGTAATCATCCAGCGCCAGGGTTGCCTTTATCTGCTCGATACCCAAGCGCCCGGTGTGCTCGTAGTCACGCCCGTGCACGGCGTCCGCCTCTGGCTGGCTCAATGAACGATGCACCCTCAAACCGGTACCGGCTTGCTGTCGCAATTCGGCCAGTTCCTGCTGGAATGGCAGATCACTCAGGCTGCGGGCACCCTGGAAGAGATGGATGCGACGCCCCTGCCCGTTCGCCAGCAACTCTCGCAGCATGGCGATCAGCGGTGTGATACCCACGCCGGCACCGATCAGCACGACAGGCCTGTCGCTGGTGCTATTGAGGGTGAAGCTGCCCATGGGCAGACGCACCTCCAGCAGGTCCCCCGCCCTGACACGCTCATGCAGATAGCGCGACGCCGGGCCCTGCGCCTTGACGCTGATCCGCAGGTAGCCGTCGGACGGCGCGCAGGACAGGCTGTAGGTGCGAATCAGCGGTGCATCGGTACCCAGCGGGATACGCACGGGAATGTGCTGGCCTGGCAAGAACGCCACCGGTTCGTCCGCAGCGAGATAGAACGAGCGGATGTCGCGACTCTCCTGCTCCACACGCGCCACCCGCCAGGTCAGCCACTGGCGCTGCCGCTCACGCTGCTGAAGCCGCTGCTCCGCCTCGGCCCAGGTGCCGGTCATCAGGCTGGTTGGCGCGTATTCCTGGAAGGCCCAGCGCAAACTCCCCGCCGCACGGCGTAGCACCACGTGCTCGATGTCCAGCGTCCACAGCCGTTCGGCGCCCTCGAATGCCGTGATCAACGGGCTATCGAGTATCACCTCGGTGCGCCCGGTCACCTGCAGTACATCACCGCTACTGAAATCGACGAACAACAGCCCGGCTCGCGGATTCTCCAGCAGGTTGCCGAGGGTGTTGAAATGCAGGTTGCCGGCATAGTCGGGAAGGGTCAGGCGGTTGCTTTCGACCTTGACGAAGCCGGGGCGACCACCACGGTGCGAGACGTCCACCGAACGCATGCCGTCAGGGTGATCGATGTAGCTGGCAACGAACAACGTGTCAGCGTTCGCGATCATCTGGGCGGTCGTGGAATCCAGCCCTTGCGCATCGATTCTTCCTTGCGCCGGTTCATCGACGCGCGTGTATTCGCGCAGCTGGATGTACTGCGGGCAATTGCCGAATGACTGCTCCACCTGCACGTCCAGCCGCCCGTTAGCGGCCTGAGCGATCAGCCCGTTGATGCGGTTGCGGCGGCGTGTGTGCAGCTCGATGCCGAGCAGGCCGATGGCTCCGCCAGTTACCAGTCCGGGCGTTGCCGGATCATCGCCGGCCGGCTGGATATCGATCAGCAGTTGCCGAGGGTCGGGCGAGCTGATGAAGCCCTCCGGGCCTTCGAGCAGCGTCGCCCAAGGCTTGCCGCCCTGATCCACAGTGCCGGCGACGATAAACGGCAACTGCTGGTAGAACGTGCGGTGCTGGTCGGGCATGTGCTCACGAATGACCTTCTGCCCGAACACGTCCATGCGCTCCGACACACCTGCATGCTCCTGCAGGCGCTTCTCGCCGGCATGCCAGGGCGAGGTGCGATGACCGGGGAGTTGCGCCATGGCGGCATTCCTCGCTTGAAGTGGCGGCTCAGACGGTGGTCTGCAGGCCGACGGCAGTGCGTGGCATGGCGACGAAGCCAGGCAACGCTTCGATCCGTGCCAGCCAGGCACGCACGTTGGGGTAAGGTTCTAGCGAGACATTGCCCTCGGGGGCGTGGGCGATGTACGAGTAGTTGGCGACATCGGCGATGGTCGGCTCATTGCCGACGAGAAACGCCGACTTGGCCAGCTCGGCGTCCATCACCTTGAGCAAGGTGTGCGCGCGAGCGATGACTTCGTCGGTGTCGAACGAAGCGCCGAACACCGTCACCAGGCGAGCGGCTGCAGGGCCAAAGGCTAATGGGCCAGCGGCAACCGACAACCAGCGCTGTACACGGGCGGCCTTTACCGGGTCATGAGGGAGCCACTTACCCCCCTTGTCGTAGGTGCTGGCCAGGTAGAAGAGAATGGCGTTGGAATCGGCGATCACGGTGCCGTTGTCATCGATCACCGGCACCTGGCCGAACGGATTGAGGGCGAGGAAATCCGGCTGCTTGTGCGCACCTTTGGCCAGGTCGACGAACACCAGTTCGGTGGGCAGCTTCAGCAACGACAGCATCAGCTCGATGCGGTGGGCGTGGCCGGACTTGGGGAAGTTGTAGAGTGTGATCACGGGCTGGGCTCCAGGGTTGGCACCGGGGTGGTGCCAGATGGAGCCTATCCTGCGCTGATTCGACTGGCAGCAGAATCAGTGCAAGCAACAAACCATAATTTCGCCTGGCGAAATAATAGGTTGCTCAGTGCCGCGACTGCTTCTGATAGCGATATAGGCCCCGTGCAGCCTCGACCACATGCGGCACGCAAGCCTGCAATTCATCGAAGCTCATGGCATCGAGCAACTCGAAGTTGTCTTCCAGACCATGCAGTGAAATCGCCTTGAGCAGCTGATCCTGCTCGGGCGGCAGTTCGCCCCAAGCCGCTACCTGCGTGCCACGCATGTAACCGAAGCACCACTCTTCCATGATGATCGCCGGCCCTTCCTCGGCCTCGCTTTCTTCGAACAGCGGTTCGAAGCCTTCGAGGTTCTCCGCCAATTGCTCGGCCACCTGGTAGGCATAACGCAGCATCAAGGCGGTGTAGGCCTCCTCATGGGCGGGTTTCTTGAACTTCGGTACCTTGCCGCCAGCGACGGTGGGCAGCCATTGCTCTGGCAGCACGTCGATCGGGGAGCTGGCCAGGGCGGTGAAAAAGCCGTTGAGCTCGGCCAGGTTGAGCACCGAATAGTCGTTGCCGTAGGTGATCAGCAGGTCTTCGAGGCGGGCGAGTTCTTTTTCGCTGAGGGCGGGGAGCATGTGCGGGTGTCCTGGGGTGAAGATTTGCGTGCACCCTAGCACATGGGGGATTGCGTCTGCAGAAAGCATTCGCGGGGCAAGTCGGGTGCGGCGACCCGAATTGCCCCGCGATTAGGCCGTTAAGCCTTATACCGCCAGCGCGCGCTCACGCAGCTCGCTGTTGAGGATGCGGTCGTTTTCGCTGTAGTCGACCGGGCAGTCGATCACGTGCACGCCTGGGGTCTTGATGCAGTGCTCGAGCAGCGGCAGGAAGGCTTCGGCGCTTTCCACACGGTGGCCATTGGCACCGTAGGCTTCGGCATATTTGACGAAGTCCGGGTTGCCGTAGTCCAGGCCGAAATCGGTGAAGCCCATGTTGGCCTGCTTCCAGCGGATCATGCCGTAGCCGTCGTCACGCAGGATCACCACGGTGATGTGCATGCCCAGGCGGACTGCGGTTTCCAGCTCCTGGCTGTTCATCATGAAGCCGCCGTCACCGCACACCGAGATGACCGGGCGATCCGGGTACACCAGGTGCGAAGCCATTGCCGATGGCAGGCCAGCGCCCATGGTCGCCAGGGCGTTGTCGAGCAGCACGGTGTTCGGCTTGTGCGCCTTGTAGTTACGGGCGAACCAGATCTTGTAGATGCCGTTGTCCAGGGCCACGATGCCTTCGGACGGCAGTGCACGACGGATGTCGGCGACCAGGCGCTGCGGGTAGACCGGGAAGCGGTTGTCGTCGGCGCCTTCGGCGATCTGTGCTTCGTTGGCTTCACGGATCGCCATCAGGCGGGTGAAGTCCCAGTGTGCGGTGTCGTTCAGCGCTTCGCTGATCTGCCACACGGCGTTGGCGATGTCGCCGATCACTTCGACCTGCGGGAAGTACACGGCATCGACTTCGGCGGAGCGGAAGCTGATGTGGATGACTTCGGTGCCGCCACGGACCATGAAGAACGGTGGCTTCTCGATCACGTCGTGGCCGATGTTGATGATCAGGTCGGCCGCTTCGATGGCGCGGTGGACGAAGTCACCGGACGACAGCGCCGCGTTACCCAGGAAGCGCGGGTGACGTTCGTCGACTACACCTTTACCCATCTGGGTGGTGATGAACGGGATGCCGGTCTTGTCGATCAGTTGCTTGAGGACCTTGGCGGTCATCTTGCGGTTGGCGCCGGCGCCGATCACCAGGATCGGGCTGCGGGCCTTCTGCAGTTTCTCGACGGCAGCTTCGATGGCCACGTGCTCGGCCAGCGGGCGACGGTGCAGGCTGCGCGGGATCGGCAGGGCGTCGGTCTGCTCGGCGGCGATGTCTTCCGGCAGCTCGAGGTGCACTGCACCCGGCTTTTCTTCTTCAGCCAGGCGGAACGCTTCGCGCATGCGCGCCGGGATGTTGTCGGCCGAGGCGAACTGGTGGGTGTACTTGGTGATGGGGTCCATCATGCCGCACACGTCGATGATCTGGAAGCGGCCCTGCTTGGACTTCTTGATCGGCTTCTGGCCGGTGATCATCATCATCGGCATGCCGCCCAGATAGGCGTACGCACTGGCGGTTACCAGGTTGGTTGCGCCAGGGCCCAGGGTCGACAGGCTGACGCCGGTCTTGCCGGTCAGGCGGCCATAGGTGGCGGCCATGAAGCCCGCAGACTGCTCGTGGCGGGTCAGTACCAGCTTGATCTTCGACTTGCGCAGGGATTCCAGCAGGTCGAGGTTTTCCTCACCAGGAATGCCGAACACATACTCGACACCTTCGTTTTCCAGGCATTGCACAACGACATCGGCGGCCTTGGCCATCTTGCTTGTAACCTCAAGTGATCGGACAGTGGAAGTCCAGAAATGCGCAGCACGGTACGCTGGCATCGCTCGGTTCGGGGGCCAGGATTGCCCCGAACTTAAGTCTTGACGCAGCTTAAGCGCAAACAAGTCACGTTAATTTGCGAGAAATATTGTCGCACCGTACAAACGGTGCAGATAGGAGGATACAGACAAAAGACATTTGGCTGCAGCGCCAAAGCGCCGCATGGCAGAAGGGCCGGAGGGCAGA
>NZ_JBKGGW010000047.1:0-40492 GCF_052041945.1 Pseudomonas sp. SMN11 | reverse complement strand
GGGGGGAGGAAAAGGCGGGGGTTGGGGGGGGGCGTTTTTGTTTTTGTGGAGGAAACCCCCGCGAAGAGGCCGGAGCAGGCCACATCAGGCGCGGCGGCTGAACTGGGCCAGCGCTGGCAACAGCTGCTTGTCGATGGCCTGGCGCACCGCCGGCAAGATCGTCGCACTGCCGGTGTACATCTGCTCGACCATGCCCTTGAGCGCTCGTGCATTGGGCTCGGTCAGCCCGCGCACCACCGCTTCGCAGGCCTGCTCGGCGCTAGCCCCGGCGGGAATGTCGAACCCGCGCGCGCGCAGGTGGCCTGCCAGATCGTCCTGGTCAATCAAATCCGCATGCATCATGGCTGTTGTCCCTTTTATCGCGAAGAGAGTGCTGCTGTGATTTACGACCGATTCTGTGTCTGCAGCGACACGCCCGCAAGGGCAGAATGTCGCAATGGCTGGTTTGGCTAAGAACAGGTCGTTCCCGGCTAATTGCAGGAGCCGGGAAGCCAGCAGACTGCATCCATTCACGGCCCACGAGGGTTTGGTCACCCTCACTCATGCACAGTGGATGTTGCTCGCTCTTGGCCCCGGATGCTCACGGCTTTCCGGGGCTATTTTTTGCGCGCTCAGCGGGGTAGTTGCAGGACACGGCCGACGAATTCCGCCGCAGGCAGGTCGCGCTGGCTATCCACCAGGCTTTGCAGCAATGCCGCACTCTGTTCACTGAAAGGCGCCGACTTCGGGCCGGCCAGGTCCACGTGCAACAGCATCTGCTCGCTCGCAGCCAGCACCTCGTCGAACCCAGCCCGGTGCAGGCTGTGATAGACGTGCAGGCGCTTGCGATCGAAGCCGATGATCTGCGTCTGCACCCACACCTCGGTACCCAGTTTCACCTCATGCAGGTAGTTGATGTGCGCTTCCAGGGTGAACAGCGAGTTACCACTTTGCCCACGGCTGTCGGCGTCCAGGCCGATGCGTTCCATCAGCGCATCGGTGGCGTAGCTGAAGATCAGCAGGTAGAAGGCATCGCGCAGATGCCCGTTGTAGTCGACCCAATCCTCCTGGACTGGGGTGCGGTAGGTGGTCAGTGCGGGCATCGTGGGCTCCTCAGTCGCCAAAGGCCATGCCGTGGCTGGCCTTGCTGGTCTTCACCGCTTCCAGCACGGCCAGCAGCGTGTCATCACGATAGCGCTCCAGCGCGGCGATGCTACGTTCGCCCAACTGCTCCGATGTGCCCTCTACCACATCGTCGATCAGCTTGTCGGTCAGCTCCGGTGCTGGCAGGTAGGTCCAGGGCAGCTTCAGTGCCGGGCCGAACTGGGCCATGAAGTGGCGCATGCCGGCATCGCCACCAGCCAGGGTGTAGGTGAGGAAGGTGCCCATGAACGACCAGCGCAGGCCGGCGCCGAAGCGGATCGCATCGTCGATTTCACCAGTACTGGCCACACCATCGTTGACCAGGTGCAGGGCCTCGCGCCACAGTGCTTCGAGCAGGCGGTCGGCGATGAAGCCGGGAACTTCCTTGCGCACATGCAGCGGGCGCATACCGAGGGCGGTGTAGATGTTCTTGGCGGCTTCGATGGCTTCAGGTGCGGTGCGGTTGCCGCCGACGATCTCGACCAGTGGCAACAGATACACCGGGTTGAACGGGTGGCCGACCACACAACGCTCGGGGTGAGTGGCCGATTCGTAGAACTCGCTGGGCAGCAGGCCCGAGGTGCTGGAGCCGATGATCGCATTGGGCTTGGCGGCAGCACTGATCTTCGCGTGCAGGTCGAGCTTCAGGTCCAGACGCTCCGGTGCGCTTTCCTGGATGAAGTCGGCGTCGCGCACGCACTCCTCGATGGTGGCCACGAACTTCAGCCGGTCCTGCGATGCACCTGGCGCCAGGCCTTGTTTCTCCAGTGCCGGCCAGGCGTTGGCAACGCGTTTGCGCAGGGCCTGCTCGGCGCCGGGTGCTGGGTCCCAGGCGACCACGTCCAGGCCATGGGCCAGGGCGCGGGCGACCCAGCCACTGCCGATCACGCCGCTACCCAGGGCGGCGAAGGTCTTGATCTCGGTGATGAAGGGCATATCGGTCTCCTGAGGGGGATCAGCGGCGCTTGAGGTTCATTTTTTCCCGACCTTCGGCCGGGCTGAGCACGCGGCCACCCATGCGGGTGATGATTTCGGCGGCGCGTTCCACCAGCTGGCCATTGCTGGCCAGCACGCCACGGTCCAGGTACAGGTTGTCTTCCAGGCCAACCCGCACGTTGCCGCCGAGCAGCACGGCCTGCGCGGCCATTGGCATCTGCATGCGGCCGATGCCGAAGCCGGCCCAGGTGACGTTGGCCGGCAGGTTGTCGACCATGGCCTTCATCATGGTGGTATCAGCCGGTGCGCCCCACGGGATACCTAGGCACAGCTGGAACAGCGGGTCTTCGAGCAGGCCTTCTTTCATCATCTGCTTGGCAAACCACAGGTGGCCGGTGTCGAAAATCTCCAGCTCGGCTTTTACGCCCAGCTCGGTGATGCGCTTGGCGCCGGCGCGCAGCTGCGCGGGGGTGGAGACGTAGATGGCGTTGCCGTCGCCGAAGTTGAGGGTACCGCAGTCGAGGGTGCAGATTTCCGGCAGCAGGGCTTCGACGTGGGCCAGGCGCTCCAGCGGGCCGATCAGGTCGGTGCCGGGGCCGAACTCCATCGGCGATTCACCCGGGCCGATTTCCAGGTCGCCGCCCATGCCGGCGGTGAGGTTGACGATGACGTCGACGTCGGCCTCGCGGATGCGCTCCATGACTTCGCGGTACAGCGCCACGTCGCGGCTGAAACGGCCGGTCTGTGGATCGCGGACGTGGCAGTGGACCACGGTGGCGCCGGCCTTGGCGGCTTCGACGGCGGATTCTGCGATCTGTTTCGGGGTGACCGGGACCAGGTGGCTCTTGGCGACCGTGTCGCCAGCGCCGGTGAGGGCGCAGGTGATGATGACGTCGTGGTTCATGGCGGTTCCTTGTGTTGTCTGTGGTGGCCTTTTCGCGGGTAAACCCGCTCCCACAGGGCTCGCGGTGAGCCCTGGTTGTATGAAAACCTGTGGGAGCGTGGTTACCCGCGAACAGGCCGGATCAGTTGGCGGTGAGCTTGAGATTGTCGGCGGCAGGCTTGCCATCGAAGGTGGTCACACCCTCAAGCCAGCGGGCTTTGTCGTCGGGGTGGTCCTTGAGCCACTGGCGGGCCGATTCCAGCGCATCCTTGTGGTCGAGCAGCGGCTGCATCATGCGGCTCTCGTCCTCGGCGCTGAAGTTCAGGTTGGCCAGCAGGCGGTGGGCGTTGGGGCAGCGTTCGGCGTAGTCCGGCGCGGTTACCGTCCACACCGTGGCACGGCCTTCGTCCGGGCCCAGGGCGTCCTGGCTGTCGCCCAGGTAGGCCATGTCGATGTTCACGTTCATCGGGTGCGGCGCCCAGCCGAAGAACACCACGGCCTCCTTGCGCCGTACGGCGCGGTCGACGGCGGCGAGCATGCCCGCTTCGCTGGACTCGACCAGCTGGAACTTGCCCAGGTCGAACTGGTTCTTGGTGATCATCGCCTTGATCTGGGTATTGGCACCGGAGCCGGGTTCGATGCCGTAGATCTTGCCGCCCAGCTCTTTCTCGAACTTGTGGATGTCGGCGAAGGTCTTCAGGCCCTTGTCATACAGGTACTTCGGCACGGCGAGGGTGGCGCGGGCGTCTTCCAGGCTGGGTTTTTCGAGGACCTTGACCTGGTTCGCGTCGACGAACGGGGTAATGGTCTGGGTCATGATCGGGTTCCAGTAACCCAGGAACATGTCCAGGCGCTTGTCGCGGATACCGGCGAAGATGATCTGCTGCGAGGCGCTGGTCTGCTTGGTCTGGTAACCCAGGCCGTCGAGCAGCACCTGGGCCATGGCGCTGGTGGCGATGACGTCGGTCCAGTTGACCACGCCCAGGCGTACGTTCTTGCAAACGGCGGGCTCGGCGGCGAAAAGCGGGGTGGAAGCAATGCTGCTCAGGGCAAGGGTCAACAGGCTGCGGCGGATCAAGCTGTGCATGGTGGCTCTCCATCGGCAGTACATATTGTTATTGAGGGCGGCCTCTGCGGGCCGTGTGGATAAGCTACGCTGGCGACAGGGTGGGAAATCGCACCCTGGCGACCAAGATTTGCACGGAGGCGACCACCTTTCGTCGTGGAGCAAGTAATGCCGCAACTGATTCATTTCCTGTTGTTGCCGGGGTTCTCGGCAATGGGGTTCATCAGCGCACTGGAACCGCTGCGCGTAGCCAATCGCTTCAAGGGGCCTTCGTACCGCTGGCGTGTTCTCAGCCTGGATGGCGGGGCGGTGCAAGCGAGCAATGGCATGTCGGTGAACGCCGACGCTGCGTTGGGGGAGAGCGAGCCGGGTGATGTGCTGCTGATCGTTGCCGGCTTCGAGCCGCTGGCCTGTTATGGCCCCCGCTTGCAGCAGGTGCTGCGCCGGCTTGACCATGAAGGGTCGATTCTCGGTGGTATCGACACCGGCCCGTTGGTGTTGGCCGAGGCCGGACTACTCGACGGTTACCGCGCGACCTTGCACTGGGAAGCGTTGGATGCGTTCAAAGAGCGCTATCCACGCCTGCAAGTGACCCAGGAGCTGTTCGAGATTGACCGGCGGCGTATCACGTGCGCGGGAGGCACTGCGTCGATCGACCTGATGCTGGACCTGATTGCGCAGGCCCATGGCAGCGAGCTGGCGGTGCAGGTGTCAGAACAATTCGTGCTCGGCCGCATCCGTCCGCGCCAGGACCACCAGCGGATGCAAATAGCCTCACGCTATGGCATCAGCAACCGCAAGCTGGTGCAGGTGATCGGTGAGATGGAAAAGCACACCGAGCCGCCGTTGAGCACCTTGGAACTGGCGTCCCGAGCCATGATTACCAGGCGTCAACTGGAGCGCTTGTTTCGTTTGTACCTGAATGACACGCCAAGTGGCTTTTATCTCGGCCTGCGCTTGGACAAGGCTCGCCAGTTGCTATGCCAGACGCAGATGAGCATCACGCAGGTGAGCGTGGCGTGCGGTTTTGAGCTGCCGTCGTATTTCACTCGCCGATACAAACGGCGCTTTGGCCGCTGCCCGCGCGAAGAGCGCCAAGCACTCAAGCCACAGGCGCGAGATTAGAACTGATCAAGGTTGGAAAGCGCCTGAAGTTGGCTTTCAAGCTGGGCTCGCCGCGCCTCGAATGCCTGGGTGTCGAGTTTCACGCCCAGGTGAGTCAGTTGCGGGGCCAGGCGCGTGCGAGGCGCATCCGGGTCGGTCGCACACCATAGGTGAAACACAATTGCCACGGGCTCGCCATCGTCATCCTCGTCGAACGCGATGCTCATGTGCGAGCTGGCCGATGTGCTGCGCAGCAGGGCGAAGTCTGGCTGTTTCAAACCATGAAGTATGTCGCTGGCAACCCGTTTGAACTTGAGGCTTGGCTGTTGAGGTGCCGGGATCCAGCCAGAGAAGACGTCTTCAAACACGGCGTCCGTCGGCGTGCAGGTGATGTTTTTTGTTGTCCGTTCAAACAGCTTGGCCCCGTAATCTTCCAAGGTGAGCAGAAAGCGACTGAACCAGCGCTGGCCATCTTGCTGGCGGTCATGAGCCCCGTTGGCCTCCAGTTGCGCCAGGCGCAAGCAGGCATGCAGGTCTTCGTAACGCTGAGCGGCAGGTCTCGCGGGCATATTGCGGGCCCTCGGGTTATGCGCATGAAGAAAACCTGGCGCCGTACGACGGCGCCAGGTCCAGGTCAGATATCGAGTGCCAGGATGTCGAACGCTTGGCTGGCCAGCTTCAGCCTGACGGCTTCGCGCATGGCTTCGAAGTGGCGAACACTGAACGAGCCTTGTTGCGAGGCGCGATAGACGCGAGTGTTCGACTTGTCGATGATGCGGCCAGCGGAACCTGCCGCCTTTTCGGCCTTGTCGTAGCTCAGCTGAACGCTGGTCATGTGCATGATCGGCAGCCCCTGTGGCGACATTTCGCAGGCGGAAATCTGGATGGTGCTGGATTTTCCCGAAACGCTCACGCTGCTTTCTTCAAGCAGTTGCTGCGCCTTTGGCGTTTTCACGATCACTTCGAAAGAGCGTTTCACACAGCGGCTCAAGCGATGGCTGCGGCCGATCTGGACGGTAACGATCTCAGGCGCCAGGGTTGCCAGCGTGTGGGTGTCCTTGTCGAGGGCTTCCTCAACATGGGCGGCGCCGGTCAGTGTCCAGCCGAACTTGCCCAGGCCGTCGTTGTAGTAGTTGTACCACTCGCGCTGCTGGGTTTCCTTGTCGAACTTCTTGTTGGACGACAGGTTCATCAGGCGCATGCCATCCAGCACGTCTTCCGCAACGCTTGCCGGTACATCCGGAGCAAAGATGCAGACGGTGTTGGCGACCATGACGGCGCGCTCTTCGCCTTCTTTCTTCAGGGCAGCGATGGCGCTGTCCATGTCGGTTTTGCTGAGGTTGGAGGTCATATCCTGGATTCCGATTCAGTGCATTCCGGCACCTCGGGTGAGGCGCCTGGGATGCACTGTGGTTCGGATCACCCGCGGAGATAAGCTGAAAGCCTTTCCCGCTCAGCGGACATTTTTACTGCTGGCCAATGGACTGCAAATACTCCGAGCGGTCATCGCTGCGCTGTGCCACGCAGGTATCCCAAGCCGCCTGGAATGCTTTGCTGCCAGGCTTCTCGGCATAGGTCTCGACCTTGCAGTCGGCATCGCGCAGCTGCGCCCATAGCTTCTCGGCGGCATCCATGTGCCCGATCAGGGCAGTCGCCTTGTCGCCTTCGTCAGCATATTGGTCGCGAATGCGCTGGATCAGGTCGTCGTATGCCGAGTTCAGCTCGCGCTCGGCGGTCTGCTTGTTGAATGCCGCGCAAGCGAAGGTCTGCTGGTCGCTCTCGACGTTGTCGCACGGGGTGCTTTCTTCTTCGCCGGCTTGGGCGTTAACACAAATAACCAGCAATGCCAGCCATACCCTTGATTTCATAGATGTTCTCCTCAGCAGACGTAACAGTGCCTGGGGCAATATTCGCCCATCCGCCCGAGTAAAGGTAGTGAAACAACCTTAACCGAGCAGGGTCAGGGGCTGAGCGATCACCTGGTATTTCTGCCAGTTGTAGAGCTTTTAATGCCTACTTACATTGGCAATGTGATTATCAGGAGGTCTCAAAATGTCGGGCAAACGTAGGATCATTGTTTGTATGTTTGTGTGGCTTGCTGGTGTTTTTTGTCTAGCGCTTAGTGGCGTCACCTATGCCGATAGTGATAACACTTCGACAATGTTAGCCAGGCTGGGTTGCGGTGACAGTGACTCGGAAAGTTTCGAGGAGTATATAAAGCCAGGTTGGAATAACTTGGTGGAATATCCCGGCAACAAACAAGTAATGATCGTCGCATCGGACCCGCAGGCATTTCGTTATATCGCATCACGGCAACCTTGGGAAGAAGGAGTCGGGGAAAGCCAGTGGCGCGAAAAAATCGCGCCCGTGCTCAGAGCCATTCGTGCTGAACGAAACCAACCCTACTATGTGCCGGTGATCATAAACGGCGACATGTCAGAGTTTGGTCATGGCAAGGAAAGAAAAGTCACCCGCTCCGTGTTTCGTGAGAACTTACCTGGGCGCGTCGCTGGTCCTCTGATGTTGCCGGGCCTTGGCAATCATGACTATTCGAACAACGTAAACGATTGCGCTAATAATGGCTGCGCACGCGATTCGGTGTGTGACCTGATAACCTGGGTGTATCCAATATCGATGTCGGCCAGGCCGCAGTCAGCGTTTGATTGGACGTGGCGCATGCCCAGTACGACCACAGGTTCTCTCGCCTACTCTGTTACGGTGGGTCGTGTTCACATCGTTCAACTAAATAATGAACCGAGCTACACCGTCAATTTTTCAACAGGCGGGGCCGGTACTGGAAAAGATAAGGTGTATTTCAACATAACCTCAGCAATGAACTGGCTTGAGCAGGATTTGGCGGCAGCCAGCGCGCGGGGTGAACAAATCATCATTAACTTTCATCGGATGGACATTTGGACGACGGGGTTGCATCGCAATGGCTGGTTTGCCGATATGGTCAAAAAATACAAGGTCGTTGCAATATTTAATGGTCACGATCACCGCATGTTTGGAAAAGGCAGGGTCCTGTATGGAGGCGTGCCGGTATTCTACAGCGGTTCGCTGATGGGGCAATCGTACCTGCGCTTGACGTTTGACTGGTCATTTATGACATTGAAGGTGGAACCGGTGCTGCTTGGCAGCGGCGTGGTAAAACCCGAGCAAATGGATCTGCCGCTCAGGTCGGATCCGAATATGATTGCTATCCAACTCTATGAAGGTGAAAGCTTCACCGGCGCCAGTTGCGATTTTGCTATTCCTCGCGGCACCAGCCGTGTGCGCCTGGATGATACATCCTGCAAAGGGTGGGGCAACAGGGCGTCATCGGCACTGATACAGCGTTTTCCGCCTACCGCCTCGCTGTGCTTCGCAGATAACTCGCTGCAGCGAGAAAGGTGCTTCTACGGTAAGTATTCTGGTAACTTCTCAATCAAGTCATTCAGCGGAGAACCGGATCTGGTCCCCGGCATGCACATGCGGAGCAAGGGGGGGGGCTTGAACCGTGCAATCATCTCGGTGGCTGGGGGGTCGGTGAACCCGGATGATCTGCGAGCCACACTGTACAAGAAACCCGATATGCAGGGGGACAGTTGTTCATTTTACTACGAGCGTAGTTTAGAACACGTAAAGGTTGCTGATACTTCCTGTGGCGGGGGGGAATACCTCAACGTGGGCTCACTGAAAGTAGATAATTTCCAGCCCGGCGACACAGTGTGTCTTCGTGCGCGGCAAGCTGGGCCTGAACGTTGTATTTCCGGAAATTATTCAGGCAGTTTCTCCGTCGATACGTTAGAGGGTATGCCTAATCTGCCAGATGATCTAGATGTTACGGTCAGCGGTCGCCCACTAAACTTAACCTTCGGCGGGTTTGCCAAACGGCCCATACTTCAAAATGCGCGCACTCTGATTGTAACGCTCTATGATGAAGAAAACTTTGAAGGTAACCGCTGTTACGGCTCGTACTCCACGGTCGGTGGCGATAGTGCGATGCCTATGAGTGGCATCGGTTGCCCGGGTTGGGAGCACCGTGTGGCCTCGGTAAAAATAGAAAATTTTTTGAATGACACGGTGTGCCTTCAGGGCAGCAACCCTACCGATCAGCGTTGCATAAGAGGTAACTATAAGGGTGCTATCTCGTTACCTTCACTGTCAGCTGATACCTTCGAGCTGCCCGAAGCGTTGACGATGGCTACTCGCGGTGACGTATTGCACAAAAATGTGGCAACAATTTCACGTCAATCGGTTCCCGAAGGACCGCAAAAATCGTTCCATATCATATTGTATAAAGGCGAAAATCTTACGGGTGACTCCTGTAGGTTTGAGTATCGACGCAATAAGCCGGAGATGGATATCAATGAAGGCGGTTGTATAAACTGGGGCATGTTCGCGAAATCTGCAAAAGTGGAAGACTTTGTGGCCGGTGGTACGCTTTGCTTCAGGGGATATCACGGCCAAGAGCGCTGTTTTAGTGGTGACTACACGGGCGCGTTCTCCATCGATTCGTTCAACAAAGCAATTCAAACCCCCGGTGGGCTGAGAGTAACCTACCGAGGGGGTATGATGAATCAGATAATTGCCTCGGTTTCTCAGGCTTCAAAAACGCCTGTCAAGTACCCTGAGATAACTCTTTACGACAAAGAGAGTCGCCAGGGGGCGAGTTGCACCTTCACGATGGATCGGGAAATTGTCTCGATTGAAGCCACTGAATGTAATGCGTTTTCTAAGAAAGCACGCTCTGCTCTGGTGGGTTTCGATTCGGGAACCGTGGTTTTTTTGGGAGGGGAGGGGGTTCGAGCGAGCCACGCCTATACAGGGGTTTCGGGGTGGGTTTTTGAAATCCCAAACTTCCGCGAAACGCATGCTCTGCCAAGCGGCTTAAGCATGACACGATCAGGCAAAGATCTCGCTGGTGACTTGCGCTTGATAAAGTTCATGTCAAGCAATCTGTAACGGATCCTCCGCTCAACTTGCCGCCTCGCGGTGGCAAGTTGTGACTTTTGCGGAATTACAGTTTCTTTTGACGAAAAATTACCGGATCCTCGCAGACGGGTGGTGGGTCTCAAACCTATCGCGGAGTCTAGCTCCAGTTTGGAGTTCCGAACTTCCGTCAAATGCATTATTTACCCGACGGCGTGACCATGGACCGCTCCGGCAACAGTTTTTGCCGCTGACCTGTCGACTCTAGCGATCAGCGCCACCTTGCCTTTGACTGGGTCCGCCCCTCGCAACCTTGAGCACCGGACCCCTTTGGCTCCGGTGTTCGCTTTATCTGAGCGCATTGACGCTTTCGGCAAACCCCCTGTCGTTTTTGCATCGGGGCGCCTTTGGGCACAGGCATATGCTGGCCCCAAAGCGCCGGCAGAAGATTCGGCGCGGCCCAAATCAACAAAGGGGACAGCCTGATGAGCCCAGCCGAACTTCACGCCGACAGCATCGTCATCGACGGCCTGATCATTGCCAAATGGAACCGCGAGCTGTTCGAGGACATGCGCAAAGGCGGGCTGACTGCGGCCAACTGCACGGTGTCGGTCTGGGAAGGCTTCAAGGCGACCGTCGACCAGATCGCCGCCAGCCAGAAGCTCATCCGCGACAACAGCGACCTGGTGATGCCGGTGCGCACCACCGCCGACATCCGCAAGGCCAAGGAACTGGGCAAGACCGGCATCCTCTTCGGCTTCCAGAACGCCCATGCGTTCGAAGACCAGATTGCCTACGTCGACGTGTTCAAGCAGCTGGGCGTGGGCATCGTGCAGATGTGCTACAACACCCAGAACCTGGTCGGCACCGGTTGCTACGAGCGTGACGGCGGCCTGTCGGGCTTCGGCCGCGAGATCGTCGCCGAGATGAACCGCGTCGGCATCATGTGCGACCTGTCCCACGTCGGCTCCAAGACCTCCGAGGAAGTCATCCTCGAATCAAAGAAGCCGGTCTGCTACTCCCACTGCCTGCCTTCGGGCCTGAAGGAACACCCGCGCAACAAGTCGGATGCGGAGCTCAAGTTCATCGCCGACCACGGCGGCTTCGTCGGCGTGACCATGTTCGCGCCGTTCCTGGCCAAGGGCATCGACTCGACCATCGACGACTACGCCGAGGCCATCGAGTACACCATGAACATTGTCGGTGAAGACGCCATCGGTATCGGTACCGACTTCACCCAGGGCCACGGCCAGGACTTCTTCGAGTACCTGACCCACGACAAGGGCTACGCCCGTCGCCTGACCAATTTCGGCAAGATCATCAACCCGCTGGGCATTCGCACTGTCGGCGAATTCCCCAACCTCACCGAGACCCTGCTCAAGCGCGGCCATTCCGAGCGCGTAGTACGCAAGATCATGGGCGAGAACTGGGTCAACGTCCTCAAGGACGTCTGGGGCGAGTAAGCCGCTCTCCAAGCCTGATAGCCCCTGCCAGCAACGCCGGGGCACCCACATAAAAATTTTATGGAGTTGAGTTTCCATGGCCAAGATCGCCCCGCAATTGCCAATCGAAGTCGACAGCGAGACCGGTGTCTGGACCAGCGACGCCCTGCCGATGCTGTATGTTCCGCGCCATTTCTTCGTCAACAACCACATCGGCATCGAGGAAGTGCTGGGCGCCGACGCCTACGCCGAGATCCTCTACAAGGCCGGCTACAAGTCCGCCTGGCACTGGTGCGAGAAGGAAGCCGAATGCCATGGTCTGGAAGGCGTGGCGGTGTTCGAGCACTACATGAAGCGCCTGAGCCAGCGCGGCTGGGGCCTGTTCGAGATCCAGGACATCGACCTGGATAAAGGCACCTGCAGCGTCAAGCTCAAGCACTCCGCGTTCGTGTACGTCTATGGCAAGTGCGGGCGCAAGGTCGACTACATGTTCACCGGCTGGTTCGCCGGCGCCATGGACCAGATTCTCGCCGCCCGCGGCAGCAAGATCCGCACCGTGGCCGAACAGGTCTACGGCGGGTCGGAAGAAGGCCACGAAGATGGCCTGTTCGTTACAAAGCCGTTGTAAGCCGGAGATAGCGTCATGGCATTCGAAGCAATGTTCCAGCCGATCCAGATCGGCAAACTGACCATCCGCAACCGTGTACTTAGTACCGCGCACGCCGAGGTCTACGCCACTGACGGCGGTATGACCACCGAGCGCTACGTGAAGTACTACGAAGAAAAGGCCAAGGGTGGCATCGGCCTGGCGATCTGCGGCGGCTCGTCTGTCGTCGCTATCGACAGCCCACAGGAGTGGTGGGCCTCGGTCAACCTGTCGACCGACCGTATCATCCCGCACTTCCAGAACCTTGCTGACGCCATGCACAAGCACGGCGCCAAGATCATGATTCAGATTACCCACATGGGCCGCCGCTCGCGTTGGGACGGCTTCAACTGGCCGACCCTGATGTCGCCGTCGGGCATCCGTGAACCCGTGCACCGCGCCACCTGCAAGACCATCGAGGTGGAAGAGATCTGGCGCGTGATCGGCAACTACGCGCAGGCTGCGCGGCGTGCCAAGGAGGGCGGCCTGGACGGCGTCGAGCTGTCGGCCGTGCACCAGCACATGATCGACCAGTTCTGGAGCCCGCGGGTCAACAAGCGTACCGACGAATGGGGCGGCACCTTTGAAGGCCGCATGAAGTTCGGCCTGGAAGTGCTCAAGGCCGTGCGTGCCGAAGTCGGCGACGACTTCTGCGTCGGCATGCGCATCTGCGGTGACGAGTTCCACCCCGATGGCCTCAGCCACGAGGACATGAAGCAGATCGCTGCGTACTACGACGCCACCGGCATGCTCGACTTCATCGGTGTGGTCGGCTCGGGTTGCGACACCCACAACACCCTGGCCAACGTCATCCCCAACATGAGCTACCCGCCGGAGCCGTTCCTGCACCTGGCGGCCGGCATCAAGGAAGTGGTCAAGGTCCCGGTGCTGCACGCGCAGAACATCAAGGACCCGAACCAGGCCACGCGCATTCTGGAAGGCGGCTACGTGGACATGGTCGGCATGACCCGTGCGCACATGGCCGACCCGCACCTGATCGCCAAGATCAAGATGGGCCAGATCGACCAGATCAAGCAGTGCGTCGGTGCCAACTATTGCATCGACCGCCAGTACCAGGGCCTGGATGTGCTGTGCATCCAGAACGCCGCGACCTCCCGTGAATACATGGGCGTGCCGCACATCATCGAGAAGACCACCGGCGTCAAGCGCAAGGTGGTGGTGGTTGGCGCAGGTCCCGCCGGCATGGAAGCGGCCCGCGTGGCGGCCGAACGCGGCCACGACGTGACCCTGTTCGAGAAGAAAGACCAGATCGGCGGGCAGATCACCATCGCCGCCAAGGCACCGCAGCGTGACCAGATTGCCGGTATCACCCGCTGGTACCAGCTGGAGCTGGCGCGCCTGAAAGTTGACCTGCGCCTGGGCACCGCCGCTGACGTGGCGACCATCCAGGACCTGCGCCCGGACGTCATCGTGCTGGCGGTGGGTGGCCATTCGTTCCTTGAGCAGAACGAGCACTGGGGCGCCGCCGAAGGGCTGGTGGTCAGCAGCTGGGACGTGCTCGACGGCAAGGTCGCGCCGGGCAAGAACGTGCTGGTGTACGACACCATCTGCGAATTCACCGGCATGTCGGTGGCCGACTTCATCGCCGACAAGGGCAGCCAGGTCGAGATCGTCACCGACGACATCAAGCCGGGCGTGGCCATGGGCGGTACCACCTTCCCGACCTACTACCGCAGCATGTACCCCAAAGAAGTGATCATGACCGGCGACATGATGCTGGAAAAGGTCTACCGCGAGGGCGACAAGCTGGTGGCGGTGCTGGAGAACGAATACACCGGCGCCAAGGAAGAACGCGTGGTCGACCAGGTGGTGGTGGAAAACGGCGTGCGTCCGGACGAGCAGCTGTATTACGCGCTGAAGGAAGGTTCGCGCAACAAGGGCCAGATCGATGTGGAGGCGCTATTCGCCATCAAGCCACAGCCGATCCTCAGCCAGCCGGGCGAAGGCTACCTGTTGTACCGCATCGGCGACTGCGTGGCCCAGCGCAACGTGCATGCGGCGATCTACGACGCCTTGCGCCTGTGCAAGGACTTCTGATCGCTCCGGCATGAACACCGCCCCCGAGGGCGGGATTGGCCCCCCTGGGGGAGCGGCCTTGTGTCGCGAAAGGGCCGCGAAGCGGCCCCAGCATTCTCAGCGCTGACGAATAGCTGGGGCCGCTTCGCAGCCCTTTCGCGACACAAGGCCGCTTCAACAGGGGTCCGCGCCGCCCTTGAGGCGGCGCAAGAATCCAGCTGTTGTGGGAGCCTCCCATGTTGAACACCCTTCTACCCATCCTGCTGTTCGCTGCCCTTGGCCTGGCAGTGCTCGGCGCCCTGCGCCGGGTGCGCATGTGGCGGCGTGGCCGGCCGTCCAAGGTTGACCTGGTTGGCGGCCTGCTGGCCATGCCGCGGCGCTATCTGGTCGACCTGCACCACGTGGTCGAGCGCGACAAGTACATGTCCAAGACCCACGTGGCCACCGCCGGCGGCTTCGTGTTGTCGGCATTGTTGGCGATCCTGGTGCACGGCTTCGGCCTGCAGAGCAAGATCCTCGGTTACGCGCTGCTGGTGGCCACGGTGATCATGTTCACGGGCGCCATCTTCGTCTTCAAACGCCGCCTGAACCCGCCTTCGCGCCTGTCCAAGGGCCCGTGGATGCGCTTGCCGAAAAGCCTGCTGGTGTTCGCCGCGAGCTTCTTCATCGCCACCTTGCCCGTCGCCGGCATCCTGCCGGCCAACACGGGCGGCTGGGTCATGGTCGGCATTCTCGGCCTGGGTGTGCTGTGGGGCGTGTCGGAGCTGTTCTTCGGCATGACCTGGGGCGGCCCGATGAAACACGCCTTCGCCGGTGCCCTGCACCTGGCCTGGCACCGCCGCGCCGAACGCTTCGGCGGCGGCCGCTCGACCGGCCTCAAGCCGCTGGACCTGGAGGACCGGACCGCGCCGCTGGGCGTGGAAAAACCGGTGGACTTCACCTGGAACCAGCTGCTCGGCTTCGACGCCTGCGTGCAGTGCGGGAAATGTGAAGCGATGTGCCCGGCATTCGCTGCCGGCCAGCCACTGAACCCGAAAAAGCTTATCCAGGACATGGTCATCGGCCTGGCCGGTGGCAGTGATGCCAACTTTGCCGGTAGCCCATACCCCGGCAAGCCGATCGGCGAGCACAGCGGCAACCCGCACCAGCCAATCGTCAACGGCCTGGTCGACGCCGAGACGCTATGGTCGTGCACCACCTGCCGCGCTTGCGTCGAGGAATGCCCGATGATGATCGAGCACGTCGATGCCATCGTCGACATGCGCCGCCACCTCACCCTGGAAAAGGGCGCGACCCCCAACAAGGGCGCCGAGGTGCTGGAAAACCTGATCGCCACCGACAACCCTGGCGGCTTCGCCCCGGGCGGGCGGATGAACTGGGCGGCTGACCTCAACCTGCAGCTGCTGTCGGAGGTGAAGTCCACCGAAGTGCTGTTCTGGGTCGGTGACGGAGCCTTCGACATGCGCAACCAGCGCACCCTGCGCTCGTTCGTCAAGGTGCTCAAGGCGTCGGGCGTGGACTTTGCCGTGCTCGGCCTGGAAGAGCGCGACAGCGGCGACGTGGCACGCCGCCTGGGCGATGAAGCGACCTTCCAGCAACTGGCCAAACGCAACATTCAGACCCTGGCCAAGTACAAGTTCCAGCGCATCGTCACCTGCGACCCGCACAGCTTCCATGTGCTGAAGAACGAGTACGGCGCGCTGGGTGGCGAGTATCAGGTTCAGCACCACAGCACCTATATCGCCGAACTGATCGCGGCCAAGAAACTCAACCTTGGCCAGCACAAGGGCGGCAGCGTCACCTATCACGATCCATGCTACCTGGGCCGCTACAACGGCGAATACGAAGCCCCGCGTGAAGTGCTCAAGGCGCTGGGTATCGAAGTGCGTGAAATGGAGCGCTCGGGCTTCCGTTCCCGTTGCTGCGGCGGTGGCGGCGGTGCGCCGATCACCGACATCCCTGGCAAGCAGCGGATCCCGGACATGCGTATGGACGACATCCGCGAGACCAAGGCCGAGCTGGTGGCCGTGGGCTGTCCACAATGCACCGCGATGCTCGAAGGCGTGGTCGAACCGCGCCCACAGATCAAGGACCTCGCCGAGTTGGTAGCCGATGTGCTGATCGAAGAGGAAACCCCTGCGGCCCCAAAGTCGCCAACGGTTAAACGCGAACCTGCGGAGGTGCATTGATGAGCGACATCATCCGCCGCGATCCACGCGCCGAGTGGATCGCCCGTAACCGTCTGCATCCGCTGCACGCGGCGATGCAGACGCAACAGACCCGCTGGATGGGGCCCAACGGCCTGATCCGCAAGAACCCCCATGCCATCGCCGCAGGTTTCATCGGCCCTGCCGGCCTCAAGCGCATCGACCGCAGCGGCGCCCAGCAAGGTACCGGTGTCGGCGGGCGGCGCACGGCGGCAGCCGAAGTGCAGCTGCCGCTGCACCAGGTGCCGGCGCCGGCGTTCTACATCGCCGTGGTGCCGGACATGGTCGGCGGCCGCCTGAGCAGCCACGACCGCGACCTGCTCGGCCTGGCCCACGGCCTGGCCGGCAGCGACGGCGCGGTGCTGGCCGTGGTGTTTGGTGAACACAAGGAAAGCAACTTTTCCACAGCCGGCGTCGATCGCCTGCTGGTGCTCGAAGGTGAAGAGTTCGAAGGTTATGTACCGGAGCAACTGGTGCAGGGCTTGCGGGCTGTGGATAACCAGTTCGCCCCACGCCACTGGCTGCTGCCCGATAGCCGCACCGGTGGCGGCGAGCTGGGTCGGCGCCTCGGCGCGTCGCTTGGCGAGCGCCCGGCGACGCGGGTCTGGCAGGTCAAGGACGGCCAGTGCATCGGCCGTGCCGGCGCCGGCCAGCAAGACCTGCAACGCGACGTGCCACGGCTGATTCTGGGCGCCGCGGAGTGTGCCGAGCCGGTCAGCGAAACCCGTCACGAAGCGCTGCCGGTGGAGTTGTCCACAAGCGTGGTACGCAGCCTGTCGCGCATCGAGGACCTGGGCTCGGTGGCCGTCGACCCGGCGACCATCGCCATGGCCGAGGCCGAATTCATCGTCTCCGGCGGCAACGGCGTCAAGGACTGGGACCTGTACCACAAAGCCACGGCGGCCCTCGGCGCCACCGAAGGCGCCTCGCGGGTGGCGGTAGACGACGGCTTCATGCCGCGCAACCGCCAGGTCGGTGCCACCGGGACCTGGGTTACCGCACGGGTGTACGTGGCTGTGGGTATCTCGGGCGCGATCCAGCACCTGCAGGGCATTGGCGCCTGCGACAAGGTGGTGGCGATCAACATGGACCCGGGCTGCGACATGATCAAACGGGCCGACCTGTCAGTCATTGGCGACAGCTCGGCGATTCTCCAGGCATTGATCGAGGCTGTGGACAACTTCCGCAGCGGCGGCCAGCGCGACGCGGCATAAGGGCACGAGCATGAGTACGAAAGTGATCAGCCTGGTTTCCATCGGCGCCCACCCCAGCTCCGGCCGCGCCCGCCGCGCCGAGCAGGATGCGCGCGCCGTGGAGCTGGGTTTGCAGCTGGCTGGGGATAACTTGCAGGTGGTGCATGCCGGCGACCCGCGGGAGGAAGCACTGCGCGCCTACCTGGGCATGGGCCTGGACCATCTGGACGTGCTGGAACAGCCGGCTGGCGCCGATGTGCTGGGCGTGCTGGGTGACTACCTGCGCGATGCTGGCGCCCAGCTAGTGCTGACTGGCAGCCAGGCTGAAACCGGTGAAGGCTCGGGCATGCTGCCGTTCCTGCTGGCCGAGAAGCTCGGTTGGCCGCTGGTGGTGGGGCTGGCTGAAGTGGAGTCGATCGAAAACGGTACTGCCCAGGTGCTGCAGGCGCTGCCACGTGGCCAGCGGCGCCGCCTGAAAGTGCGCCTGCCGTTGTTGGCCACTGTGGATAACGCGGCGCCCAAGCCCCGCCAGAGCGCTTTTGGCCCAGCCCGCCGCGGTGTGTTGGCGGCGCGCAATGTCGCGATCGTCGAGGATGAACTGCTGACTGAAGCCGAGCTGCAGCCGGCAAGGCCACGGCCCAAGCGGCTCAAAGTGATCAAGGCCAAGAGCGGTGCGGACCGGATGAAGGCCGCCACGGCCAAGGCCAGTGGTGGCGGCGGCAAGGTGCTGAAGGATGTTTCTCCACAGGAAGGCGCCGAGGCGATCCTCAAGCTGCTGGTGGAGGAGGGCGTACTGCGCTGAATCCGGCGACGCGTTCCTGCAGGAGCGGCCCTGCCGGGGCACCGGACCGGTCGGAAAGGGCTGCGCAGCGGCCCCAGCAATTAATCAGCGCTGAGAATGCCGGGGCCGCTACGCGACCCTTTCCGACCGGTCCGGTGCCCCGGCAAGGCCGCTCCTGCAAAAAGCGGTTATTGCCGGACCACGTTGAACGCCCAGTTCGCCAGCCCTCCGGTCACTGGTTCGAATGATACCCTCTGCCCCGCCGACAATCCCTCGTTCCTTGCTGCACAGCGCAGCACCAGGTAGTTCGCCTGCTGTCCCTCCACGCTGATCACGCCCATCCCGTGACCGTCATGAAACCATTTCACAGAGCCTGTCTGGCGGCTGTGCATAAGTCGCTCCTTTGATTGATGGCAAATTGATGGCCATTACTCAAACACACGGGCGATCTCAGGAATACTGTTAAAAATGATAGGTCAGGGAGATTTTGCCCACGGAATCTGTTCGCCAACGTGTGGATAAAGTGTTTGTGCTTCGCTGGAGGCCAATATCTGCGCTGTGTTCATGAGTTTGATTACAAAATAGTCAATCCACAGCGAGGAACTCCAGGCCAGTTCCGGTTGCATTTTCGTATGTTTCCCACATTCGCTGTTAGCTACCCTGTGGATAATGTGTTTGTCCTCGGTTGCAGGCCACGGAACCAAAGGGATTGGTTGTGTTGGGCAAATAATGATCAAGGTCCTTTGGATGGGCTAACATCCTCATGATTCGAGCTTTTCAGATCTTTATGCACAGGCGTTGGCTGCTTATCTGCACAGTTGTTAACGAATTCTGTTTATCGACCTGTGGACAAGGTGTTTGGTAGTCTCTGGAGCCCTCTGAAATACTGGGCTCCGATGATGTGATCAATGTTTGATCAAGTGCCGGAGTGCTGTTGTTTGCCATGCGGAAATTTCGATGTCCACAGATGCTGTATGCAAGCCTGTGGATAAATTGTTGGCACAAGTGCGCAGGGCAGGCTACGCCTGCTCAGAGCTGTGGTTGATCAATAATTGAACAGGCTGACCTAGCAGTTTTATCAGTGTTCGAATCTGCTCGTCGGCGTTAACGTGATCGTCAAGAATGTCAGTCCGAGCGCTAATCAATGAGACGAGCCTGCTTGTTGGTGACGGATAGGCAGCGCTCTGCTTGGCTCGGTTCAGGCACTCAAAGCTCGTCTAAAAGGATTTATTCCCCTTATGGATACGCGCCATCTGTCTTTGGTCCTCTGGCCGCATTTGCGGGTCAGCGTCATGACCCTCTGACAGGGTGTTATCACCTTGGCAACGGCCACAGGCTTTATGGCCCCGGTCTGATGCGTTTTCTAAACCCCGATCATTTGAGCCCCTTTGGCCAAGGTGGAATTAATACCTACGCCTACTGTGCGGGAGACCCTGTCAATAATGTCGACCCCTCGGGCAAATTCCTGGCTGCTCTAGCTTCAATCGAGGTGACCAGGGCCACGACAGTTGCCGCTTATACCGGCCTCAATCTTGCTGCGCTGACCAGCAGAATCCAGAGCCGCTCGGCGCTCTGGGCCAATCGACAGCTCATGTTCGAGACAGTGATGGTAGTAACTGGGGTAGGCATGTTGTTCAGCGGCTCGCAAAGGTTGCAGCCCGCTGCTTTGGGGATGATGAGTCTTGGCAATGTGTCATCGATCATCAAGTCCACCATGACCATTAAAAAGAATGTGGCTAGTGGCGTCAGGCATCTTGCAGGTGTAGTTGCGCAGAATATTCGCTATCTATCTGGTTATGAGCAGCTAAGTGAGCCGCACCAGGCAGTGCCCGCACCAACGCCCCCGCTTCCTTCGACTCATTCTGGGCATGTCGTGATCAATGTAAATCCGGGGGTGGTGCACATAGGCATGAGCCGATCGCCATCTCCAGTAGGACCGGTCGGCGAAGTACGGAGCGGCAGAAGGCACTCCACTGGATCAGTCGAGAGCACCAAGCTTTGATCTGGCATGGCCACCTATCTAGCTTCACTGCTTACGGTGCAGCAGTTGGCTTACTCGACACGCGCTTGGGATTTTGTGGCGAACACTTCGATTCCCTGACAGGCCACTATCATCTTGGCAATGGCCGCCGTCGCTACAACCCCGCGCTCATGCGCTTCAACAGTCCGGACTCACTCAGCCCGTTCGGTCAGGGTGGCGCCCACCCCTACTCGTATTGCTTTGCAGACCCGATAATCGCGTGGACCGCAACGGTGCCTTTTCGATACCTGTGCTGTTTTATTCGCTTGGCCTGGCCGAGGGCGTTCTGAACATTGCTGATGGCGCGTGCGAACGGTCGTCGCGCAGGCCGTGCAATCGATTCGGCAGGGCAATGGAACCACTGTGTGAGGAGAACCGGGCAATCGCAAGGTGCTATTGCCCGGGTGCAACATGACTTACTGCGCCTGCACTTCCTTCAAATACGGCGCTGGCTCCGCCCCCAAATTGTTCAATACTCGCTGGCTGTACCAGTCAATGAAATTGACCACACCAAACTCATAAGTCTTCGAGTACGGCCCAGGCTGATAAGCGGTGGAGTTGATCCCGCGCTGGTTCTCTTCGGCCAGGCGACGGTCCTGGTCGTTGGTGGCATCCCACACCTTGCGCATGCGCTCCGGGTCGTAGTCCACGCCTTCGACGGCATCCTTGTGCACCAGCCACTTGGTGGTGACCATGGTCTCCTGGGCGCTGATCGGCCACACGGTGAAGACGATGATGTGGTCGCCCATGCAGTGGTTCCACGAGTGTGGCAGGTGCAGGATGCGCATCGAGCCGAGGTCCGGGTTCTTGATGCGGCCCATCAGCTTCTGGCAGGCCTGCTTGCCGTCCATGGTCATCGACACGGTGCCCTTGAGCAGCGGCATGCGCACAATGCGGTTACGCAGGCCATGGCTCTTGTGCAGATACGGGATCTTCTCGGCTTCCCAGGCGGCGGAGGACGCGGCCACGTGGTCCTTGAAGGCCTGGTCGGCACGTGGGTCGTTGGTGTCGTCCCACTCCAGCAGGGTCTGCAGCAGCTCTGGGTGGGAACCGGAGCAGTGGTAGCACTCGCGGTTGTTTTCCAGCACCAGCTTCCAGTTGGCCTTTTCCATCAAGGTGGTCTGCACCGCCACCTTGGTGTTTTCCATGTCGTACGGTTCCATGTAGTGTTCCAGGGTGGCCAGGAACTCGTCGATGGCAGGCGGGTTTTCCGCCAGGCTGATGAAGATGTATCCACCCGCGACTTTCACGTGCACAGGCTTGAGGCCGTACTCCTTCATGTCGAAGTCGGCGCCCATTTCGGTGCCGGCAAACAGCAGGCGGCCGTCCAGCTCGTAGGTCCACTGGTGATAGTGGCAGACCAGCTTGGCCACCTTGCCTTTGTCGCTTACGCACAGGCGCGAGCCGCGGTGGCGGCAGACGTTATGGAAGGCGTGCACCTTGCCTTCAGCACCACGCACCACCAGGATCGGGTTCTTGCCGATCTGCAGGGTGATGTAGTTGCCCTTGGCCGGGATCTCGCAGGTCATGCCGGCGATCAACCATTCCTTCTGGAAGATCTCCTGCATGTCGATCTGGAACAGACGCTCGTCGGTGTAGAACGGCTGGGGCAGCGAGTAGGTGCGCTCGCGGGTCTGCAGCATCTCGGCGGTGGCCTTGCGTGCAGGTTCCAGTGGATCGCCCAGGCTCAGGGTTGCGGTGACGTCCATCGTGTATTCCTCGGGGCCGTGCGCGGCCGGCAAAAGGTGGCTAATCGTTGTTGTGGTGCCGCAAGGCTGCTTATCAGAAAACAGCATGTTGTTTTGCCGTGGAGTGTGCGTCCGAAGACGCCATGAACCGTATCCATGGGCGACATGGCCGATTTGAATTACGACGCCCCAGCCCTTGTAGTGCGGGGCTGGTCGCGATAAGCACGCCGATGTCGCTGGCAGGAATGTACGCAGCCTTCAGCTTGCGCATTATCCAAGCCATAAAAAGGGCCATAGTCGGCCGCTGGAGATGAACATGTCCGATACCTTCCTCAATCCGGTCACCACCCAGACCTGGGCAAACGGCCGCCACATCGTGCGCTGCGTCAAGGTCATCCAGGAGACCTGGGACGTGCGCACCTTCTGCTTCATGGCCGACCAGCCGATCATGTTCTTCTTCAAGCCCGGGCAGTTCGTCACCCTGGAGCTGGAGATCGAAGGCAAGCCGGTGATGCGCTCGTACACCATCTCCAGCTCGCCGTCGGTGCCGTACAGCTTCTCGATCACGGTCAAGCGTGTGCCGGGCGGGCAGGTGTCCAACTTCCTGCACGACACCATGCACGAAGGCGCCGAGCTGCCGGTGCACGGGCCGGTGGGGCTGTTCAACGCCATCGATTTCCCGGCGGGCAAGGTGCTGTACTTATCCGGTGGCGTGGGCATTACCCCGGTGATGTCGATGGCGCGCTGGTTCTACGACACCAACGCCAACGTCGACATGGTGTTCGTGCACAGTGCCCGCTCGCCGAAGGACATCATTTACCACCGCGAGCTGGAACAGATGGCTTCGCGCATTCCCAACTTCAGCTTGCACATCATCTGCGAGAAGCATGGGTTAGGTGAGCCATGGGCGGGTTATCGCGGTTACCTGAACCAGCGCCTGATGGAACTGATTGCGCCGGACTACATGGAGCGCACGGTGTTCTGCTGCGGCCCGACGCCGTACATGAGCGCCGTCAAGCGCATGCTCGAAGCCGTCGGCTTCGACATGAAGAACTACCACGAGGAATCGTTCGGCGCGACGCCACCGGAAGCCAAGGCCGATGCGGTGGAACATGCCGAGCAGGCGGCCGATGCGCCGGAAGTGGATGCTTCGGACCTCAACCTGGTGGAGTTCATCGGCAGCGAGAAGAGCATCCGCGTCGCCCCGGGCGAGACCGTGCATGCGGCGGCGGCAAAAGTCGGGCTGATGATTCCGAAGGCCTGCGGCATGGGCATCTGCGGGACCTGCAAGGTGCTCAAGCTGGGTGGCGAAGTGGAGATGGAGCACAACGGCGGGATTACCGAGGAAGACGAAGCCGAGGGCTACATCCTGTCGTGTTGCAGTGTGCCGAAGGGGGATGTGCGGATCGATTACTGATCCGAGATTGCTGGGGCTGCTTCGCAGCCCATTCGCGACACAAGGCCGCTCCTACAAGGGAACGCGTATCTCCTGTAGGAGCGGCCTTGTGTCGCGAAAGGGCCGCAAAGCGGCCCCGGCTATCTGAAGTCAGGTACGGAAGCGCGCTACCAACCCATTCAAATCCACAGCCAGCCGCGACAGCTCGGCACTCGCCGCACTGGTCTGATGCGCCCCGGTAGCACTTTGCACCGACAGGTCGTTGATGTTCACAAGGTTGCGGTCCACCTCCCGCGCTACCTGGGCCTGTTCCTCTGCCGCACTGGCAATCACCAAGTTGCGCTCGTTGATCTGCGCCACCGCCCCGGCAATGGTATCCAGCGCCATGCCCGCACCTTTGGCGATATTCAACGTCGACTCGGCGCGCTCGGTGCTGGTGCGCATCGACTCCACCGCCTGTTCGGTACCGCCCTGGATGCTGCCGATCATGCGCTCGATCTCGCTGGTCGACTGCTGGGTGCGATGGGCCAGCGCCCGCACTTCATCTGCTACCACGGCAAAGCCACGACCGGCCTCACCGGCACGTGCCGCTTCGATCGCGGCGTTCAGCGCCAGCAGGTTGGTCTGGTCGGCCAGGCCGCGGATCACGTCGAGCACCTTGCCGATATCGCGCGACTGCTCGGCCAGGTGAGTGATCAGCTGGGCGGTGGCCTGCACGTCACCGCTCATGCGCTCGATGGCACCCACGGTTTCCATGACCAGGTCACGACCGTCGCCGGCCGAGCGGCTGGCTTCGCTTGAAGCTTCCGAAGTGCTGACCGCATTGCGCGCGACTTCTTCCACGGCGCTGGTCATCTCGGTGACGGCGGTGGCGGCCTGTTCGATTTCATTGTTCTGCTGCTGCAGGCCGCGGGCGCTTTCGTCGGTGACGCAGTTCAGCTCCTCGGCTGCCGAGGCCAGCTGGGTGGCGGAACCGGCGATCAGTTGCAGGGTGTCGCGCAGCTTGTCCTGCATGCGGGCCATGGCGCGCTGCAGGCGGGCTGCTTCGTCGGTGCCTTCGGCGCGGATGACCTTGGTCAGGTCGCCGTCGGCCACTTGCTCGGCCGCCTGCAGCGCTTCTTCGATCGGCTTGACGATGCTGCGGGTCAGCAGAAAGGCGCAGAGGAAAGTCAGTACGGTGGCAGCGATCAACAGGCCGATCACCAGGCCGAAGGCGGCGGAGTACTGGCTGGCGGCGGTTTGATTTGTGGCGCGGGTCTGGTCGGTGTTGATCTGCACCAGGGTGTCCATGACCTTGTTGATTTGCTCGGAGTTGGCCAGCAGATCGCGGTTGAGCAGGTCGCGCAATTCGTCCAGGCGGTTGGCCTGGCTCAGGCTACGCATGCGCGACTCGAGCTGGCGGTACTGGTTGAGCAATTGGGTGTACTGGTCGAAGGCGGCCTGCTCGTCGGCGGCGCCGATCATCGGCAGGTAGGCCTGACGGGCTCGGTCGATCTGGGCGTTGCGCTGGTCCAGCAGGTTGAGGGTATCGCGCTGGGTTTCCGGTTCGCGGTTGAGCAGCAGGCGATAGGACAGGGTGCGCATGCGCAGGTTGAGTGCGGTCAGCTCGTCCAGGGTCTTGATGCTGGGCACGCTGACATTCTCGATGTCCACGCCGGCCTGGCGGATGTTGCCCATTTGCATGAGCGAGAAGATACCAAGGCCGAGCATGAGCACGCCGATCAGGGCGAACCCGAGCAACGCGCGCGGGGCGATGTTCATGTTGCGTAGAGACATGGAGGAAGAGTCCAGGCAAGGAATATGGAGGCGCGGTCCGTGCGACGAAATATGACCTACCTGTCTATCGGTCGTGACTGTTCAGTCTTGAGGCTGATGGAGGGAAAATGTGAGCCAGCTAACTATTTACCTGACCGGCGGTTGATCCAGGTCGGAACAAGGGGCCCGATACCCTGTCAATCTGCGGGGTAGAAACCTTAAGAATCCGATATTTAATGGCGGGGGCTCACGCTTTTCTTTATCGTGTGCGCCCTTTGCAACAACCCGAGATAGACCCATGCTGGAAGCCTCCCTGAATCAAATCGAGCAACTGGTCAGCGACCTGATGCAGAAAAACGCTCAACTCACCGAGCAGAACACCGCCCTCGGCCAGGAACTGGCCCAGGCCAAGGAAGAAAACGAAACCCTGCAGCTGTCGCTGATGGAGCAGGAAGAGAAGAATGGCAGCACCGCCGCACGCCTGCAGGCCTTGGTTGACCGCGCCAGTGCCGGCGTCGTCGGCGCATGAGATTGCAAGCGCAGCCGATCAATGTCGTGTCGATCCTCGGCAGCGACTATTCGATCAAGGCGCCCGAAGGCCAGGAAGAGACCTTGGCCCAGGCAGTGCGGATGCTCAACGCCGCGCTGAATGAAACCAAGCGCCAGTACCCGACCCTGATCGGCGACAAGTTGCTGGTGCTGGCCGCGCTGAACCTGTGTTCCAAGCAGGTCGAACTGCAAAAAGAACACCAGCAGACCCTCGAGCGTACCCAGGCGCAGATCGACGCCACAGTGGACGCTATCGTTCGGACGATTGCAGAGCAGTAAGAATCTGCACTAGCCCCCTGTGGGAGCGGGTTTACCCGCGAATACGATGGTGAGTCCACTGACGTATTCGCGGGTAAACCCGCTTTCACAGACGCCATCTGATTGTTCCAGATCACTGGATTAACTGAATACGCAAGTGTATACACTTCTCGCAAAACAATAATTAGCGGGGAGCGGGGCATGCATATCTGGCGTAAGAGCATCCAGTGGCAATTGATTGCGAGCATGGGCGCGGCCCTGCTGGCGAGCATCCTGGTGGTGGTGATCATCTTCACGGTGGCGCTCAACCGCCTGACCGAGCGTTACCTGGTCGATACCGCGTTGCCGGCCAGCATCGAAGCCATCCGTAACGACATCGAGCGCATGCTTGGCCAGCCGTTGGTAGCTGCAGCCGACATTGCCGGTAATACGCTGCTGCGCGATTGGCTTGCCGCTGGCGAAGATCCCGCTCAAGCCCCGCAATTCCTGGAATACCTGCAGGCCGCCAAACAACGCAACCATGCGTTCACCACGCTGTTCGCCTCGACCGAAACCGGCAACTACTACAACGAGAATGGCCTGGACCGCGTCCTCAGTCGCAGCAACCCCAATGACAAGTGGTTCTACGGCTACATCGACAGCGGCGCCGAACGCCTGGTGAATATCGACATCGACCACGCCACGGGCCAACTGGCGCTGTTCATCGATTACCGGGTGGAAAAGGCTGGCAAGCTGGTCGGCGTGGCCGGCATGGGGCTGCGCATGACCGAGCTGTCGAGACTGATCCACGACTTCAGCTTCGGCCAGCACGGCAAAGTTTTCCTGGTGCGCAACGACGGCCTGATCCAGGTGCATCCGGATGCGGCCTTCAGCGGCAAGCGCCAGCTCGCCGAGCAAATGGGCGAGGGCGCAGCCAGGACTGTAATGGCCAAGGGGGGGCAACTGCACAGCGGTCATTTCAGCCGAGACGGCGAAGACTATCTGGCACTGGGGTTGCCCTTGCGGGACTTGAACTGGACCTTGGTGGCTGAGGTGCCGAAGGCGGAAATCTACGCGCAGATGCGCCAGGCTGTGTGGCTGACCAGCCTGATCGGCGGCGCGGTTGCGTTGATTTCGCTGCTGCTGGTGGTGCTGCTGGCGCGTGGCCTGGTGCGGCCGATTCGCCGCGTCACCGCCGCGCTGGTAGAGATCGGCGGTGGGAGCGGCGACCTCAGCCATCGCCTGGACGATGCCCGCCAGGATGAACTGGGCGACCTGGCCCGTGGTTTCAACCGCTTCCTCGATAGCCAGCGGGGGTTGATTGGCGAGGTGCTGCGCACCAGCCAGCGGCTGCACCTGGCTGTGGAGCAGGTCACCCAGGTGGTGGACAACACGGCCGAGCGCTCCGGTCGCCAGCAGGAAATGACCGAGATGGTCGCTACCGCCGTGCATGAAATGGGCCTGACCGTGCAGGATATCGCCCGCAATGCTGGGGATGCGGCGCAGGCATCGCAATCGGCGCGGGAGGAGGCGTTGCAGGCACGCGAAGTCGTGCAGCGTTCGATCCGCGGTATCGAGGGCATGTCGGGCGATATTGGCAAGGCGGCTGATGCGGTCAGCCAGTTGGCGGATGAAGTTGCTTCGATCGATGAAGTGCTTGCGGTAATCCGCAGTATTTCCGAACAGACCAACCTGCTGGCATTGAACGCTGCCATCGAGGCCGCGCGGGCAGGGGAGATGGGCCGCGGGTTTGCCGTTGTGGCCGATGAGGTACGTACCTTGGCCCGGCGTACGCAATTGTCGACCGATGAGGTGCAGCAGATGATCCAGCGCCTGAAGCAAGGTGCCGGTTCAGCCGTGAGTTCAATGCAGGCGGGGCAGCAGGCGACCGGCAGTGGCGTGGAGTCCAGCCAGCGTACCGGCGCGTCGTTAGGCGCGATTACCGACCAGGTGGAGCACATCAGCGACATGAACCATCAGGTGGCCACGGCGACCGAGGAGCAGTCGGCAGTGACCGAGGAGATCAACCGGACGGTGCAGGGCATTTCCGACCTGGCACGGGAGACGGCGGCCGAGGTGCAGGGGTGCCGCGAGGAATGCCAGGCGTTACGCGGCTTGGCCGATGATCTGGCGCGGCAGATGGGCGGGTTCAAGCTTTAGATTGCTGGGGCCGCTTTGCGGCCCTTTCGCGACGCAAGGCCGCTCCTACAAGGGAACTCATACCTCGTGTAGGAGCGGCCTTATGTCGCGCAAGGAGGGCGTAGCCTTCCCGGCAATCTGTCAGGCGGTAATGATGCTCCGGATATCCGCCGCCAGTTCACGCACCCGCTGTTCCTCGGTATCCCACGAGCACATGAACCGCGCCCCACCGCTACCAATGAAGGTATAGAACCGCCATCCCCTGCCGCGCAGCGCCTCAATGGCGTGCTCAGGCATTTGCAGGAACACCCCATTGGCCTCCACCGGGAACATCAGTTCCACCCCAGGCAAATCACCCACCAGCGACGCCAGCAACTGCGCACAATGGTTGGCGTGATTGCCATGGCGTAGCCAGGCGCCATCCTCCAGCAGCCCGACCCACGGCGCCGACAGGAAGCGCATCTTCGACGCCAGTTGCCCGGCCTGTTTGCAGCGGTAGTCGAAGTCCTCGGCCAGCTGGCGGTTGAAGAACAGGATCGCTTCACCCACCGCCATGCCGTTCTTGGTACCGCCAAAGCACAGCACATCCACACCGGCCTTCCAGGTCAGCTCGGCCGGGCTGCAGCCAAGGAACGCGCAAGCGTTGGTGAAGCGCGCGCCATCCATGTGCAGGTTCAGGCCCAGCTCCTTGCAGGTGGCGCTTATCGCCTTGAGCTCGTCGGGGCGATAGACGGTGCCGACTTCGGTCGCCTGGGTGATGGTGACCACCCGCGGCTTGGGGTAATGGATGTCCTGACGCTTGAGCGCCACTTCGCGGATCGATTCAGGCGTCAGCTTGCCGTTGACGCTGGGTGCGGTCAGCAGCTTGGAGCCGTTGGAGAAGAACTCAGGCGCGCCGCATTCGTCGGTTTCGACGTGGGCGGTCTCGGAGCAGATCACGCTGTGATAGCTCTGGCACAGCGAGGCCAGGGCCAGGGAGTTGGCGGCGGTGCCGTTGAAGGCGAAGAACACTTCGCAGTCGGTTTCGAACAGGTTGCGGAAGTACTCCGACGCACGCTCGGTCCATTGGTCGTCGCCGTAGGCACGGTCGTGGCCCTGGTTGGCCTTTTCCATCGCGGCCCAGGCTTCGGGGCAGATGCCGGAATAGTTGTCGCTGGCGAATTGTTGGCTCTTGTCTGTCATGGCTCTGTCCTGTGAACGACGCAGAACAGCACTCTAAACCATCGATTCAGCAGTTGCCTATACAAGCTGTGCATGGGCTGAGGCCTGTGTTGCCTGTGCTGGCCTCTTCGCGGGCGCGCCCGCTTCCACAAGGGTTGTGGCATGCCTTGTGGGAGCGGGCCTGCCCGCGAAGAAGCCAACACCACAACGAATGTCGTAAACGCGCCATTGCAAGGCGTGCGCAGGCATCTGATCCGCCCCGGCCAGTCATAACATCGCCACAAAGGGCCACAGTGCCCCACGACAAAAAACGATCGCTGCCGGGAGATACACGATGTTCAGCAAGCAAGACCAGATCCAGGGTTACGACGATGCACTGCTGGCGGCGATGAATGCCGAAGAACAGCGTCAGGAAGATCACATCGAGCTGATCGCTTCGGAAAACTACACCAGCAAGCGCGTGATGCAGGCCCAGGGCAGCGGCCTGACCAACAAGTACGCCGAAGGCTACCCAGGCAAGCGCTACTACGGTGGCTGCGAGCACGTCGACAAGGTCGAAGCCCTGGCCATCGAGCGCGCCAAGCAGCTGTTCGGCGCCGACTACGCCAACGTCCAGCCGCACTCCGGTTCTTCGGCCAATGGCGCGGTCTACCTGGCCCTGCTGCAGGCCGGTGACACCATCCTCGGCATGAGCCTGGCACACGGCGGCCACCTGACCCACGGCGCCAAAGTGTCGTCCTCGGGCAAGCTGTACAACGCGGTGCAATATGGCATCGACACCAATACCGGCCTGATCGACTACGACGAAGTCGAGCGCCTGGCCGTCGAGCACAAGCCGAAGATGATCGTTGCTGGCTTCTCGGCCTACTCCAAGACCCTCGATTTCCCACGCTTCCGCGCCATCGCCGACAAGGTCGGTGCGCTGCTGTTCGTCGACATGGCCCACGTTGCCGGCCTGGTTGCCGCTGGCCTGTACCCGAACCCGATCCCGTTCGCCGATGTGGTCACCACCACCACCCACAAGACCCTGCGCGGTCCACGTGGCGGTCTGATCCTGGCCAAGTCCAACGAAGAGATCGAGAAGAAGCTCAATGCCGCGGTATTCCCGGGTGCCCAGGGCGGCCCGCTGATGCACGTGATCGCCGCCAAGGCCGTGTGCTTCAAGGAAGCGCTGGAGCCTGAGTTCAAGAGCTACCAGAAACAAGTGATCGAAAACGCCCAGGCCATGGCCCAGGTGTTCATCGACCGCGGCTACGACGTAGTCTCCGGCGGTACCGACAACCACCTGTTCCTGGTCAGCCTGATCCGCCAAGGCCTGACCGGCAAAGATGCCGACGCCGCCCTGGGCCGCGCGCACATCACCGTCAACAAGAACGCCGTGCCGAACGACCCACAGTCGCCGTTCGTCACCTCGGGCCTGCGCATCGGCACCCCGGCCGTCACCACCCGCGGCTTCAAGGTCGCCCAGTGCGTGGCCCTGGCCGGCTGGATCTGCGACATCCTCGACAACCTCGGTGACGCTGACGTCGAAGCCGATGTGGCGAAGAACGTCGCGGCCCTGTGCGCTGACTTCCCTGTTTACCGCTGAGTGGAGTAAACGACCATGCAACGCTACTCGGGCTTCGGCCTTTTCAAGCACTCCCTCAGCCACCACGAGAACTGGCAGCGCATGTGGCGCACGCCGACCCCTAAAAAGGTCTACGACGTGGTCATCGTCGGCGGTGGCGGCCATGGCCTGGCCACGGCGTACTACCTGGCCAAGGAACACGGCATCACCAACGTCGCGGTGATCGAGAAGGGTTACCTGGGCGGCGGCAACACCGCCCGTAACACCACCATCGTGCGTTCCAACTACCTGTGGGACGAGTCGGCGCACCTGTACGAGCACGCCATGAAGCTGTGGGAGGGCCTGTCCCAGGACCTCAACTACAACGTGATGTTCTCCCAGCGCGGCGTCTACAACCTGTGCCACACCCTGCAGGACATGCGTGACTCCGAGCGCCGTGTGAGCGCCAACCGCCTCAACGGCGTCGATGGCGAGCTGCTCAACACCGCCCAGGTCGCGGCCGAAATCCCGTACCTGGACTGCTCGAAGAACACCCGCTACCCGATCCTCGGTGCCACTGTTCAGCGCCGTGGCGGCGTAGCCCGTCACGACGCCGTGGCCTGGGGCTTCGCCCGTGCCGCCGACGCCCTGGGCGTGGACCTGATCCAGCAGACCGAAGTGATCGGCTTCCGCAAGGAAAACGGCGCAGTCATCGGTGTGGAAACCAACAAAGGCTTCATCGGCGCCAAGCGCGTCGGCGTGGTCACTGCCGGTAACTCCGGGCACATGGCCAAATTGGCCGGCTTCCGCCTGCCGCTGGAATCGCACCCGCTGCAAGCACTGGTCTCCGAGCCGATCAAGCCGATCATCGACAGCGTGATCATGTCCAACGCCGTACACGGCTATATCAGCCAGTCCGACAAGGGCGACCTGGTGATCGGTGCCGGTATCGACGGCTGGGTCGGCTACGGCCAGCGCGGTTCGTACCCGGTGATCGAGCACACCCTGCAGGCCATCGTCGAGATGTTCCCGAACCTGTCGCGTGTGCGCATGAACCGCCAGTGGGGCGGCATCGTCGACACCTCGCCGGACGCTTGCCCGATCATCACCAAGACCCCGGTCAAGAACATGTTCTTCAACTGCGGTTGGGGTACTGGCGGCTTCAAGGCGACCCCAGGTTCGGGCAACGTCTTCGCCGCGAGCCTGGCCAAGGGCGAAATGCACCCACTGGCCGCGCCGTTCTCCATGGACCGCTTCTACAACGGCGCACTGATCGACGAACACGGCGCTGCCGCCGTCGCCCACTAACCGGAGCCACCGTCATGTTGCATATTTTCTGTCCCCATTGTGGCGAGCTGCGCTCCGAAGAAGAGTTCCACGCCTCTGGCCAGGCGCACATCGCCCGCCCGCTGGATCCCAACGCCTGCTCCGACGAGGAGTGGGGTACCTACATGTTCTACCGTGACAACCCGCGCGGTATTCACCATGAGCTGTGGGACCACGTTGCCGGCTGCCGCCAGTACTTCAACGTCACCCGTAACACCGTGACCTACGAGATTCTGGAAACCTACAAGATTGGCGAGAAGCCGCAAGTGACCGACGCCGGCAAGCCAAGCAGCGCACCGTCGACCGTCAAAGGCCAAGGGGAAAAAGTATGAGCCAGACCTATCGCCTCGCCAGCGGCGGCCGTATCGACCGCAGCAAGGTCCTGAACTTCACCTTCAACGGCAAGACCTACCAGGGCTATGCCGGTGACAGCCTGGCCGCCGCGTTGCTGGCCAACGGCGTCGACATCGTTGGCCGCAGCTTCAAGTACTCGCGCCCTCGCGGCATCATCGCCGCCGGTACCGAAGAGCCGAACGCCATCCTGCAGATCGGCTCCAGCGAAGCCACCCAGATCCCTAACGTACGTGCCACTCAGCAGGCGCTGTACGCAGGCCTGGTCGCCACCAGCACCAACGGCTGGCCGAACGTCAACAACGACGTCATGGGCATCCTCGGCAAGGTCGGCGGCAGCATGATGCCGCCGGGCTTCTACTACAAAACCTTCATGTACCCGAAATCGTTCTGGATGACTTACGAGAAGTACATCCGCAAAGCCGCAGGCCTTGGCCGTGCGCCGCTGCAGAACGACCCGGACAGCTACGACTACATGAACCAGCACTGCGACGTGCTGATCGTCGGTGCCGGCCCTGCTGGCCTGGCCGCCGCGCTGGCGGCTGCCCGCAGCGGTGCCCGCGTGATCCTGGCTGACGAGCAGGAAGAGTTCGGCGGCAGCCTGCTCGACACCCGCGAAACCCTCGACGGCAAGCCTGCCGCCGACTGGGTCAACGCTGTGGTCAAAGAGCTGGAAAGCCTGCCAGAAGTGACCCTGCTGCCACGCGCCACGGTCAACGGTTACCACGACCATAACTTCCTGACCATTCACGAGCGCCTCACCGACCACCTCGGCGACCGCGCCCCGATCGGCCAGGTACGCCACCGCGTACACCGCGTGCGGGCCAAGCGCGTGGTGCTGGCTGCCGGCGCCCACGAGCGCCCACTGGTGTACGGCAACAACGACCTGCCGGGCAACATGCTGGCCGGCGCTGTTTCCACCTACGTGCGCCGCTACGGCGTGGCCCCGGGCCGCAAGCTGGTGCTGTCGACCAACAACGACCACGCCTACCGCGCCGCGCTGGACTGGCACGACGCTGGCCTGCAGGTGGTCGCCATTGCCGACGCCCGCCACAACCCACGTGGTTCGCTGGTTGAAGAAGCGCGTGCCAAGGGCATCCGCATCCTCACTTCCAGTGCCGTGATCGAGGCCAAGGGCACCAAGCACGTCAGCGGAGCCCGTGTGGCCGCCATCGATGTGCAGGCGCACAAGGTCACCAGCCCTGGCGAAACCCTCGAATGCGACTTGATCGCCACCTCCGGCGGCTACAGCCCGATCGTGCACCTGGCATCGCACCTGGGCGGTCGCCCAGTCTGGCGTGAAGATATCCTCGGCTTCGTGCCGGGCGATGCCCCGCAAAAACGCGAATGCGTAGGCGGCATCAACGGCGTCTACACCCTGGGCGATGTGATTGCCGATGGCTTCGAAGGCGGCGCCCGCGCAGCCACTGAAGCCGGCTTCAAGGCCACCGTTGGTAGCCTGCCGAAAACCGTGGCGCGCAAGGAAGAGGCCACCGTGGCGCTGTTCCAGGTGCCGCACGACAAAGGCACTGCCCGCGCACCCAAGCAGTTCGTCGACCAGCAGAACGACGTCACCGCGGCCGCCATCGAACTGGCCACCCGCGAAGGCTTCGAGTCGGTCGAGCACGTAAAACGATACACCGCACTGGGCTTCGGTACCGACCAGGGCAAGCTGGGCAACATCAACGGCTTGGCCATTGCCGCCCGTTCGATCGGCATCACCATCCCGGAAATGGGCACCACCATGTTCCGCCCGAACTACACGCCGGTGACTTTCGGCGCGGTAGCCGGTCGCCACTGTGGCCACCTGTTCGAGCCCGTGCGCTTCACCGCCCTGCATGCCTGGCACGTGAAGAACGGCGCCGAGTTCGAAGACGTCGGCCAGTGGAAGCGCCCGTGGTACTTCCCGAAAGCCGGTGAAGACATCCATGCTGCCGTGGCCCGTGAATGCAAGGCCGTGCGTGACAGCGTGGGCCTGCTGGACGCCTCGACCCTGGGCAAGATCGACATCCAGGGCCCGGATGCGCGCGAGTTCCTCAACCGCATCTACACCAACGCCTGGACCAAGCTCGACGTGGGCAAGGCCCGCTACGGCCTGATGTGCAAGGAAGACGGCATGGTCTTCGACGACGGCGTGACCGCCTGCGTCGGCGACAACCACTTCATCATGACCACCACCACCGGCGGCGCCGCCCGCGTGCTGCAGTGGATGGAGCTGTACCACCAGACCGAATGGCCAGAGCTGAAGGTGTACTTCACCTCGGTCACCGACCACTGGGCCACCATGACCCTGTCCGGCCCCAACAGCCGCAAGCTGCTCAGCGAGCTGACCGACATCGACATGGACAAGGAAGCCTTCCCGTTCATGACCTGGAAGGAAGGCAACGTTGGCGGCGTGCCGGCCCGCGTGTTCCGTATCTCGTTCACCGGTGAGCTGTCGTACGAAGTCAACGTACAGGCCAACTACGCCATGGGCGTGCTGGAACAGATCATCGAGGCGGGCAAGAAGTACAACCTGACCCCGTACGGCACCGAGACCATGCACGTACTGCGTGCCGAGAAGGGCTTCATCATCGTTGGCCAGGACACCGACGGCTCGATGAACCCGGACGACCTCAACATGAGCTGGTGCGTGGGCCGCAACAAGCCGTTCTCGTGGATCGGCCTGCGTGGCATGAACCGCGAAGACTGCCTGCGCGACAACCGCAAGCAGCTGGTAGGCCTGAAGCCGATCGACCCGACCAAGTGGCTGCCGGAAGGCGCCCAGCTGGTGTTCGATCCGAAGCAGCCGATCCCGATGGACATGGTTGGCCACGTCACCTCCAGCTACGCCTCCAACTCCCTGGGCTATTCATTCGCCATGGGTGTGGTCAAGGGCGGCCTCAAGCGCATGGGCGAGCGTGTGTACTCGCCACAGGCGGATGGCAGCGTGATCGAGGCGGAGATCGTGTCTTCGGTGTTCTTCGATCCGAAGGGTGAGCGGCAGAACGTCTAAGGCCCCGGATGGTCGCGCAGCCTGCTTGCAGCGCTGCGCAGCCCTGACGAACAAGAATTCAAGGCAGGTAAGAAATGAGCGCTATCAACGTCTTCCAGCAAAACCCCGGCGCCGAGGCCAAGGCCCAGTCGCCACTGCACCACGCCGACCTGGCCAGCCTGGTTGGCAAAGGCCGCAAAAACGCAGGCGTGACCCTGCGTGAGAAGAAATTCCTCGGTCACCTGACCATTCGTGGCGATGGCCACAACCCGGAATTCGCCGCTGGCGTGCACAAGGCCCTGGGCCTGGAGCTGCCGGTTGCCCTGACCGTCGTGGCCAATGCTGACAGCTCCCTGCAATGGGTCGGCCCCGACGAGTGGCTGCTGATCGTTCCAGGCGGCCAGGAACTGGCGGTTGAACAGAAGCTGCGTGCGGCCCTCGAAGGCCAGCACATCCAGGTGGTGAATGTCAGCGGCGGGCAGAGCCTGCTGGAGCTGCGCGGCCCCAACGTGCGCGAAGTGCTGATGAAATCCACCAGCTATGATGTTCACCCAAACAACTTCCCGGTCGGCAAGGCTGTCGGCACCGTGTTCGCCAAGTCGCAACTGGTGATCCGCCGCACTGCCGAAGACACCTGGGAACTGGTGATCCGCCGCAGCTTCTCCGATTACTGGTGGCTGTGGCTGCAGGACGCTTCGGCCGAGTATGGCCTGAGCATCGAGGCGTAAGGAGAGCAGAACATGAGTCGGGCACCGGATACCTGGATTCTCACCGCCGATTGCCCGAGCATGCTCGGCACCGTCGACGTAGTTACGCGTTACCTCTACGAGCAGCACTGCTACGTCACGGAGCACCACTCCTTCGATGACCGGTTGTCGGGGCGCTTCTTCATTCGCGTGGAGTTCCGCCAGCCGGACGATTTCGACGAGGCGGGCTTTCGTGCCGGCCTCGCCGAGCGCAGCGATGCGTTCGGCATGACCTTCGAGCTGACCGCACCCAATCACCGCCCCAAGGTGGTGATCATGGTGTCCAAGGCCGACCATTGCCTGAACGACCTGCTGTACCGCCAGCGCATCGGCCAGCTGGCCATGGACGTGGTCGCGGTGGTGTCCAACCACCCGGACCTCGAGCCGTTGGCGCACTGGCACAAGATTCCCTACTACCACTTCGCCCTCGACCCCAAGGACAAGCCTGCGCAGGAGCGCAAGGTGATCCAGGTGATCGAAGAAACCGGCGCGGAGCTGGTGGTGCTTGCCCGCTACATGCAGGTGCTGTCGCCGGAGCTGTGCCGGCGCCTGGATGGCTGGGCGATCAACATTCACCACTCGTTGCTGCCCGGTTTCAAGGGCGCCAAGCCTTATCACCAGGCCTACAACAAGGGGGTGAAGATGGTTGGCGCCACGGCGCACTACATCAACAACGACCTCGACGAAGGGCCGATCATTGCCCAGGGCGTCGAGGTGGTGGACCACAGCCATTACCCGGAAGACCTGATTGCCAAGGGGCGTGATATCGAGTGCCTGACCTTGGCGCGGGCCGTGGGTTATCACATCGAGCGGCGGGTGTTCCTCAACGCCAACCGGACTGTCGTTCTCTAATAGCCTGCACCGGCCTCTTCGCGGGCAAGCCCGCTCCCACAGGTGTTTTGCTGTCTTCAGGTTCAGCGCAATACTTGTGGGAGCGGGCGTGCCCGCGAATGGCCCCACACTTTCCCCTGCCGCTAAAAGGCATCCCCTTGTCGTTTCCAGTCAGTGCAAAGCACCGATTCAGGCCCACAATTCCTGCATTCCAGTAACACATGCCGCCCATGGACGGCGGCGCGTTCCACCACCGCTGCAAACATAAAAATCAAGCGAGGTAAGAGCATGTCTGGCAATCGTGGAGTGGTGTATCTCGGCGCGGGCAAGGTCGAGGTGCAGAAGATCGACTACCCGAAAATGCAAGACCCACGCGGCAAGAAAATCGAGCACGGCGTGATCCTCAAGGTGGTTTCCACCAACATCTGCGGCTCCGACCAGCACATGGTCCGCGGCCGCACCACCGCCCAGGTCGGCCTGGTCCTGGGCCACGAAATCACCGGTGAAATCGTCGAGCTGGGGCGTGACGTAGAGCGCCTGAAGATCGGCGACCTGGTGTCGGTACCCTTCAACGTCGCCTGCGGGCGTTGCCGCTCGTGCAAAGAGATGCACACCGGTGTTTGCCTCACCGTCAACCCGGCCCGCGCTGGTGGTGCCTACGGCTACGTCGACATGGGCGACTGGACCGGCGGCCAGGCCGAATACGTACTGGTCCCTTACGCTGACTTCAACCTGCTGAAACTGCCGGATCGCGACAAGGCCATGGAGAAGATCCGCGACCTGACCTGCCTGTCCGACATCCTGCCAACCGGTTACCACGGCGCCGTCACTGCCGGCGTTGGCCCAGGCAGCACCGTCTACGTCGCCGGTGCCGGCCCGGTCGGCCTGGCCGCCGCTGCCTCGGCGCGCCTGCTGGGCGCCGCCTGCGTGATCGTCGGTGACCTGAACCCAGCCCGCCTGGCCCACGCCAAGTCGCAGGGCTTCGAAGTGGTCGACCTGTCCAAGGACACCCCGCTGCACGAGCAGATCGTCGACATTCTCGGCGAGCCGGAAGTGGACTGCGCCGTCGATGCCGTTGGCTTCGAGGCCCGCGGCCATGGCCACGAAGGTGCCAAGCACGAGGCTCCGGCTACCGTGCTGAACTCGCTGATGCAAGTCACCCGTGTGGCCGGCAACATCGGTATCCCGGGCCTATACGTGACCGAAGACCCGGGCGCGGTGGACGCCGCCGCCAAGATCGGCGCGCTGAGCATCCGCTTCGGCCTGGGCTGGGCCAAGTCGCACAGCTTCCACACCGGCCAGACCCCGACCATGAAGTACAACCGCCAGCTGATGCAGGCGATCATGTGGGACCGCATCAACATTGCCGAAGTGGTCGGCGTGCAGGTGATCAACCTGGATCAGGCGCCGGAAGGGTATGGCGAGTTCGATGCAGGCGTGCCGAAGAAATTCGTGATCGACCCGCACAAGATGTGGGGCGCGGCGTGATCGCGTGATGTGACAAAGAGCCCCTCGATTCGAGGGGCTTTTTCATGGCTGTTCGGCTGGGCCTTGCACGACAAAGACCGAGCCTTTGTCATCGGTGGCCAGCAGGCCACCGCCTTGTGTCTGGTCTGCGCTCCACTCTGCCAGCGGTTGTTCCGCATTGCGGAAGATGGCGCGATACTGGCCGCCTTCTTTCACGGTAATGAGCTTGTCGCCCAGGTAGAAGAAAAGCGAACGTTTCGATGCTTTGCTCATGATTCAAGTCCCTGCCGTGCTGGATGAATGGAGGCTGCTTGGAGCCCATTCTGAACAGCTGCAGGGATTTTGATACTGGCAGAAATACTAGTTTTATAGTCTGACACGAGTCTCTGTGGGAGCGGGCTTGCCCGCGAAGAGGCCAGCCCTGCCACCCCATCACTCAGCGCATCATCCCGAACTCAGCATCATCCATCAGCGCCTTGGCCATTGCGCTCAGATAGTGTGACGCCCAAAGCAACTACGGCTTGTTGTCCATCAGGCCATCAATGGTCAAATGCCGCACATAGCCCATCAGTTCCGAAAAGTTTTCTGAGGCGGGTGGATATGTATGGGGTTACAGGCAGCGGGAAAAACAAAATGATGGAGCATGCTAAGTGAACGTACAGATTCGCTACATAGGTGTAAGATCGCTCCAAGCTGTTGCCGGCAGCTGTGCCAGATCTCATAAAGTGCCACTCGTCGACTGTTAATTTTTGTACAATTAAAGGCAAGGTCAGCGCGACACAACGGCGTCGTCGGTTGAGTGTTACAGCCTTTTATGCGTGACTACTTATGTAGCTTACATAAGTAGTCAGCTTTTTGGCTTTGTATCTCAGTCTCTTCGCACATTCGCCACAGTTGAAGGAAAACTAAGTGCTCCAGCCTCATAGTTGGATACAATGCTACCTCGTGGAGCGCTAGGCTCATAGTTGGATACAATGCTACCTCGTGGAGCGCTAGGCTCATAGTTGGATACAATGCTACCTCGTGGAGCGCTAGGCTCATAGTTGGATACGATACTCCCTCGTGGCGTACTGGGTGCAGACTTGGGGACTGTGGAGGCCATGTGCTCTAACTGTTTGAGTGCGTCAATATATTTTTTCGCTTTGCCTTCTAACCTATCAAGCTCTTTATCAAGAGCTTTGACTTTATCTGAAACTCCGCTCATCCAGTTCTGCTGAGACTTTTTGCCACTTATTTCATAAAGTCTATGCCTGTTTTTATCAGTCTGACTTGCGTTCGCCAGACGATCGGCATAATGGTTTCTTGTGTTTAGTTTTTCTGTACCGGTTGCCTTGAGTTTGCTGAGCTTTGCATTGTAATAATCGGCAGTCTTTGGTGCTTTGACTTTGATATGTTTCATGTGGCCGCTGGGGTCTATAAAATTAATTGGGTCACCTGAACAGTATGCGTAAGCATTTAACCCACCAGCTCTGAACGGGCTCATGCTGTCTGGGGAGTAAAAACGCATTAGATAGGGGCTGTATATGCGGTAACCTAGGCCGAGAAAATATCTTTGCGTTAATTTGTCAATGTGCTGGCCATTAAATCCTGTTTCAGATGCAGGGGATGGTAAAGTTGAAACGTAGCCGTACGCGGAGTAGTTGTGACCATGCTGCTCGTCTTGGATCTGCAAGTTTGAACCGTTTGCGTCAATCGCTAAAACTTTGATATTTCTGGTTTCGGATATAATTAATTCGGCAAGGTGGTCGTCTAGATTGCTGAAAGTTTTCCGATAGTAGTCGTTCGACTTTAGTGTTGCCAGTCGTGCGTTCTGGTAAAAATAATGAATGACAGTCTCTTTTGTTTTCATAGTCTGGCGTTCTCATCAACAGATCTACAGAGGAGTCAACGTTGTGCAGTTGACTATGCGTTCTTTTTTCGAGCATTGCTACTAGTAGAAGTGATAGGAGATCGGCAACGCTTGGCTGCGAAGCGG